>JADLEG010000200.1 GCA_020846275.1 Alphaproteobacteria bacterium
GTCGCCGCACCGCTCATGGTCGTGCTCAGCGCTGCCCCGCCGGGCGGCGCGGCTGGGCGCCCGGCGTCGGCCCCTGCGGCTGCTCGGCCAGCAGCGCGACGCGGGAGAAGCCGGCGGCGCTGACCGTGCCCATCACCTCCATCACCCTTCCGGAGGAGATGGCGCGGTCGCCGCGCACGAAGATGCGCCGCTCCGGCTGGCCCTGCGGCTGGTTCTGCAGGATCGCCTGGAGCTGGGCCACCAGGTTCTCCAGCGGCACCTCGGTCTCCTGCAGGAAGATCTTGCCTTCCGCGTCCACCGTGATGGTCAGCGGCTCCTGCTCCTGGGCGAGCGGCTGGGCATTGGTGCGCGGCAGGTCCACCGGCACGCCCACGGTCATCAGCGGCGCCGCGACCATGAAGATGATCAGCAGCACCAGCATCACGTCCACCAGCGGCGTGACGTTGATCTGTGCCATCGGCCCGGGGCCGAAGCCGTCGTCGTCCTGGCCGCTGCCCAGTTCCATCGCCATGCGCGCTACTCCGCCGCGGCCGCGTTGGCGTCGTGGACCGGCGCGTGGCGCGCCAGCCGCATCGCCGCGCGACCGATCGCGATCGACAGGTCCTGGGCCAGCTTGCGCTGGATGTCGCCCAGCTTGTTGTAGGCCACGACCGCGGGAATGGCGGCGGCCAGGCCGATGGCAGTGGCGAACAGCGCCTCGGCGATGCCCGGCGCCACGACGGCAAGGCTGGTGTCGTTGCTGTGCGCGATGCCAAGGAACGCGTTCATGATGCCCCAGACCGTGCCGAACAGTCCGACGAAGGGCGCCACCGATCCGACCGTGGCCAGGAACGGCAAGCGGGCTTCCAGCGCGCGGAGCTGCTCGCTCATGGTCAGGCGCATGGCGCGCTCCACGCGGTCGCGGCGCTGGGCCAGGTCCTCGCGCAAGCCCCCGGCGCGGTCGCCGTCCTGCAATTCGGCCACGCCTGAGGTCAGCACCGCCGCCGGGATCGTCTCCTTGCCCATGGCCTTGCGAAGGCCCGCCGCCAGCCAATGCTGCGGCGCCAGGCCGCGCGCCACGGCGTCGGCAAACTGCCGCACCTCTTTCCGCGCGGCAACCAGCCGGCATGACTGGTCGATGATGATCGTCCAGCACACCAGCGACGCCAGCAGCAGGACAAGCAGCGTCACCTTGACCACGATGTCGGCACGAAGCAGCAGGCCCAAAAGGGTAAGTTCGGTCGTCATCGCGCTCCATTCGCGGCCGCGCCTGCCTGGCATCGCGGAGCGGCCGTCACGTCTTTTCTCAACGCAGTTTGAAGTTCACCGGCACCTGCACCCAGGCGGCAACGGTTCCGCCGCCGCGCCGCGCCGGGATGAAACGCCAGCGCTTGACCGCGTCGACCGCAGCCTTGTCGAGCAGCGGGAAGCCCGAGGAGGTCCATACCACGACCTCTTCCGGCGTGCCGCGCGGATCGATCGCCGCGCGCACGATCACCTGGCCCTGCTGGCCGAGCAAGATCGAGCGCGGCGGATAGGTTGGCGGCGATGGCGGCTCGCGATAGGCCGGATCGAGCAGCACCAAGGGCCCGCCATCGGCGGGCGCCGAGGCGCCGCTCGCGGTGCCGGGCGTGGAGAGGCCGGTCGCCGGCTCGACGCTGGGCGGGGCCAGCGACGACGCGGGGCCCTTTGGCGCCTCGGGCATGCCGAGCGGTGCCGCGACCGGCTCGGTCGGCGTCACCGCCGCCTGCTGTACGGGCTTGGGCGCGGGCTTCTGCACGATATTCGGCGGCTTCGGCTTGGGCGGCGGTTGGGGCTTCGGCGGCTCGGGATGAAGCTTGGGCGGCGCGGGCGGTGGCGGTTCTTCCTCGAGCAGCACGACGTCCGGCTTGGGCTCCGGCGGCGGTTCCGGCTGCTTTTCGACCACCGGCGGGTCGGGTGGCGGCTCTTCCACCACCGGCTCGGGCGGCGGCGTCAGCTGCGGGATGGGCAGGCTTTCGAGCGGCGGCGGATTTTCCGTCGGCGTCGCATTCGGCGGGCCGAAGACCACCGCCAACTCGATGCCGGGGGCGCCGGGCGCGCTGCCCGCCGGCTCGGTCGCCGCGTGGCCCAGCAGCAGCAGGAAACCCAGCGGCACGACGTGCAATGCGAATGAGACGGCGGTACCGGCGCTGGGCACGGCGCGGCGCCAGCCGCGGCGGCGCCCCGCCACGGGCCTCAGATCGATCGCACTGGCTGCGGTCGCGATGGAATCGACTGACACGGTGCTGCCCCTGGATCGCGCCTAGCTACCGAAACCCGAACCGTCACTTCATCAAGATCAGCTTGTTGTTGCTTGTCAGCCGGAGCCGATAGATGTCGCCTCCGTGCTTGATCAGCAGTTCCCGCTGGCCGGCGAGCAACTCCTGGCTGTCGACCATGCGCAACGGCTCTTCGGCCTTGCTGGCGGTCGCCGGTGTGCTTGACTGGCCCTCAATCATTGGACGGGTTCCGCCCCTGCGGGTATTGACGGACCGCACATTAATGCGGCGCAACAGAGACTGCAAGTCATTCGCAGTCGCTGTTAGAGCTAACATATTGCTTGGGAGGCTAAATCGACCGGGCACCACCCCCGCTGCACGAGGCCGCCTGACCTGCTACCTAGTGCCCCGAACCCGAAGTTCACCTTCGCTTGATCGCAAGACCGGAGGCGAACGTCGGGTTCCAAAGGGGCACTAGACTCAAATAGTTGCTAGTGTCCTTTTCGATTCCGAAGTTCGTACGGCGGGCGTCGCAAACACGGACGAACTTCGCAATCGGGACACTAGACGCCTGCGATCTGGATTGCCTTGGGGGTCAAAGCGATGAGCAGCAGCGCAGCCAGCATGCCCGACTGGCAGATTGTTACGACCGGGCTGCGGTTCCCCGAGGGGCCCGTGGCCCTGCCAGACGGCTCGGTGCTGGTTGTGG
This sequence comes from Alphaproteobacteria bacterium, assembly GCA_020846275.1. Taxonomy (GTDB): domain Bacteria; phylum Pseudomonadota; class Alphaproteobacteria; order JAEULC01; family JAEULC01; genus JAEULC01. The sequence continues at coordinate 2,929 of JADLEG010000200.1, forward strand.
AGATCGAGCGCGCCACCATCACCCGCATCGCCGCGAACGGACGCAAGGACATCGTCTCGCAGCACAGCGGCGGACCGAATGGCCTGGCGCTGGGGCCGGACGGCAAGGTCTATGTCTGCAACAACGGCGGCTTCGCCTGGCATCGCGGTCCGGGCGATTTCCGCCCCGTGGGCATCGCCGACAATTATTCCGGCGGACGGATCGAGCGCGTCGACCTGGCCAGCGGCAAGATCGAGGTCGTCTACTCGCACTGCGACGGGCGCCCCCTCAACGGGCCGAACGACATCGTGTTCGACCGCCAGGGCGGGTTCTATTTCACCGACCTGGGCAAGGTGCGCGGCCGCATCCAGGACCGCGGCGCGGTCTACTACGCGCAGACCGACGGCAGCCTGCTGAAGGAGATCGTTTTTCCGATCATGACCCCGAACGGCATCGGCCTGTCGCCCGACGAGGACTACCTCTACGTCGCCGAGACCGAGACGGCGCGCCTCTGGCGCTTCCGCCTCACCGCGCCGGGCGAGATCGCGAAGGCGCCCTACCCGTCGATCAACGGCGGCGAGCTGGTGGCGGGCATCGGCGGATTCCAGCGCTTCGATTCGCTGAAGGTCGAGGCCGACGGCCGGATCTGCGTCGCCACCCTGGTGCGCGGCGGCGTCACCGTGATCGCGCCGGACGGCAGCGCGGTCGAGCACGTGCCGGCGCCCGACCGATACACGACGAATATCTGCTTCGGCGGTCCCGACCTGAAGACGGCCTTCGCCACCTTCTCGGGAACCGGCAAGCTGGCGATGCTGCCCTGGCCGCGGCCGGGACTGCGCCTGCATTTCAGCGACCCCGCTGAGCCGAAGCCGCGCTGAACCACTAGCGGCGCGGCGCCATCCAGGGATAGCGCGCGTCATAGGCGCGCTCGAAGGCCGCGACCGCGTCGGCGTTGCGCAGGGTCAGCGACATCTCGTCCAGCCCCTCGGTCAGCAGCAGCTTCTCGAACGTATCGATCGCGAAGCCGTGCTCCGCGCCGTCCGCATCGACCACGCGCTGGGCCGGCAGGTCCACCGCCATCGCGGCGTCCGGCCGCGCCTCGGCCAGCGCCACCAGGCGCGCGATCCGCTCCGGGGCGAGCGCGACCGGCAGCACGCCATTGCGGATCGCGTTCTCGCGAAACACCGCGCCGAACCGGGGCGCGATCACGCAGCGCAGGCCATGGGCCGACAGTGCCCACACCGCCTGCTCGCGCGCCGAGCCTGTGCCGAACTCGCCGGCGGAAACGAGGATCTCGGCGCCGGCAAATTCCGCCCGATCGAGCGCGAAGCTGCCGTCCGCGCGCCGGTCGTGGAACAATAGCCGCGCGTGCCCGGGGCCGCGCGGGCGCCGGAGGAACCGCGCCGGGATGATCTGGTCGGTATCGACGATGCTGATCGCGATCGGCACGGCGCGGGCGCGGAGCACGCCGAACGGAGTCACGTGCGCCCCCGTACGAGCGTCCGCACGTCGCTGAGCCGTCCCGTCACCGCCGCCGCCGCCGCCATGGCGGGGCTCATCAGGTGGGTCCGCGCGCCCGGCCCCTGCCGCCCCTCGAAGTTGCGGTTCGACGTGGCGGCGCAGCGCTGGCCTGCCGCCATCAGGTCGCCGTTGACCCCGACGCACATCGAGCAGCCGGGATCGCGCCATTCCATCCCGGCGGCGATGAAGATGCGGTCGAGCCCTTCCGCCTCGGCTTGCTGCTTGACCAGCTTCGATCCCGGCACCACCCAGGACGGTACGACGGCCCTGCGTCCCTCGACGATGGCGGCAGCCGCGCGCAAATCGTCCAGCCGCGCATTGGTGCAGGAGCCGATGAACACGCGGTCGACCGCGATCGACGCCAGCGGCGTGCCCGGTTTCAGGCCCATATAGGCAAGCCCGCGTTCGACGCGCCCGCGCCGCGCGGGATCGGCGATCGGCACCGGATCGGGCACGCGCGCGTCGATCGGCGCCGCGTCCTCGGGGCTGGTGCCCCAGGTCACGGTCGGCGCGATGTCGGCCGCCGACAGCGCCAGTTCGCGATCGAACCCGGCGCCGTCGTCGGTCGGCAGGCGGCGCCAGTCCGTGACCGCGCGGTCCCAGGCCTCGCCCCGCGGCGCGTACGGCCGGCCGTCGATGTAGCCGAGCGTGGTGTCGTCCGGCGCGACGAAGCCCGAAGCCGCGCCCATCTCGATCGACATGTTGCAGAGGGTGAAGCGGCCGTCCATCCCCAGCGCGCGGACGGCGGCGCCGGCATATTCGACGGCGTGGCCGATGGCGCCGTTGGCGCCGATCCGGCCGATCAGGTGAAGCACCAGGTCCTTGGCGCCGACGCCCGGCGCCAGCGCACCGTCGACGACGATCCGCATCGCGCGCGGCTTCGACTGCCACACGGTCTGCGTCGCCAGCACGTGCCGGAGCTCCGATGCGCCGATCGGCTTGGTCAGCGCGGCCAGCGCGCCATGCGTGGCCACGTGGGAATCGGCGCAGACCAGCAGCATGCCGGGCAGGCTCAGCCCCAACTCCGGCGCGGCGACATGCACGATGCCCTGGCGCGGATCGTCCATGCCGAGATGCAGAATCCCGTGCCGCCGCGCGTTGTCGGCCAGCAGGGCCACGATCTCGGCCACGGTCGCGTCCGCGATCCGCGGCCGGCCGGCGGTGGGCACGTAGTGGTCGGCGAAGGCGGCCGTGCGGTCGGGACGGCGCACCGCCAGCCCCTCCTGCCCGATCGCCGCGAAGGCGTGGCGAGAGCCTTCGTGGACCAGGTTCAGGTCGGCATAGAGCAACGTGCGGCCGTGCATCGCCAGGATCGCGTGGCGATCCCAGATCTTGTCGAGCATCGTGCGCGGCGTTCGCGACTCGTGCGCGGCCATGCCGTCTCTCCGGCGAAACCTTTCGGTTCAGGCCTTGAGCGCCGCCAGCATACCGCGCGCATCGGCGGCGACCACGCCGCCGCCGGTCGTGCGAACCATCAGCGGATTGACCTCGAGGTCGACCAGCCGTTCGCCCAAGTCGACCGCCAGCCAGCTCAGGCGCGAAAGGACATGGGCGACCGCCGGAACATCGAGGGGCTTGCGCCCGCGCACCCCCGCCAGCACCGGCCACAGCCGCAGGCGGCGCATCAGCGCCTCGCCCTGGGCGGGCGATATGGGCGCCAGAGCGAGCTGGACATCCTCCAGCACCTCCACCAGCACGCCGCCGAACCCGACCAGCACCACCGGCCCGTAGAGCGGGTCGCGGCGGACGCCGACGATCAATTCGGCCTCGCCGCGCACCATCTCCTGCACCACGCAGCCGTCGATCGCCGCGCCGGGCATGTGCCGGCGGACGGATTCCGTCGCCGCCTGCCAGGCCGTACGCAGCGCCGCTTCGTCCGCGAGGCCGAGCTTGACCGCGCCCACATCGCTCTTGTGCACGAGGTCGCGCGCGACGACCTTGAGCGCCACCGGATAGCCGATCCGCCCGGCGGCTTCGACTGCCGCCTCGGGGCTCGCCGCCACCGCCTCCCGCGTCACCGGCACGCCATAGGCGGCGAGCAGCCGCTTGGCCTCGGGCTCGGTCAGGCGGCCGGCCTGCAGGCCCCGCAGGCTCGCCGGCGGGGGCAGGTCGCCCGGGCGGGGCGGGGCGTGCATGTCCTGCGCCTTGAGCGCCCGGTAGTCGACCATCAGCTTCAGCACGCGCAGCGCCTGGTCGAGGCTGTCGAAATAGGGACAGCCCAGTTCACGCAGCCCGCGGCGCGGCCCGTCGGCGGCCGAACCCGGCGTGACGGAAAACAGCACCGGCTTGCCGCTGGCAAGCGCGGCCGAGGCCAGCTCCTTGGTCGTCGCCTCGTAGAACGGCACGGTGGTCAGCACGACCAGCAGGGCCGCTACATCCGGGTCCTGGGCCATCGGCGTCATGACCTTGCCGGCCGTGCCGGCGACGTCGCCGCTGCGCCGGCCGCCCAGGTCGATCGGGTTGTCGGCCTGGGGCGGAATCAGCACCTCGAGCAGCCGCTTCTTGGTCGCATCGGACAGCACGGCCAGCCGCATGCCCGCCTCGACCGTGCGGTCGACGCCGATGCCGGCGCCGCCGCCCGACGGCGACACCACGCCGATGCCGTCGCCGCCTAAGGTCGGCCAGCGCACCAAAAGATCGGCCAGGCGCACCATCGCGTCGGGGTCGTCGGTCAGGATGGCGCCGTGGCGGCGGCAGGCGGCTTGCAGCACGGCATAGGAGCCGGCGAGGCTCGCGGTATGCGACTGCGCCGCGCGCTCGCCGGCCGGCGTGCGGCCGGTCTTGACGATCACGAGCGGCTTGCCGGCGGCCCGGCACGCCGCCGCCGAGCGCAGGAACCGCGCACCGTCCTTGAAACCCTCGACATAGACGCAGATCGCCTTGGTGGCGGCATCGCCGACCAGGTAGTCGATGAAGTCGCAGATCTCGAGGTCGGACTGGTTGCCCAGCGATACGCACAGGCTAAAGCCGATGCCCGCGTCGTGGGCGCGATTGAAGATCGACACCATCAGCGCGCCGCTCTGGCTGACCAGGCCCACGCTGCCGGTCCGTATGCGGTCGATCTCGAGTACCAGCGAGGAGGTCAGCGCCATGTTGGCGAGCGGGCTGATCATCCCCATGCAGTTGGGGCCGACGATGCGCATGCCCGCCGCGCGCGCGGTCTCGACGATCCGGCGCTGCTGGTCGCGCCCCTCGTCGGTGCCGGCCTCGGCGAAGCCGGTGGTCATGACGACGCAGCAGCCGACCCCCGCGGCGGCGCATTCCCCGACGCTCTGGACCAGCGACGCGGCCGGCACGGCGAGGATCGCGACATCGATCGGCTTCGGCGCGTCGGCGATCGATCTGAAGGCGGGAAACCCCAGCACCTCGGCCCGGTTCGGGTTGATCGGCAGCACGCGCCCGGCGAAGCCGTGCCGCGTCAGGTAGTGCATGACGCGGCCGCCGAACTTGTCCTTGTTGTCGGAGGCGCCGAACACCGCGACGGAGCGCGGGTTGGCGATTCCGCCGATGTCGAGGCGCGGCGGCACGGCCTGGGGGGAATCCATCGCCTAGCGTCCCCGAAACACGGGCTTGCGCTTCTCCTTGAAGGCGCCGATGCCCTCCTTGGCGTCGGCCGAGGCCAGTACCGTCTTGGCCCAGCGCTCCTCCAACAGCGCCGCGCGGTCGACCGTGTCGCGGTACTGGCAGCGCACCGCCTCCTTGATCGCTTTGATCGCCAGCGGCGCGCCCGAGGCAAGCCGCTCGGCGATGCGCGCCACCTCGGCCTCGAAGGCGTCGTCCGCCACGACGCGGCTGACGATCCCCAGTTCCAGCGCGGCGCGCGCGGTGATGTCCTCGCCCAGCAGCAGCGTGTCGAGGGTGCGGTTGCGGCCGATATAGTGGACCAGGCGCACCATGCCAACGCTCCAGGTCGGGATGATGCCCAGGTAGACGTCGCCGGCGCGGAACTTGGCGCTCTCGGCGGCGATCCTAATGTCGCACGGCCAGGCGAGGCCAGTGCCGCCGCCGATGCACCAGCCGCGGATCGCGCCCACAATGGCCTTGGGATAGGTCTCGATCCGCTCGACCACCCTGCGCCCCATCTCGCGAAAGGCCTGGCCGGCCTCGGGGCTGTGGCGCGCCTCGTCGCCGAGGTCGGCGCCGGCGCAGAAGGCGCGCGTTCCCGATCCGGTCAGCACGACGCAGCGCGTCTCGTCGCGCGATTCGAGCTGGTCGAAGGCCGCCAGCAGTTCCTCCAGCAGGGTCGGCGTGACGACATTGAGCGGCGGGCGGTTCAGCGTGATGGTCGCGACCGCCCCCTTGTGGGACAGGATGATCGTCTCGAAGCTCATGCGGGTTTCCTTCGGCTCGTCACTGTTTTCCCATCGGGCGCAGCCCGCCGATGCGGTCGAGGATCACGATCAGCGCCAGCGACAGCACGATCAGCATGGCGGAGATCGCCGCGACCGTCGGGTCGATCTGGTCGGTCAGGTAGTTGTAGATGCGGATCGGCAGGGTCTGGTAGGCCGGGCCGGTCATGAAGATCACGACCGTCACCTCGGCGAACGAGATCAGGAACGCCAGGATGAAGCCCGACAGCACCCCGCGCGCGCAGAGCGGCAGGGTCACGCGCAGCAGCGTGCGGGCGCGCGTCGCACCCAGCGTCCGCGCCGCCCATTCCACGTCCTCGGGCACGGCGCGGAGCTGGGCGTGGATCGTGCGCAGCGCGTAGGGCACGACGATCGCGACATGCGCCAGGACCAGCGCCCAGAACGTGTTGTAAAGGCCGAGCGAATTGGCGAACTGCAGCATCGCGATGCCGTAGACCACGCCCGGCACCAGCAGCGGCGACATGAACAGGCCTTCGAGCGCGCCTCGACCCGGGAAGCGGTAGCGCACCAGCCCGTAGGAGGCGAGGAAAGCGAGCAGCGTGGCGAGCGTCGCCGACACGCCGGCGAGCCTGAGGCTGAGCAGGAAGGAATTGAGGAAGCCCGGGTAGTTGAACGCCTCGCGGTACCAGCGCAGCGAGAACTCGGTCAGCGGCAGGCGGAAGAAGGCGGCCGGCGTGAAGGACATCCAGATGATCAGCACCAGCGGCGCCAGCATCAGCGCCGCCATGACCCAGTTGAAGGCGCGCAGGATCATCGCGCGCCCTCGAACATGACGCGGCGCTTGCCCGCCGCGGTGGCGCGCTGCGACAGGAAGACCA
>JADLEG010000201.1 GCA_020846275.1 Alphaproteobacteria bacterium
ATGTCTGGTACATCTCGCGCATGAACATGGCGCGCGACAAGGTGTTCTGGATCGGCCATCCCGTCGCGGCCATCGCCGCCGTGGACCCGCATGTCGCCGAGGCCGCGCTGGCGCTGATCGAGGTGGAATACGAAGTCCTGCCGCCGGTCATGACGATCGACGACGCGACGCGCCCCGGCGCGCCGATCCTGCACGGCCACAACTACACCAAGGGCGTCGAGCCGAAGCCGCGCACGCCGTCGAACATCGGCGCCCGCACCGTGCTTGCCCGCGGCGACGTGGCGCGCGGATTCGCCGAATCCGACGTCATCGTCGAGCGGCAGGTCACGGTCGATGTCGCGCACCAGGGCTATATCGAGCCGAACGCCGCGGTGGCGCAGGTCGACCCGGGCGGCATGACCACGGTCTGGGCGTCGACGCAGGGTTCGTTCACGCTGGAGATCCAGCTCGCGGCAATCCTGGGCATTCCGCAATCCCGGCTGAAGGTGGTGCCGCTGGAGATCGGCGGCGGTTTCGGCGGCAAGATCTACGCCCATATCGAGCCGGCCGCCGTGGTCCTCGCGCGCAAATCGGGCCGGCCGGTCAAGATCGTGCTGAGCCGCGAGGAGGTGATGGTCGGCACCGGTCCCGCGTCCGCCGCGCGGATCGACGTCAAGGTCGGCGCGGCGCGGGACGGCCGGCTGAAGGCGATCCAGGCGCGGTTCTATTTCGATGCCGGCGGATTTCCCGGCGTATCGACGACGCTGCAGATGCAGGCCTGTGCCAATCCCTACCAGTGCGACAACCTCGACCTCGAGGGCTACGACGTCGTCACCACCAAGCCGCGCGGCGAGGCCTATCGCGGCCCGGGCGGGCCGCAGGTCGCCTTCGCGATGGAGCAGGCGATGGACGAGGTGGCGCAGCGCCTCGACCTCGATCCGCTGGCGTTCCGCCGCCTGAACGCCTCGGTCACCGGCAGCCCGATGGTGATCGGCACACCCTTTCCGACCATCGGGCTGACCACGATCCTCGACCGCGTGGCGCAGCACCCCTGCTGGACCGATAAGCTGCAAGCGGGGCGGAACCCGCGCGGGCGCGGCATGGCGCTCGGCTACTGGCGCGGCACGTCGATGACCTCGGCCTGCCATGTCGCGCTCGCGGGCGACGGCCGGCTGATGGTGACGATGGGCGCGGTCGACATCTCCGGCACGCGCACCTCGATGGCGCAGGTCGCGGCCGAGGAGTTCGGCTTCGATATCGCCGACGTGCATGTCCAGATGGGCGACACCAAGTCGGTGGGATTCACCCAGCTTTCCGCCGGCAGCCGGGTCACCCGCACGATGGCCGCGGCCGTCCACGAGGCCTGCCAGGATGCGATCGCGCAATTGAAGACGCGCGCGGCCGCGCAATTGCAATGCACGCCCGCCGACATCGTCTATGCCGAGCGCGAATTCCGCGTCAACCGCGCGGGCGGTGCGTCGATCCCGCTTTCCGTGCTGGCCCGCGCGACGATGCTCGACGGCGCCATCGTCGGGCGCGGCGTGTCGACCCGCCTGCCGCTGGGCGTCGAGTTCGGCGCGCATGTCTGCGACGTCGAGATCGACCCCGGCACCGGCCAGGTGACGATCCTGCGCTACACCGCCTTCCAGGACGTCGGCCGCGCGGTCAACCCGCCCTCGGTCGAAGGCCAGATCGAAGGCTCGGTCGTGCAGGGCCTCGGCTGGGCGCTGACCGAGGGGTTCGACTACGACGCCACCGGCCGCCTGCGCAACGCCAACCTGCTCGACTACCGCATCCCCACCGCGCTCGACGTGCCGCCGATCGAGACGGTGATCATCGAGACGGCGGTGCCGGGCGTGCCCTACGGGCTGCGCGGCGTCGGCGAGGTGCCGATCGTTCCGCCCGGCGCGGCGGTGGCCAACGCCATCGCGCGCGCCACCGGCAAGCGCCAGGCGGCGATGCCGATGACGCCGGAACGCGTGCTGCGCAGCCTGCGCGGCGCCGATTTCGGCCGGGTGTGACGGCGGCCGCTAGGCCGCGAGCTCCGCGATCGCCTCGCGCCAGATCGCGAGGGTGCGGTCGATGTCGGCCTGGTCATGGGCGAGGCTGACGTAGTATTTCGTCTCGCCCTTCATGATGCCCTTCGCCCGCAGCAGCTGGTTGAACCGCGCGGCCATGGCCTTGTCCGACTTCAGCGTGTCGCGGTAGTCGCGGATCGGCTCGTCGGTGAAGAAGATGTCGAACAGCGGCGGCTCGCCCAGCACCTGGGCCTTCAGCCCCGCTTCCTTGATGAGCTGCGACAGTCCCGCCATCAGCGCGCGCCCGGTGGCGAAGACCCGCGCGTAGGCGCCCGGCCGCTTCAGCACCTCGAGCGTGGCGAGGCCGGCGACGGCGGCGACCGGATTGCCCGACAGCGTGCCGACCTGCATCAGGTAGTCCTCGTCGTCCACGGCCAGCTTGTCGAAATGGGCCATGATGTCGGCGCGGCCGGCGATCGCGGCCAGCGCGTAGCCGCCGCCGATGATCTTGCCGAGCGTGCAGAGGTCCGGCTTGACGCCGTAGTATTCCTGCGCGCCGCCATAGGCGAAGCGGAAACCGGTCACGACCTCGTCGAAGATCAGCGGGATGCCGTGCTCGGCGGTGATCCGGCGCAGCGCCTGCAGGAATCCCGGCTTCGGCGGGATCAGGCGCTGGAACGGCTCGATGATCACGCCGGCCAGCTCGTTCCTGTATTCCTTGATCAGGCCCTCGGTCATCTCGATGTCGTTGAAGGCCGCGACCAGCATCTCGTCCTGCACGCTCTTGGGAATGCCGGCGGAATCCGGCGTCGGCCGCGGGAAATTGCCGGGGCGCTTCGGCGCCAGCGACATCAGCGCGTAGTCGCTCATGCCGTGATAGCCGCCCTCGAACTTCAGGATCTTGTCGCGCCGGCGGAAGGCGCGCGCCGCGCGCATGGCGTAGAGATCGGCCTCGGTGCCCGAGC
>JADLEG010000202.1 GCA_020846275.1 Alphaproteobacteria bacterium
CGGGTCTTGCCGCCGCTCTTGATGACCCCGGCAAAGGCGTCGAAACCCTTCATGAACGAGACCGGCCCGGACGCCGTGCCGCCGCCCATCACGATGCCGCGGGCGTATTCCTCGGCCTGCAGCGCGCGCTTGGTCAGTTCGCGCGGCAGGATCTTCACCAAATCTTCGCCGACATGGCGCAGCTTGTGATAGGGCTTCGAGGACAGCACCTTCGACAGGTAGGCGTTCATCGCGCCCACGGGCGGGGCGATCGACATGTCGTTGTCGTTGAGGATGACGATCAGCCGGCTGTCCATCGCGCCGGCGTTGTTCATCGCCTCGTAGGCCATGCCGGCCGACATCGCGCCGTCGCCGATCACGGCGATGCAGTGGTTCTTCTTGCCGTCCATGTCGCGCGCCACGGCCATGCCGAGCGCGGCGGAGATCGACGTCGAGCTGTGCGCCGTGCCGAACGGGTCGTAGACGCTCTCGGAGCGCTTGGTGAAGCCGCTCAAGCCCCCGCCCTGGCGCAGGGTGCGGATGCGGTCGCGCCGGCCGGTGATGATCTTGTGCGGGTAGGCTTGGTGGCCCACGTCCCAGATGATGCGGTCCTCGGGCGTGTTGAACACGTAGTGCAGCGCCGCGGTCAACTCGACCACGCCGAGCCCCGCGCCCAGATGGCCGCCGGTGACCGACACGGCGTCGACCAGTTCGACGCGCAGCTCGTCGGCGAACTGCCGCAACTGGTTCTCCTTCAGCTTGCGCAGGTCCGCCGGCAGCTTGCACTGATCGAGCAAGGGCGTCTTGCTGGTCTGGTCGGTCATGGCCTCATCCCCGATTGTTGCTCGGATGAAAGTTATCTACGGGCCGCCGCGTTCCCGCTTGTCGCCGCGGCGATCCGGCCCCCTGTCTTCTGCTGCTGGCCTGCCTCAGGTCCGTCGTTCAACCACGAAGCGGGCAGCATCGCGCAACAGTTTCCCCTTTTCCCCAAACAAATCAAGATGTTTTGCCGCTTGCTCGGCCAGCATCGCGGCTTGGGCGCGCGCCCGTTCGATGCCCAGGATCGATACGAAGGTGGCCTTGCCGGCCTCGGCGTCGCGGCCAACCGACTTGCCGACCTCGGCTTCGCTGCCCTCGGCATCCAGGAGGTCGTCGGCGATCTGGAACGCCAGGCCCAGATCGTGGGCGTAGAGCTGCAGGCGGTGGCGGATCTCCGCCGGCTGCTTGCCCAGGATGGCGCCCGCCTCGCAGCTCCAGGCGATCAGCTCGCCGGTCTTCAGGCGCTGCAGGCGGGTGATGGAGCCCATGTCGAGCTTCATCTTTTCGGCCATCAGGTCGAATTGCTGGCCCCCGCACATGCCGAGCGCGCCCGCCGCATGCGCCAAAGACGCGATCAAATCGCAGCGCACCTGCGGATCGCCGTGGGTCTTGGGATCGGCCAGCACGCCAAAGGCCAGGGTCAGCAGCGCGTCACCGGCCAAGACCGCCGTGGCCTCGTCGAACTGCTTGTGGCACGTGGCCTTGCCGCGGCGCAGATCGGCATTGTCCATCGCCGGCAAATCGTCATGGATAAGCGAATAGGTGTGGACCATCTCGACTGCTGCGGCGGCTCGCAGCGCGCAGCTTTCCGAAACGTTGAACAGCGACGCACCCTGGATCACCAGGAACGGCCGCAAGCGCTTGCCCCCCGCCATCGAGGAGTAGCGCATCGCGTCGTACAACCGGTTTTCGGGCGCGTCGGTGTGTGGGATCAGGGACGTGAGAAGCGCGTTGACCTTCCCCGCCGCCTCGGCCATGGCCGCATTCAAGTCGGTCAAGTCTCTCCCCGGTCCATTCCAGCTGGGCTTGCGCTTGCGGCGCCATCGGGGCCCAGGCTGATCTTCTCGATCTTCATCTGCGCTTCGCGCAGCTTCGCCTCGCAGTGCCGCTTCAGCGCTGCGCCCCGCTCGTAGGACGCGATCGCGTCATCGAGCCGGCTCTTCCCGTCCTCCAGGCGGCGGACGATCTGCTCCAACTCGGCCAGCGCGTCCTCGAAGCTCATCGCCGCAACGTCGCGCGGCAATTTGGCCTCGGCCATGCCTGCCAACCCCCTCGGGAAAAAGGCGGCGGAGTGTAGTCGGCCGACCCCGCCACCGCAAGCGGCCGACAACCGCAGGCCAGCCGATTGATTTTGCTGGATTAGAGACGTGTGGCGGGGCGCGGTGGCAGGCGCAGCTTGCGCCAGTGCTCGGGCCGGATCCGGCCCAGGAACTCGAACCGGCCATTGCCCAGCGGCCGCAAGACCGCCATTTCGCCCTCGTCGAGATGGACCTGCGCCAGGCGATCCATCGGCGGGGAATGGCCGACCAGCACCTCGTTTCCCGGCCGCCCCGGCGCCGAGGACAGCAGCAGGCGCAATTGCGGCAGGCGCGCCTGCTCCTCGGGCTCGTCCGGCTTGCCGCGCGACAGCAAAGTGAGGTCGATCCGCGCCTGGCCGAAAGCGATCAGCCCGGTGTCCCGCGCGCGGCAGAACGGGCTCGTCCGCACCTCGGCGATCGGGATTCCCAGCCGCTCGATCCCCTCGCCGATCGTCTTGGCCATGCGCCGGCCGGCATCGCTGAGGTTGCGCTGGGTCGCGCAATTGTCGAAATCGACGGTGTCGGCGTCGGGTTTCTTCTCGGTCTCGCCGTGGCGCAGGTAAAGCACCATCCCGCCCTGGCGCAGTGCGGCAACCACCGCGGACGACGGCGGCGGCCCCGGCTTGTGATCGGCCGCGGCCAGGCCCGCCCCGCCCAGGAAGATCGCGAGAGCGAGCAGGACCGAATGCGTGGTTCTGCGGGTTGCAACCATGGGGGCAAACTCTATATCTCCCCGCACGTCCCTGCCATCAACTCCCTGTGAACAACCCCACGGATCCTTAACGCAACATGTTGGACTTCGTCGCTCCCGGCGCGCTGGCCGCGCTGGGCGAGGTGATCCTGATCGACCTGGCCCTGGCCGGCGACAACGCGGTCGTGGTCGGCATGGCGGCGGCCGGACTGCCGGCCGAGCAGCGCCGGCGCGCCATCCTGATCGGCATCGTCGCCGCCACGCTGATGCGCGTCGTCTTCGCCGGCTTCACGACGCAACTGCTGCAGGTGATCGGCCTGGTGCTGGCGGGCGGCATCCTGCTGCTGTGGGTGGCGTGGAAGATGTGGCGCGAGATCCGTGAGCGGCGCACGCATGACGAGGAGCGCGGCGGGGCGGTGCTGGAGGGCCGGGCTATCGAGGGCGCTGCGACCAAGACCTTCCGCCAGGCGGTCACGCAGATCATGGTGGCCGACATCTCGATGTCGCTCGACAACGTGCTGGCCGTGGCCGGCGCCGCGCGCGAGCACGCCTGGGTCCTGATCGTGGGCTTGGCGCTTTCGATCGCGCTGATGGGCGCGGCGTCGACCTTGATCGCCCGGCTGCTGCAGCGCCACCACTGGATCGCCTATATCGGCCTGGCGATCGTGCTGTGGGTTGCGGTGCAAATGGTGTGGGAGGGCGCGCACGAGGTGGCGGGCGCGGCGCAATAGGTGCCGCCGCTTCAGTCCAGCCCCGCCCCGCCCCGCAGCACGGCTTCCGCCTCCGGCGTGAATTTCCCGTCTTCGCCATGCAGGACCAGCCCCGGCAGAAGCTGGGCCGGCGATCGCACGCCCTTGCGCGCGCGCAGCACGACGCGCCGCGCCGGCTCGCCCGCGCGCGGCCAGAAGGGGATCAACGTCACCTCGCCGCAGCGCCCGTCCAGCGATGTCACCAGGTCGTCCATCCGGTCGGCGCGATGCACCACCACCAGGCGCCCGCGCGGCTTCAGGAATTTCAGCGCCGCGTCGATCCAGGCCTCGAGGCCAAGCTCCTCGACCGTCGCCCGGCGCTTGGACGGGTCGGGCGGCGCATCCGCCGCCGCGGCGGCGTGATAGGGGGGGTTGGTCATGACCACGTCGAAGCCGCCGCGCGGCATGTCCGGCGGCGGCCGGCGCAGGTCGCCGACATGGACGATGATGCGCCGGTCGAGGCCATTGGCCGAGACATTCTCGGCGGCCAGCCGCGCCAGGGCCTGCTGCGCCTCAAGGCAGTCCACGCGGCAATCCGGCACGCGCGCGGCGAGGCACAGGGCCGCCGCCCCGACGCCCGCCCCCAGGTCGAGCACGCGATCGCCGGCGGATGCCGGCGCTGCCGCCGCCAGAAGGATCGGGTCGATCGCCACGCGATAGCCCTTGGCCGGCTGGCGCAGCTTGACCCGGCCGTCGAGCAGGGCGCCGTCGGTCGAAAGCCCGGGCGGCGACTCGTCCTTGTCGCGGTCAACAACCAGGCGGGGTCGCATCGTCGATCAACCGTCGGGCGGGTGGATAGTCTTCGTCATCGACCATGATGCGCCGCGCGATGGCGCCGATCGACCCTTCCACCGCGCTGGTGTGCGCATCCAGCACCACGCAAGGGATGCCAGTGCCGGCCAGCAGCGCCTGCGCCCAGGAAAGCACCACCAGATCGTTGCTGCGAATGACTTCCTTCACGGGATTCGGTCTGTCCTTGGCGTCGGTGCTCCGCGGGCCGCGGCGGGGGCATGGTCCGCCCCGCCGTGCGTGCCGTCAAGCGTCCGGGGACAGCCTGTCGCACCCCGGCTGCGACCTTGACCCCCGGAGGCGCTGGCTTATGCTCCGGGCTCTACCCAATATCAAGGACCAGGAGCAGGGTGGGGTGGCTGTCGTCGTCAATCTTGAGAGCGAACGCGCGCGGGCGCGGACCTCGCTCGACGCGCTGACGGCCCTCGTGTCGGAGGACATGAAGCGCGTCAACGCGCTGATCGTCCAGAAGATGCACAGCCCCGTGGCGCTGATCCCGCAACTGGCGGGCCACCTGGTGGCGGCCGGCGGCAAGCGCCTGAGGCCCATGCTGACGCTGGCCGCCGCGCGGCTGTGCGGCTATCGCGCCGACCGGCATATCGGCCTGGCGGCGGCCGTCGAGTTCATCCACACGGCGACCCTGCTGCATGACGACGTCGTCGACGAGAGCGAGCTGCGCCGCGGCCAGTCCTCGGCCAACGCCGTATGGGGCAACAAGGCCAGCGTGCTGGTCGGCGATTTCCTGTTCAGCCGCGCCTTCGAATTGATGGTGCAGGACGGATCGCTGTCCGTGCTGGGGATCCTGTCGCACGCCTCGGCGGTGATCGCCGAGGGCGAGGTGCTGCAGCTCACGACGACCAACGACACGACCACCAGCGAGACCGCCTATCTTGACGTCATCCGTTCGAAGACCGCCCAGCTCTTCGCCGCCGCGTCGCGCATCGGCGCGGTCGTCGCCGCCCGGCCGAAGGCGGAGGAGGAGGCGCTGGACGGCTACGGCCTCAACCTCGGCATCGCCTTCCAGTTGATCGACGACGTGCTCGACTACTCCGCGCGCCAGGCCGAGTTGGGCAAGACCATCGGCGACGACTTCCGCGAGGGCAAGATCACCCTGCCCGTCATCCTGGCGTTCCGCCGCGGCAGCGAGGAGGAACGCCAATTCTGGCAGCGGACGGTCGAGGCGATGGAGCAGCGCGACGGCGACCTGGCAAGGGCCATCGACCTCATCAACAAGCACGGCGCGATGCGCGACACGATCGAGCGCGCGCGGCACTACGGGGCGATCGCGCGCGATTCGCTGGGCATCTTCCCGGACGGGAACGAGAAGCGCATCCTGCTCGACGTCGTCGACTTCTGCATCGAACGCGCCTATTGAGCGGCGCCGGCCCGTGATCGCGGAGAGCGCGCTCCACGACGTCGACGCGTATTTCCAGGAGCGCCTTCGCGACAACGACCGGTTCTGGGCCCGGCTGGGCGGCCGCCCGCCATTGCACGGACGGACGGTGCTCGATTTCGGCTGCGGGCACGGCGCGCTGGCGATCGAGATGGCCGAGGCCGGCGCCGCCCGGGTGGTGGCGATCGATCGTTCGGCCGAGCGCATCGACTATTGTCGCGACAAGGTCCTGCCCGGCGCGCCGCGCGGCGTGATGGAGCTGCGCCGTATCGACATCGCGGACATGGATGAAAGCGCAAGCTTCGACTACATCGTCTCGCGCGACACGATGGAGCATGTGTGGCCGCTCGAGCCGGTCCTGGCGGCGATGGCCCGCCTGCTTCGGCCCGGCGGGTCGCTCTACCTTGGATTCAGCCCGCTCTACTACGGCCCCTTCGGCGACCACGGCGAGCTGCGCGTGCCGCTGCCCTGGGCCCATGTCGTGGCCGGCGAGGCGCGCGTGCTGGCGGCTTTCAACCGCACCAACCGCAGCGACTACCGCAGCCTGGCCGAAGCCGGGTTCAACATGCTGACACCGCGCCAGTTCCGCGCCGGCTTCGACGCGCTGGGATTTGCGGTGACGCATCTCAACGTCAATCCGGCGGAGCGCTGGGCGAAGCGGCTGGTGATGCGCATGCTCGACGCGCTGCGCCGCGTGCCCGCGTTGGAGCGCTTCTGCACCGTCGGCATCTACATCGTGCTGCGCAAGCCGGGCTGACCCCAGGCATGGCGGCCACCTTGTTCCGCGCGGTGCTGCTGGCGAGCCTAGTGCTGCTGCCGGCGATGACGCTGCTGGGTTCGCCCGCGGCGACCGTGGTGCTGTGCATCGACGCGGCCGCCGCGCTGGCGGTGATCGCGCTGACGCCCGACGCGCGACGACCCGAGAACCTGCCCGACCGCCTGGTCCTGGCCGCGATGCTGGCCCTGCCCGCGATCGGCCTGGTCTCGGCCGCCTGGTCGCTGATGCCCGGCGAAAGCGCGCTCAGGGCCCTCAAGCTGCTTGGGCTTGCGGGCGCCGGGCTCGCCGTGTTCGCCGCAGCCCGCGGGCCGGCGCGGCCCGACCCCCGTCATGCGCTGGCGGCGATCCTGCTGGGGCTTGCGATCGCCGCCGGCCTCGCGATGACCGACCGGTTCCTGCTGTTCGAGGTGCTGGACGATCTGGAGCCGGGCTTCCAGCCCCGCCACGGATTCTATAGCCGCGGCGCCACGGTGCTGCTGCTGTTCGCGGTGCTGGCCGCGATTGGGCTCGACCGGCTGGGGCGGCGGTGGATGGCGGCGATCGTGTATCTCGGCGTCGGGGCGCTGGTGGCGCTGAAGTTCCGCAGCGGCGCCGCGGCGATGGTCTGGGCGCTCTCCGGCATCGTCTACCTGGCGTGGTGGATCACGCCGGGACGCTGGCGCCAGGGCTTCGCCCTGCTGCTGGCCGGAATCTGCCTGGCCGCCCCCCTCGCCGTCCTCGCAGTTCCGGCGCCCGACCCGATCCATGCCGCCAATCGCTTCCTGCCGGGGTCGTGGAGCCATCGCATCGTGATCTGGCGGTTCGCCGCGCAGCGCATCGCCGAGCGGCCGGTCCTGGGCTGGGGCCTGGATGCCTCGCGCAAGATCCCGGGCGGACGCGAGACCATCGCCTGGCAGATGGACCCCGACCCGCGCGACGCGGGCGACCGCATGACGGTGGTGCAGGTGATGCCGCTGCATCCCCATTCGCTGGCGCTGCAGGTCTGGCTGGAGCTCGGCGCCGTCGGCACCCTGGCGTTGGGGACGCTGGCCTATCTGCTGGTCATGCGCGCCGGCGCGGGCGAAGCCGGCGCGGGGGCGGTGGCGCTGGTCTATGCCGGCATGGCGATATCGAATGTCAGCTACGGCGCGTGGCAGACCTGGTGGCTCGCGACGCTGATGCTGGTCGCGGTCGCCGCCGCATGCCTGTCGACGGCGAAGCTCCGATGACGCGCCGGCGCGAAGCCCTGCTGGCCGGCGCATCGATGCTGGTCGGCTTCGCGCTGTTCCTGGTCCTGGCCGAGGTCGCCCTGCGGTTCCTGCCCGTCGCGTCGGGACTTCGGACCCTGCCCGTGACCGCGGACCAGCCCGTCATGCACTTCGCCCCGGACCGCCCGTTCGTCTTTTCGAGCGGCTGGGACTTCGCGATGGTCAATCGCGGCCGGGTCAACAATGCCGGCTTCGTCAACGACCAGGACTATCGCCGCGACGATCCGCGCCCGCTCGTCGCGGTGATCGGCGATTCCTATGTCGAGGCGGCGATGGTGCCCTTTGCCGAGACGATGCACGGCCGGCTGGCCAAGGCGCTGGCGCCGCAATCGCGCGTCTACAGCTTCGGCGCGTCGGGCGCGCCGCTCAGCCAGTACCTGGTCTGGGCGCGCCATGCCGTGCAGGCCTATGGCGCAATAGCGCTGGCGATCAACGTCGTCGGCAACGATTTCGACGAGAGCCATGTCGCCTATGGCACCGGGCCCGGGTTCTGGCGCTACGCCCCGCGATCCGACGGCAGCCTGGCGCTGGTCCTGTTCGAATACCGGCCGGGCCTGCTGCACCGTCTGGCCCAGCACAGCGCGCTGGCGCGCTACCTGGCCTTTAATCTCCACGCCGGACCGCAGATGCTGGAGCGCGCGGTGGGCATGCTTGTGGGCAGCGCGAAGGCGGCTGCGCCGGATCAGGCACAAGGCTTTGCCGGCAACACCTCGGCCGATAGTTCGCCGGCCCGCTTGGCCGCCTCCGAAGCGGCAATCGCGGCCTTCCTGCGCGACCTGCCGGCGATGACGGGATTGCCTCCCGGGCGGGTCGTCTTCACGATCGACGGGTTTCGCAATCCCGCGGCGGCAGAGCAGGGCGCCGGCAGCTATTTCGACCGCATGCGCCGCGCCTTCATCGCCAAGGCCGGCGAAGCGGGCTTCGAGACGATCGACCTCGACCCGTTCTTCTTCGCGCGATATGCGCGCACGCACGAGGCCTTCAACTATCCGCGCGACGGGCATTGGAACGCCGCCGGCCACGACGTCGCGGCGCAAGCGCTGCTCGGGTCGCAGACGCTGGCGCGCCTGCAGCCCTAGGCCGGCCGCGCCTTCGCCGCCTTTTCGGCCACGCGTGCGCGGAACTTGTCCTCGACCACCACCCCGCGACGATGCCGGCCGCGGCCGATCTCGTCGAGATCGTCGCGCGCGACGACGGTGAAGTCGATGCGCTTGCCCTCCACCGCCTCGACCCTGGCCTCGACCGTGACCGTCATGCCGGGCGGCGTGGCGGCGGTGTGCGCGACGTCGATGTGGATGCCCAGACTGCCTTCGCCCGGGTCGAGATGCGGTCGCATCAACTCGATGCAGGCCCATTCCATCAGCCCGACCATGAAGCCGGTCGCGAAGACGCGCGGCATGGCGGCGATGACGTCGGATTCCGGGTAGAGGCTGGGCACCGTCTTGGCGTCGGTGACGGTGAAGCGATGGGTGTGGGTCAAGCCCGGCTTGAGCGAGTTCTTCATCGCGGTTAGCGCCGGCGGAAGCGCCGCACGAGCCGCCGCATCCAGCGCTGCGCGCGGAACTCGGCCTCGACCGAGACCTGATGCGCGCGCGGAAACTTCCGGGCGATCCAGCCACGCAGTCGCCCAGCCCATTCCGCCTCCTGGCTGAGGATCGCCAGGCCCATGAACAGGAACAGCAGCCCGTGCAGAAACGGCAGCAGTATCCCCGCCACCCCCACGAGCAGGAAGAAATAGCCGAGCGCCTGCATCGCCAGGCGGCGCCAGCGCGGCTGCTTTTGCGGGATCGCCATCGGCAGGGCAATGGCGCGGGGGACTGGAAGGTTGCGGCGGTCGATCATGGCGTGCGGCGGCCCCTTTGGTTTTCATCCTTCAAGACGCTCGCTTGCGCTCGCTCCTCAGGATGACGCGCTTCTGCCGTGGACTCCAATCCAACGCGTCATCCTGAGGAGGCGCCCCTTCGGCAATCGCTCAGGAGC
This sequence comes from Alphaproteobacteria bacterium, assembly GCA_020846275.1. Classification (GTDB taxonomy): domain Bacteria; phylum Pseudomonadota; class Alphaproteobacteria; order JAEULC01; family JAEULC01; genus JAEULC01. The sequence continues at coordinate 9,724 of JADLEG010000202.1, forward strand.
GCCGTCTCGAAGGGTGAGGGGTCCACGACAAACCCTATACGTGGATCGCGCGACCCGCGACCGCAAGGGCCGCTTCCTTCACCGCCTCGTTCTGCGTGGGATGGGCGTGGCAGGTTCGCGCGATATCCTCGGCAGCCGCCTTGAACTCCATGCCCAGCACCAGCTCGGCGATCAGCGTGCCGGCATCCGGCCCGATGATATGCGCGCCCAGCACGCGGTCGGTCTTGGCGTCGGCCAGTATCTTCACGAAGCCCTCGGTGAAGCCGTTGGCGCGCGCCCGGCTGCCGGCGGCGAAAGGAAACTTGCCCACCTTGTACGCCACGTTGGCGGCCTTCAGCTCCTCCTCGGTCTTGCCCACCGCCGCCACCTCGGGCCACGTGTAGACCACGCCGGGGATGGCGTCGTAGTCGATATGCCCGGACTGGCCGGCGATGATCTCGGCCACGACGACGCCCTCGTCCTCGGCCTTGTGGGCCAGCATCGGCCCGCGGATCACGTCGCCGATCGCGTAGACGCCGGGCAAGCTGGTGCGGAAATGGTCATCGACCTCCACGCGACCCTTGGCGTCGGTCTTGATGCCGGCGCGGTCGAGCCCCAGCCCCGCGGTGTGCGGCTTGCGCCCGATCGCCACCAGCACGATGTCGGCGCTGATGGTTTCCGGCGCGCCGCCGCCGGCGGGCTCGACGGTCAGGTCGATGCCCGCCTTGCCCGGCTTGGCGCCGGTGACCTTGGTGCCCAGGCGGAACTTGAAGCCCTGGCGCGTCAGCACGCGCTGGAACTGCTTGGCCACCTCGCCGTCCATGCCGGGGGTGATGCGGTCGAGGAACTCGACCACCGTCACCTCGGCGCCCAGGCGCCGCCATACCGACCCCATCTCGAGCCCGATATAGCCGGCGCCCACGACCACCAGGTGCTTCGGCACGCTGGCCAGCGCCAGCGCGCCGGTGGACGACACGATGCGCTTCTCGTCCACCGCCATCGTGGGCAGGTCGACATGGTCCGAGCCGGTGGCGATGACGATGTTCTTCGTCGCCAGCGTCTCCTCGCCGCCCGCGTTCAGCGTCACCTTGACCTTGCCAGGCGCGGCGATCGCGCCACTGCCGATCTTGTAGTCGACCTTGTTCTTCTTGAAGAGGAACTCGATGCCCTTGGTGAGGTCGAGCACGACCTTGTCCTTGCGCGCCAGCATGGTCTTGAGGTCGAGTTCGACCCCCCCCACCTTGACCCCATGCGCCGCCAGGTCGTGCTGCGCCTCGGCGAACTTCTCCGAGGAGATCAGCAGCGCCTTGGATGGGATGCAGCCGACATTGAGGCAGGTGCCGCCGAGCGATCCGCGCTTCTCGACGCAGGCGACCTTCATGCCGAGCTGGGCCGCGCGGATCGCGCAGACATAGCCGCCCGGCCCGCCGCCGATGACGACCAGATCGTATTGAGTGTCGGTCATGGGATTTTCTAGCCACTCGTGAGGGTTAGGGGACGATGCCTGATCCGCATTTCTGGGGCAAGCCCGGCCGGCCGGCGGATTGCTCCTGCCCGGTCGCGGGCGTAACCTGCAGCCAAGAACGTGAACCTGGGGTTAAGGCTATGCAGCCGAGCTACGATCTGGTTCTGAAGGGCGGGCGGGTGATCGACCCGGCCCAGGGTCTGGACGGGAAATACGACGTGGCGGTAAAGGACGGGCGCATCGCCGCGGTGCAGGCCGATATTCCGCGCGCCAGCGCGGCCAAGATCGCCGACGTGCGCGACCGGCTGGTCCTGCCCGGCATGATCGATACCCACGCGCATGTCTTCCACCATGTCAGCGGACGCTTCGGGCTGGAGCCCGACCTAGCGGGCGTGCATTCCGGCGTCACCACTCTGGTCGACCAGGGCGGCGCCAGCCTGATGACCTTCCCCGCCTTCCGGCATTTCATCAGTGAGCGGTCGGATTCGCGCGTGCTGGCCTTCATCTCCGCCTATGTCGTGGGCGGGCTGGAGGGCCATTACTATCCCCAGCTCTACGGGCCGAGCGGCGTCGACGTGAAGGGCACCATCAAGGCGGCGCTGGCCAACCGCGACCTGGTCAAGGGCATCAAGGCGCATGCCGAGATCGGCGGCATGTCGCGCTGGGGCCTGGAGGTCATCAAGCTGGCCAAGCAGATCTCGCGCGAGACCAAGCTGCCGCTCTACATCCATTTCGGCCAGCTCTGGGCCCTGCCCGCCGATGGCGGCGCGAAGGTCGATCCCGATTCCATCCTGCCCCAGGTGACCGCGCTGCTGGACCCGGGCGACATATTGGCGCACCCTTTCACGCGCCATCCCGGCGGCTTCGTCGACAAGACGGGCCGGATGCACCCAATCGTCGCCGAGGCGCTGAAGAAGGACATCAAGACCGATGTCGGCCACGGATCGCATTTCAGCTTCGCCATGTGCAAGAAGGTACTGGAGACCGGGTTCGTGCCCGACACGCTGGGCGCCGACATGCACGGCTACAACACGCCGGTGCCGCCGCCGCCCGGTACGCCGGACACGCACCCGGACGAGGAAATGCACCCCTTCGCCGGCCACACGCGCTTCAGCCTGGCCTCGGCGATGACCGGGCTGATGGCCTGCGGGCTGAGGCTCGAGCAGATCGTGCCGATGGTCACGTCCAATCCCGCCAAGATGCTGAAGATGGAAGGCGAGATCGGCACGCTGAAGCCGGGCACCGTCGCCGACGTGTCGGTGCTGGCCGACGAGCGCGGCCGCTGGAAGCTGGGCGACAACGAGGGCAACGAAGCGGTCGCCGAGCGCATGGTGCGGCCGATCTTCTGCCTGCGCGCCGGCAAGCGCTTCGACGCCGACGCCGCGATCCTGCCCCAGGCCGAGGCGGCTTGAGCGGTCGGACCTGGCGATTGCCTCGCCCTTCGAGACGGCCCCTGCGGGGCCTCCTCAGGGTGAGGCAATCTACAAGCAACCTCATGCTGAGGAGCACGCGCAGCGTGCGTCTCGAAGCACGAGGTTGCGGCCACATGCAATGACCGCCAAAGGCGTCGGGGCGCGGCTGGAGCGCAAGGAGGACGCGCGGTTCCTGAAGGGGCGGGGCGAGTTCATCGCCGACATCGCGGTGGGCGGCATGAAGGAAGCGGCATTCCTGCGCGCGCCCAACGCACACGCGCGCATCCGCCGCATGGTGAAGCCGGCGGGCGAGGAGCACCGCGTCTTCGTTCAGGCCGACATGGCGGGGGTCAAGCCGATCCGCGCCGTGTCGGGCATCAAGGGCTTCAAGCCCTCGGACCAGCACGCGCTCGCGGCCGAAAAGGTGCGCCAGGTCGGCGAGCTGGTGGCGATGGTCGTGGCCGACACGCGCGCCGAGGCCGAGGACATCGCCGAGCAGATCGAGGTCGACTACGAGGAACTGCCGGCCGTGCACGACATGCTCCGCGCGCGCGACGCGGGCGCGCCGCTGCTGCATGAGGAATGGGGCGACAACGTTTTCCTGGAGACGCTGGCCGATGCGGACCTGGAGGAGATCAGGCGCACCGCGCCGGTGAAGGTCCATCGCCGCCTGCGCACATCGCGCCAGCACATGGCGCCGATGGAAGGGCGCGGCGCGATCGCGGAGTGGAACAGCCGGCTCGACCAGCTCGTGCTGCACACCGCCACCCAGATGCCGCACATCGTGCGCACGGGGCTCAGCGACTGCCTGGGCATCGATCATGGGAAGATCCGCGTGGTGGCGCCCGATGTCGGCGGCGGCTTCGGCTACAAGGGCATATTGCTGCCGGAAGAAATCTGCCTGTCCTGGGCGGCGATGAAGCTGGGCCATTCCGTGCGATGGCTGGAGGACCGCCGCGAGCAATTGATCGCCGGCGCCAATTGCCGCGAGCACCACTACGACATCACCGCCTATGCCGAGCGCGACGGGCGGCTGCTGGCGATCGACTGCGAGGCCATCGTGGATGCCGGCGCCTACTCCTCCTATCCCTTCTCCGCCTGCCTGGAGGGCGCGCAGGTCGTCAGCATCCTGCCCGGCCCCTACAAGATGGACCGCTATCGCTGTCGCGCCTATTCGGTCGCCACGAACAAGCCGCCGATCCTTCCCTATCGCGGCGTGGCGCGCACCGGCGTGTGCTTCGCCATCGAATTGACGATGGACGCAATCGCGCGGGAATGCGGGATCGAGCCGCACGCGGTCAGAATGCGCAATCTCGTCGAATCCGGCGAGATGCCCTACACCAACATCACCAACAAGCTGTTCGACAGCGGCGACTATCCCGAGGCGCTGCGCCGCGCCGTCAAGGCGATCGACCTGCCCGCGATCCGCGAGCGGCAGAAGCGCGGCGAGCCGGACGGAAGGCGCATCGGCGTCGGCTTCTCGATCTTCTGCGAGCAGGCCGCGCACGGCACCTCGGTCTATTACGGCTGGGGCATCCCGATGGTGCCGGGGCACGAGCAATGCACCGCGCGCCTCACGCCCGACGGCGTGCTGGAACTGCGCATCGGCGCGCATTCGCACGGCCAGGGGCTGGAGACGACCCTGGCCCAGGTCGCGCATACCGAGCTGGGCATCGATCCGGCCGCGGTGCGGCTGGTGCATGGCGACACGGCGATGACGCCCTACTCCACCGGCACCTGGGGTTCGCGCTGCATGGTGATGTCGGGCGGCGCGGTGTCGGAGGCCTGCCGCGAGATCGCCAAGCGCTGCGCGCGCATCGGCGCCAAGCTGCTGCAGGCGGACGAAGCCTCGGTCACCGTTGCCGACGGAGCCGTCAAGGGCCCGGGCGGCAGCGTGACGCTCAAGGAGATCGCCCATGTCTGGTACCTGAAGCCGCAGCATTTGCCGGCGGATGTCGACCCGGCGGGGCTGGAGGCCACGATCGGCTACAAGCCGCTGAAGGACACCGGCACGTTCAGCTATGCCGCCCACGCCGCGCTGGTCGCCGTGGACACCGACACCGGCCAGGTCGAGATCCTCAACTACGTCGTGGTCGAGGATGGCGGGGTGCTGGTCAATCCGATGATCGTCGACGGCCAGGTTTATGGCGGCGCGGCCCAGGGGATCGGCACCGCGCTTTACGAGGAGATGCCTTACGACACCAACGGCCAGCCGCTGGCCTCGACGCTGGCCGACTACATCCTGCCCGGCGCGACCGAGGTGCCGGAGGTCGCGATCGAGCACATGGAGACGCCCTCGCCCTGGACCCGGTTTGGGCAGAAGGGAATCGGCGAGGGCGGCGCCATCGGCCCGCCCGCCGCCATCGCCAACGCAGTCAACGACGCGCTGTGGCCCCTCGGTGTCGAGGTGACCGAGGTGCCGATCACCCCGCGCCGGCTGTTGGCCCTGATCCGCGCCAAAACGGCCGATCTGCCCGAATAATGCCACGTTTGTAAGCGAGGTTCCCGGCCGTTCGCGATCCTCTAAGGGAGGGCGTGCAATGGCCCTGGGAAACTGGTTGCGCGGCGGCAAGTCCGAGCCGAAGACCGAGTTCGCGGTTGCGAAAAGCGACAAGGAGTGGCGCAGCGAGCTGAGCGCCGAGCAGTACCGCGTGTTGCGCGAGCACGGCACCGAGCGCCCCTTCACCAGCCCGCTGAACAAGGAACATCGCGAGGGCATGTTCCGCTGCGCGGGATGCGGCCAGGAGCTGTTCGCGTCGGGCACGAAGTTCGACAGCGGCACCGGCTGGCCCAGCTTCTTCGCCCCGATCGACGGCGGCGTCGCGACCTCCGAGGACAATTCCTTCCTGATGCGCCGCGTCGAGGTGCATTGCAGCCGCTGCGGCGGGCATCTTGGTCACGTCTTCGAGGACGGGCCCGAGCCGACCGGCCTGCGCTACTGCATGAACGGCGCGGCGATGAAATTCGAGGCCGCCCCGGGCGCCGTCGTCGCCCGCGACAAGAACACCTAGCCGCTCAACCGAAAGAGGACATGATGATCGTGAAGAATTCCCTGACCGGCGCCATCGCCGCGGCCGTGCTGGCGCTGGCGACCAATGCCGCCCTGGCCGAGGGCGTGAAGGTCGGCGTGCTGGAGTGCAAGGTGTCGAGCGGCTTCGGCTTCGTCGTCGGATCGAGCCGCGACGTCAGCTGCGTCTACCTGCCCAGCAAGGACGGCAACAAGCAGTACTACGACGGCAAGATCAAAAAGTTCGGCGTGGATATCGGCTACGTGTCCGAGGCCACCATCATGTGGGCCGTGGTCGCGCCGAACTGGGACGTGCCGCAGGGCGCGCTTGCCGGCGACTATGTCGGCGGCACCGCCTCGGCCGCGGCCGGCTATGGCGCCGGCGCCAACGCGCTGGTGGGCGGCGGCGGCAAGTCCTTCGCGCTCCAGCCGGTCAGCGTCGAGGGCCAGAAGGGCATCGCGATCTCGGCCGGAATCGGCGACCTGACGCTGCGCAGCAAGCAGTAGACTCCGCTACAACGCCGCGCCATCCGCGACTAAACTGCCCGCCGGACCAGCGCCGGGCAGGGGAGGAACGGATGGCGCAACGCGCGCGCAGCAGGACCAGGAAGAAGGCACCGGGGAGAAAAGCGGCCAGTCCGCGGGCCAAGCGACCCCGGCCCAAGGCGTCGGCATCGCGCCACGCCAGGGCAGCATCTCAGGCAACGGCGCTGGACCGCGGCCCGGCGAACTATGTCCCGCTTTCGCCGCTGACCTTCCTTGCCAACGCCGCCGAAACCTTTCCCGGCAAGCCCGCCATCATCCATGGCGACCGCGTCTTCACCTACGCGCAGTTCTTCGAACGCGCCCGGCGGCTGGCCAGCGCGCTGAAGAAGCGCGGCATCCGGCGGGGCGACACGGTCGCGATCATGTCGCCCAACCAGCCGGCGATGCTGGAGGCGCATTTCGGCGTGCCGGCCGCCGGCGCCGTGCTGAGCCCGCTGAACTATCGGCTGGACGCGGCCACCATCGCCTTCTGCCTCGAGCATGGCGAGGCCAAGCTGCTGCTGACCGACGGGGAGCATGCGCCGGTGGTGGCCGACGCGCTGGGGCGCCTGAAGCGGCGCATCACGGTGATCGACATCGACGATCCGCTCTACCCGCAGGGCAACCGCATCGGCGAGACGACCTACGAGCAATTGCTCGCCGAGGGCGATGCCGATTTCCCCTGGGGACCGCCCAAGGACGAATGGCAGTCTATCTGCCTGCTCTATACTTCGGGCACGACCGGCAATCCCAAAGGCGTCGTCTATCACCACCGCGGCGCCTACCTGGCGTCGATGGGCAGCACGCTGAACTTCGGCGTGCGCCCCAGCAGCGTCTATCTGTGGACGCTGCCGATGTTCCACTGCAACGGCTGGACCTTCACCTGGGCGGCCACGGCCGCCCAGGCGACCCATGTGTGCCTGCGCCGCATGGACCCGGCGCTGGTGTTCGACGCGATCGAGCGCCACCGCGTCACGCATCTCTGCGGCGCGCCGATCGTGCTGAACATGCTGGTGCATGCGCCGGAAGCGGTGAAGCGCAAGTTCCCCTGGACCATCGAGGTCGCGACCGGGGGCGCGGCGCCGCCCTCGGCCATCATCGCGGCGATGGAGGCGATGGGGTTCCGCGTCACCCACATGTACGGCACGACCGAGTGCTATGGCCCGGCCACGATCAGCGCCTGGCAGCAGGACTGGCCCAGCCTCGCGGTGGAGGACCGCGCGCTGAAAATGGCGCGCCAGGGCGTCGCCTGCCCGGCGGTCGAGAAGGTGATCGTCGCCGACCCCAAGACGCTCAAGCCCGTGCCGCGCGACGGCCAGACCATGGGCGAAATCATGCTGCGGGCAAATTCGGTGATGAAAGGCTACCTGAAGAACCCGCAAGCCACGCGCGCGGCGCTGAAGGGCGGCTGGTACCACACCGGCGACTTGGCCGTGTGGCATTCCGACAATTACATCGAGGTGCGCGACCGCGCCAAGGACATCATCATTTCCGGCGGCGAGAACATCTCGTCGCTGGAGATCGAGGAGACGCTGTACCGCCATCCCGCGGTGATGGAGGCGGCGGTGGTCGCGCGGCCGGACGAGAAATGGGGCGAGACCCCCTGTGCCTTCGTCACGCTGAGGCCCGGTGCCAAGGCGACGCAGGACGACATCGTCGCGCATTGTCGCGCCGGCATGGCGCATTTCAAGGCGCCGCGCACGGTGGTCTTCGGCCCGCTGCCCAAGACCTCCACCGGCAAGATCCAGAAATTCGTGCTGCGCGAACAGGCGAAGAAACTCTGAACGTCGCGCCGGCGCATTCACCCTTCGACAAGCTCAGGGTGAGGCCGATAGGATGATTCTCGTCCTCATCCTGAGCCCCGTCGAAGGATGAGGAGGTCCGTGCCAAGCGAGAGTGATGCGATGTTCCTCCCCCATCTCCTCAAGGGCAAAACCATCCTGGTCACCGGTGGCGGCACCGGCCTCGGCAAGGCCATGGGCACGCGATTCCTCGAGCTCGGCGCGAACCTGGCGATCTGTGGCCGGCGCGAGGACGTGCTGAGGGCAACCACGGCCGAGCTGAACAAGACGTTCAAGGATCGCGTCGGCTACCACGTTTGCGACATCCGCGATCCGGCCTCGGTGGACGCGATGGTCGCGACGCAGTGGAAGCGCGCGCCGCTGGACGCGCTGGTCAACAACGCCGCGGGCAACATCGCGGCGCGCAGCGAGACGTTGAGCCCACGCGCGATCGACGCGGTCCTGAACATCGTCCTGCATGGCACGGCCTATGTCACCTGGGCCTGCGGCAAGCGCTGGCTGGCGGAGAAGCGGCCAGCCGCGGTCATCAGCATCCTTGCCACCTATGCCTGGACCGGATCAGGCTATGTCGTCCCCTCGGCGATGGCCAAGGCCGGCGTGATGGCGATGACGCAGAGCCTGGCCGTCGAGTGGGGCGGGCGGGGAGTGCGCCTCAATGCCATCGCCCCCGGTCCCTTCCCGACGGAAGGCGCCTGGTCGCGCCTGGTGCCGCGCGCCGACCTGGCCGCGCAGATCGAGACCGACAATCCGCTCGGCCGGCCGGGGCGCCACGAGGAGCTGGGCAACCTGGCTGCCTTCCTGATGTCGGATCAGGCCGGCTACATCAACGGCGAGGTCGTGGTGATCGACGCGGGTCGCTGGCTCAAGGGCGCCGGACAGTTCAACTTCCTCGGCAAGCTGAGCGAAGAAGAATGGGGCATGATGCGCCCGAAGAGGAATTGAGGCCGGGACAATGGGCAAGGCTTCGATCTGGTTCGGCGACTTCCCACTGGAACGCGCGCGGGATCGCGGCAAGGGCACGCTGCTGGAGCATCTGGGGATCGAGCTCCTGGAGACCGGCGACGACTACCTGAAGGCGCGCATGCCGGTGGATGCGCGCACGCGCCAGCCCGCCGGCGTGCTGCATGGCGGCGCGTCGGTCGTGCTGGCCGAGACGCTCGCGTCCTGGGCCGCGACGTTCTGCGTCGATCCGGCGAAGAGCCATTGCGTGGGGCTGGAGATCAACGCCAACCACCTCCGCCCGGTGGCCGATGGATTCGTCTACGGCACGGCGCGGCCGCTTCACCTCGGCCGCAAGACCCAGCTCTGGGACGTGCGCATCGCGACCGAGGACGGCAAGCTGGTCTGCGTCTCGCGCGTTACCATGGCCGTGCTGGATTCACCAAGCGGCTATCTGCAGCGGTAGGCGGTGCGCGGCTGCTACGCCGCGAACTCGCGCCTGATCTTGTCCGTGTGCTCGCCGATCTCCGGCACGCGGCCGAATTCCGGCGCCGCGCCTGCGACACGAGCGGGCGGCGCCACCAGGTCGACGATGCCGTGCACCGTCTCCACCGGCACGCGGCGGAGCTGGGGATGGCGCATCAACTCGGCCACGCCGTTCAGCGCGCCATAGGCGATCTGCGCCTTGTTGAGCCGGTCGATCAATTGGTCGCGCGTCAACGGCTTGAACGCCTCGGCCATGACGGCGTCCAGCGCCGGGCGGTTGGCGACGCGCGCCGGGTTGTCGTCGAAGCGCGCATCGCCGGCCAAGTCGGGCCGCCCCATCACCTGGTCGCGGAAGCGCGCCCATTCGCGCTCGTTCTGGATCGAGATCACCACGCCGCCCCCGTCGCCGGTGCGGTAGATGCCGTAGGGCGAGACGGTGGGATGGTTCATGCCCATGCGCTTGGGCGCCTTGCCGCCGTACTGGTACTGCAGCAGCGGCACCGTCATCCAGTCGGCCATGCCGTCGAACAGCGAGACGGCGAGCGCACTGCCCTCGCCCGTGCGGCCGCGCACAAGCAGCGCCTCGAGCACGGCGTTGTAGGCGTAGAGCCCGGCTGCGATGTCACACACCGACACGCCCACGCGTCCCGGCGCCTCGGGCGAGCCGGTCACGTCGCTGAGGCCGGTCTCGGCCTGCACCAGCAGGTCATAGGCCTTCATCTCGGCATAAGGCCCCTCGTCGCCGTAGCCCGAGATGTCCACGGTGATCATCCGGGGATGCTTCCGGCGCAGGTCGGCCGAGCCGAATCCGGCGCGCGCCGCCGCGCCCGGCAGCAGGTTCTGGATGAACACGTCGGCGCGCGCGAGGATGCGATGGAGCAGCGCCGCGTCGTCCGGCTGCTTGATGTCCAGCACCAGCGATTCCTTGCCGCGGTTCAGCCAGACGAAATAGGCGCTGCCGCCCTTGACCAGCCGGTCGTAGCCGCGGGCGAAATCGCCCTCCGCGCGCTCGATCTTGATGACCCGCGCGCCGGCGTCGGCCATGCGCGAGGAGCAGAGTGGTGCGGCCACTGCCTGCTCGAGCGCCACGACCAGCAGGCCTTCGAGCGCGCGCGGCATGTCAATCGAAGGTCACGAACGCGACCCAGTTCGGGTTGGTGCCGACCTTGTAGCGACCGGCCTCGCTGAGCTTGCCGCTCGCCGGGTCGATGGCGTGGCAGGTGAGGTGGTGCGACTGCTGGCCGACTGACAACAGCCAGCGCCCCGTGGGGTCGATGGCGAAGCCGCGGGGCTGGGATTCGGTCGGGAAGTTGCCGGCCAGGCGCAGCGTGCCGGAGACTGGATCGACCGCGAAACCGGCGAGGGTCGACGTGCCGCGCTCGGATGCGTAGAGGAACCGGCCGTCCGGCGTGACATGGATGTCCGCCGCCCAAACCTTGCCCCCGTATCCCAGCGGCACGGCGCTCGCGGTCTGCTTGGCGCGCAGCGTCCCCTTGTTGGCGTCGAAGTCGAACACCACAATTGACCCGTCCAGCTCGTTGATCAGATAGAGGCGCTTGCCGTCGGGATGGAAGCGCAGGTGGCGCGGCCCCGCCTTGGGCTTCACCCCGGCGCGGTCCGGCACGTTCGGTTTCAGCTTGCCGCTTGCCGCGTCGAAGCGGAACATCATCACCGCGTCGCCGCCCAGGCAGGCCGCGAACACGAAGCGGTTGGACGGGTCGGACAGGATGGAGTGCGCGTTGGGCGGCGTCGGGATGATCTCCGACGGCGGCTGCACGATCCCGTCCGCGCCGATCGGGTTCACCGCCACCCTGTTGCCGCCATAGGACGCGCTGAGCAGCCAGCGCCCGGTTCGGTCGGTGACGATATAGGCCATGCTGTCGGCCAGCGGGCCGTTGCCCAGGTGCTTGAGCTTGCCCGTCGCCGCGTCGATCGCGAAGGCCGCCGCCACCAGCGGCTCGCCGCGCAGGCCTGCGTAGAGCACGCGCTGGTCGGGGCTGACCGCGAGGGGGATCGACGAGCCGGGCTTGGCGATGGCGGGAATGGCCATCTGTTCCACGGGCGTTAGCTTGCCGGTGGCCGCGTCGAACGACAGCACGTGGATGTCGTTGCTGTCGGCATTGGCGACATAGGCGATGGTCTTGGGCATGGCGTTCAACCCCACAAGGCAGGCTTGGGCGGATGCGCCAGTCCGTCGCGATAGTCGATGCCGTCCGGCCGATCCTTGGCCAGCAGCAGCGGCCCATCCAGGTCGACGAACTGGGCGAGCTGGGCTACCAGCAGCGCCGGCGCCATGGAGAGCGAGGTCGCCAGCATGCAGCCCACCATGACCTGGAAGCCCAGGCGCTGGGCCTCGCGCGCCACGGCCAGCGCGGCGGTGAGCCCGCCGGTCTTGTCCAGCTTCACGTTGACCGCGTCGTAGCTGCCCACCAGCTCGTGCAGCGTGTCGAGCCCGTGGCAGGATTCGTCCGCGCACACCGGCACCGCGCGCTTCATGCCCTTGAGCGCCGCGTCCTTGCCCGCGGGCAGGGGCTGCTCGATCAGCTCGACCCCCAGCCGGGCCATTTCCGGCAGGTAGTCCGGCAGCAGGTCGGGCGTCCAGCCCTCGTTGGCGTCGACGATCAGCCGCGTCCTGGGCGCGTTGCGCCGCACGGCCTCGACCCGCGCGATGTCCCCTGCCCCGCCAAGCTTCAGCTTCAGGAGCGGACGCTCGGCGTTCTCGGCCGCCGCCCGCCCCATCGCCTCGGGCTCGCCGAGGCTGAGCGTATAGGCCGTCACGACCGGTTTCGGCGCGGGCAATCCGGCCAGCTTCCAGGCCGGCGTGCCGCTGCGCTTGGCCTCGAGGTCCCACAAGGCGCAGTCCACCGCGTTGCGGGCCGCGCCGGGTTTCATGATCTGCTGCAGCCGCGCCCGGTCGATGCCCTGGGGCAGGGCCGCGATGTCCGCGAGCGCGCCGGCGACGGTTTCGTTGTAGCGCGGATAGGGCACGCATTCGCCGCGGCCCACCGCCGTGCCGTCCCTCGCCTCCACCAGCACGACGTCCGACTGGGTCTTGCTGCCGCGCGAGATGGTGAAGGAGCCGCGGATCGGAAAGGATTCCCCGCGCGCCGTCAGGACGATGCCCATGTCCCTGCCCGCTTACGCGCCGAGCCGGTCGACGATCTTGCCCACGCCGGTGCGCAGCGGGTCGACCGCGGGCAGGCCCAGCTTGTCCTCGGTCTCCTTCAGGAAGCGGTCGGCCGCCTGCTTGTCCAGCGCCGAGGTGTTGATGCTGACCGCCACGCATTTCGCCGCCGGATTGGTCAGCCGCGCCAGGCTCTCGTTGAGCGCGATGCAGTCCTTCAGCGGCGGCAGCGGATAATGCGGCAGTCCGCGCATATGGGTGCGCGTCGGCTCGTGGCACATGACAAGCGCATCGGCCTGGGCCCCGTGCAGCAGCCCCAAGCTGACCCCGGCATAGGAGGCGTGGAACAGCGAGCCCTGGCCCTCGATCGCGTCCCAGTGGTCGGGATCGTTGGCGGGCGCCAGCCATTCGGTGGCGCCGGAGATGAAGTCCGCCACCACCGCGTCGACCGAGACGCCCGACCCGGCGATCAGGATGCCGGTCTGGCCGGTGGCGCGGAAATCGGCCTTCATGCCGCGCGACCGCATCTCCTTCTCGATGGCGAGCGAGGTGTACATCTTGCCGATCGAGCAGTCCGTGCCCACGGTCAGCAGGCGCTTGCCCGGCCGCTTGGCGCCGCTGCCCACGTCGAACTCGCGGTCGGGGATGCGCACGTCGATCAGCTTGCGCCCGTGCTTGTCGGCCGCCGCCCTGATCTCGAGCACCGCCGACAGGCTCTGGTGCAGGCCGCTGGCCAGGTCGTAGCCCATCTCCACCGCCTGGACGAGCAGCGGGATCCAGTCCTTGCCCAAGACGCCGCCGCGGTTGGCGACGCCGATCACGACGGTCTTGGCGCCCCTCTCCCGGGCCTGGCGGGCGTCCATGTCCTTCAGGCCCAGATCGGCCTTGCAGCCGGCCAGGCGCCATTGCCCCACGCACCAGTCCGGGCGCCAATGCGCGATGCCGCCGGCGGTCTTTGCCGCCAGCTGGTCGCGCGCATCGCCCAGGACCAACAGATACGGACGTTCGATCTGCACCGAAGACCCCCTTCAAGACCTGCCCCGGGAAGGAATACTAGCGGATGGCCCGGAAAGCCGCGAGCGCGCCGCCGGCTCGCCCTCCCCGCAGCGGAATGAATCGACAAACCGGGTCGACTTTGCTATCAGACCCGCTCTCGCGGGTGCCCGCGCTTCCGGCGCGCCCGGCGGCCCGGTGGGTGATTAGCTCAGTTGGTAGAGCAGCTGACTCTTAATCAGCGGGTCGAAGGTTCGAGTCCTTCATCACCCACCA
>JADLEG010000203.1 GCA_020846275.1 Alphaproteobacteria bacterium
GCGCCCTCCCGTTGGACCCCGGAAATCTCCGCTTGCATTGGCCCAAGAGAAAGGGCCAGTTTTGAACCGTCCTCCTGGGCCAGTTTCAGGCGACCGGTGCGATGCGAACCGCCCATGCCCCGATCCTCTCGCTCTCGATCGACCGCGGCGACGGCGGGCCGGCCTACATGCAGCTCTACGGGCAGCTCCGGGGCCTGATCCTCAGCGGCCGCCTGGGCCCCCGCGACCGCCTGCCCGCCACCCGCGCCCTGGCGGCCGAGCTGGGCCTGTCGCGCGGCACGGTGGTGGCCGCCTACGAGCAGCTTGCCAGCGAGGGCTATATCGACGGGCGCATCGGCTCCGGCGCCTATGTGGCGGGCTTCGTGCCCGAGCACCTGCTGCCGGCAAGCCCCCCGGCCGAGGCGCCGCCCCCGCGGCCGGAGACCGGCCGCGACGCCCACCCGCCCTTCCACCCCGCCTCGGCCGCGCTGGACCGCTTCCCGCACGCGGAATGGGCGCGGGGCTTCCAGACGGCCTGGCGCGACCCGCCGCTGGGCCTGCTCGACAACCCCGATCCGCAGGGCTTCCTGGGCCTGCGCGCGGCCATTGCCGGCCACCTGAAGGCCTGGCGCGGCATCGACTGCACCCCCGAGCAGGTCTTCGTGCTGTCCGGCACGGCCGAGGCGCTGGAACTGGTCGCGCGGACCCTGGTGCCGGCCGGCGCGCCGGCCTGGCTGGAGGATCCTGGCTACCCCATCGCCTACCGGGTGCTGGAAGCCGCCGGGCTGCAGCCGGTGCCAGTGCGCATCGATGCCGAGGGCTTCGACCTGCGCCGGGCGCTCAAGGCCGAGCCAAGCGCACGCCTGGCGGTCATCACCCCCTCGCACCAGTACCCGCTGGGCCACACGATGACCCTGGCACGGCGGCTGAACCTCTTGGACTGGGCGGGACGGGGCGAGGGCTGGATCGTCGAGGACGACTACGCCAGCGAGTACCGCTATTCCGGCCGGCCCCTGGCGGCGCTGGCCGGGTTGGAGAATCCCAGCCAGGCCCAGCGCGGCCGCGTGATCTACTGCGGCACCTTCTCCAAGGTGATGTTCCCGGCGCTACGCCTGGCCTACATCGTGGCGCCGCCGGGGCTGGTGGGCGCGCTGCGCGCCGCGATGACCCGCGCGAGCGCCCGCGCCTCGATCATGCCCCAGGTGCCGCTGGCGCAGTTCATCGCCTCGGGCCAGTTCGCCGCGCACATCAGGCGCATGCGCCGCCTCTATGCCGGGCGGCAGAAGGCGCTGGTACAAGCGATCGAAACACACCTGAACGGGCTGCTGGAAGCGACCCCGGCCGAGGCCGGCATGCACCTGATCGCGCGCCTGTCCCCCGCCCTCGCGCGGCGCATGGACGACACGGCGGCATCCCGGCGCGCCGCCAAGGCCGGCCTTGCCGCCCCCGCCCTTTCGAGCTACAGCCGCCTCGACGCCCCGCCGCAGGGCCTGGTGCTGGGCTATGCAGGGTTCGACGAGAAGGCGATGGACGCGGCGGCGCGGAAGCTGGCGACGGCGCTAGCTCGCCGCCCCTAGCTCCGCTTCCTGAGCAGGAACTCGCGCCCCACCTTCACGCGCGGGGTATGGTCGTATTCGATGATGTCCGACGTCGCGTAGGTTTCCGACCAGCTTTCCGGCAGGAACGAGCCGGTGCCGATGATGTCGGCCGGGGCGCGGGCGATCGCCATCACCTTGCACTTCGCCGGGTTGAAGCCGGAGGATGCGATCAGCTTCACCTTGGCGAAGCCGGCCTTGTCCAGCGCCTCGCGCACGTGCCAGATCGCCGCGGCCGAGACGCCCGAGCCGACCAGGTAGCGCAGCTCCTGCTCGGAGCGATAGCCGCGGATCGACCCTGGCGCGTTGCGCTCGAGCACCGCGTAGGAGCCGGGCGGGTCGAGCCCCTCGACGAAGCGGCCGCCCGGCGTGTCGAGCCGCACCGCGAGCCTGCCGTCGGCGGCGAGCGCCGGGAAGCGCCGGCACACCTCCATCGCGTCAGTCACCTCGCGCCCGAAGTAGTCGACCAGCACGGTCAGCAGATTGTCGGGGAAGGTCTCGTGGAACATCTCGGCCGCGCGCACGGTCGACCCGGCATAGCCGATCAGCGCATGCGGCATGGTGCCGAAGCCTTCCTTCTGGCCGAAATAATGCGCCGTGGCGTCGGTGGCGTTGCCGATGAAACCCAGCGCGCCGGCCTTGCGCTGCGCGCGCCGCGACCCGACCGAGGCGGCATAGGCCATCAACTCGGCCATGTCGGTGCCGGCGCAGTGCCGCGAGTCCATCGCCAGGAACTGCGTCTTGGGCAGGTCGACGCACATGGTGAAGGCGTTCCACGCCGCCACGCAGGCGGGACCTAAGAGCTGGAGGTAGAGCGTCTCGAGGTCGGCCAGGTGGTAGAGCGGGCCGGAGAGATAGAGGATCGGCTCGCCGGCGCCGACCCATTTGCCCTCGGGATAGAGCAGCTCGATGTCGAAGCTGGTCTGGCGCTTCTTGGCCACCTGCTTCAGCCACTCCACCGCCACGCGCGGGGCCGAGATGACCGGGCGGCGCATGAAGATCGCGTAGGTCACGCGGGTGTCGCCGAACCGGCCGACGATGTCCTTGGTGCGCGAGAAATACTTGTCGGTCAGGCCCGGTATGTCTTCGATCGCCGGCCGCATCCGTTTCCCCCTGGACGCCCTCATCCTTCGTCAAAATCATCCTTCGACAAGCTCAGGATGAGGGCAAATTCCGAGCTTCCTCACCCTGAGCTTGTCGAAGGGTCGTCCCGAGCTTGTCGAAGGACGAGTCCTTCTAGCGTAGCGGAAGGGACGCCCGGCGGCGAATGCCTCAATCCCCCGCCGCGGCGGCCAGCCGCCGGACGCCCGCCCGCGCGCGCTTCAGCTCCTCGGCGATGGTGAAGGCCAGCTCCAGCGCCTGGCTGGCGTTGAGCCGCGGGTCGCAATGCGTGTGGTAGCGGTCCTTCAGCGTCTCGTCGGTGATCGCCTGGGCGCCGCCGATGCACTCCGTCACGTCCTGGCCGGTCATCTCGAAATGCACGCCGCCCGCATAGGTGCCCTCCGCGGCATGAACCCCAAAAAACCCGCGCATCTCGGCCAGGATGCGGCTGACCGCGCGGGTCTTGAAGCCGGTCGTCGACTTGGTGATGTTGCCGTGCATCGGATCGCAGGACCACACCACCGTCCGCCCCTCGCGCTTGACCGCGCGGACCAGGGGCGGCAGCCGCTTCTCCACCTCGTCGGCGCCCATGCGGGCGATCAGCGTCAGCCGGCCCGGCACGTCGTCGGGATTCAAGACGTCGACCAGGCGGATCAGCTCGTCGGGATTGCTGCTCGGCCCCACCTTCAGGCCGATCGGGTTCTTGACCCCGCGCATGAACTCGACATGCGCGCCGTCGATCTGGCGCGTGCGGTCGCCGATCCACAGCATGTGCGCCGAGCAGTCGTACCAGTCGCCGGTCAGGCTGTCGCGCCGCGTCAGCGCCTGCTCGTACCACAGCAGCAGCGCCTCGTGCGACGTGTAGAAGCTCGTCTCGCGAACCTGCGGCGTGACGTCGGCGGTAAGGCCGCAGGCCTCCATGAAGGCCAGCGCCTCGTCCAGGCGATCCGCGAGCTCGCGGTATCGATGCCCCTGCGGCGAGTCCGCCACGAAATCCAGGTTCCACCGATGCACCTTGTGCAGGTCGGCGAAACCACCCTGGGCGAAGGCCCGCAGCAGGTTCAAGGTCGCGGCGGACTGGTTGTAGGCGCGGATCAGCCGTTGCGGGTCGGGCTTGCGCGCCTCTGATGTGAACTCGATGCCGTTCACGATGTCGCCGCGGTAGGACGGCAGCGTCACCCCGTTCTGTTCCTCGACGGGCCCCGAGCGCGGCTTGGCGAACTGGCCGGCCATGCGGCCGACCTTCACCACCGGGCAGGCGGCGCCGAAGGTCAGCACCACCGCCATCTGCAGCAGCACCTTGAACGTGTCGCGGATGTTGTTGGCGCGGAACTCGGCGAAGCTCTCGGCGCAGTCCCCGCCCTGCAGCAGGAA
>JADLEG010000204.1 GCA_020846275.1 Alphaproteobacteria bacterium
CGGCGAGGCCGGCGCGCGGATCGGCGCGGTGCTGATGATGACGATCTTCGGCATGGCGTTCGGCGGCTGGCTGTCGGGCGCGATCTTCGACTGGACCGGCAGCTACCAGGCCGCCTTCGTCAACGGCATCGCGTGGAACCTCTTGAACCTGGCGATCGCGCTGTGGCTCTTGACCCAGCCGCGCCGGGTTCCCGCGCTCGCCTAGGCCCGGGCCTTACCCCCGGATCTCGACGCCGGCCCATTCCTCGATCACGCGCGCGATCGAGGTGAAGTCCGAGTCGGGCCCGAACTTCGCGTTGGTCACGGCCAGCATCTGGCGCACCGCGGCGCCCACCACCATCGGCACGCCGAGGGACTCGGCCTCGTCGACGCACAGCCGCACGTCCTTGTAGGAAAGCCCGGTCGCGAAGCCGAAGTCGAACTTGCCGGTCAGCACCGCGCGCGGGAACTTGTCCTGCGAGGAGGTATTGCGGCCGCTGCTGGCGTTGATGATGTCGAGCAGTACCTTGGGATCGAGCCCCGCCTTGACCCCCATCGCCATCGCCTCGGAGGTGACGGCCATGGCGGCGGCGGACAAGAGGTTGTTGGCGAGCTTGGCGGTCTGGGCCAGGCCCGGCTTCTCGCCGGTGAAGAACAGTCGGCCGAAATTCTTCAGGATCGGCTCGACCGCCGCATAGAACGGCTTCGGGCAGGACACCATGACGGCCAGCGTGCCGGCCTTGGCGCCGGCCACGCCGCCGCTGACGGGCGCGTCGACCAGCGTGATGCTCTTTTCCGCCAGGCCGCGCGCGACGAGCGCGGCGATCCCGGGCCCGGTGGTCGACAGGTCGATCGCGGTCCGGACCGCGGTGCCGGAAGCGATGCCCCGCTCGCCGAGCGCCACCGCCTGCACGACCGGCGGCGTGGGCAGGCTCATCAGCACGGTCGCCGCGGTCGAAGCGACCTCGGCCGGCGACGCCGCCGCCCTCGCGCCGCGCGCCACCAGAGGCTGCATCGCGGCGGGATTGGTGTCGTGGACGCACAGCCTGTGGCCGGCGTCGATAAGGCGCGACGCCATCGGCCCGCCCATCCGGCCAAGCCCGATGAAACCAAGCACCGCTTCCGCCATGTCGTTTCTTCCCCCTGCGCGTCGCGCGTCCATCGGACTATAGCGCCTTGAGCCGGGGCCGAGAAAACGACTAGCCTCGCGGGCACGGGGGGAAACGATGGCCGAGCCCGAATACGCCGTCTACGCGATCCGCTACGCCAGGCGCGACGCGCGCCGGCCCGAGCATTTCATCGGCGGCGATCCGCACGACGCGCCGATGCCGATGGACTACTTCACCTGGGCCGTCGTGGGGCAGGAGCGCAGCTTCGTCGTCGACACCGGCTTCACCGCCGAGGTGGCGGCGAAGCGCAAGCGCGAGCACCTGCGCTGCCCGGCGGAAAGCCTGTCGCTGGTCGGGCTCGACGCCCGGACGGTCGGCGACGTGATCGTGACCCACCTGCACTACGACCACATCGGCAATTTCCACAAGTTCCCCGCCGCGCGCTTCCACCTGCAGGACCGCGAGATGAACTTCGCGACCGGCCGGCACATGCGCCACGCGACCTTCCGCCACGCCTTCGAGGTCGAGGACGTCGTCGGCATGGTGCGGATGAACTTCAAGGGCCGGGTCGAGTTCCACGACGGCGACCATGCGCTGGCGCCGGGCGTGTCGCTGCATTTCATCGGCGGCCATACGCCGGGGCTGCAGGCCGTGCGGGTGCTGACGGCGCGCGGCTGGATGGTGCTGGCGTCTGACGCCAGCCACTACTACGAACATATGCGCGAGAACCGCGTGTTCCCGATCGCCTACAACATCGCCGACATGCTGGAAGGCTATCGCCGGCTCGAGGCGCTGGCGGATTCGCCGGACCACATCATCCCCGGCCACGATCCGCTGGTGATGCAGCTCTACCCCGCCCCCCAGCCCGCGCTTAAAGGCATCGTTGCGCGGCTCGACGTCGCGCCGGCGTCGGCGCCGACTCCAACCAAGTAAGGAGCAGTTCGCCATGGCTTTCGAGCGGATCGCGGTGCTGGGGCTGGGGCGGGTCGGCGCGCTGGCCGCCGCCATGCTGCACGAGGCGGGCTTCGCCGTGACGGGCTTCGACACCCACGCGCCGCACGCCAGGACGGCCTATCCCGTGCGGTCCGCCGATGTCGCGACGCCCGACGCGCTGGCCGCGGCGCTGGCGGGGTTCGAGGCCGTGCTGTCCTGCCTGCCCTACCATCTCAACATCGGCGTCGCGTCGACCGCGCACCGGCTGGGCATCCACTATTTCGACCTCACCGAGGACGTGCCGACCACCACGGCGATCCGCGAGATGAGCGGCAATGCCAAGGGGCTGATGGCGCCGCAATGCGGACTCGCCCCCGGCTTCATCGGCATCGTCGGCGCCAGCCTGTCGCGCGCGTTCAAGCCCTGCCGGTCGATCCGCATGCGGGTCGGCGCGCTGCCGCAGCATCCGACGGGGCTGCTGGGTTATGCCTTCAACTGGTCGCCCGAGGGCGTGGTGAACGAGTACCTGAACGACTGCGAGGTGATCGAGGAAGGCGTGCGCAAGATGGTCTCGCCGATGGAATGGCTGGAGACGGTCTACGTCAACGGCGTGAAGCTGGAGGCCTTCACCACCTCGGGCGGGCTGGGCACGATGTGCGAGACGTTCCTGGGGAAGATCGACAACATCGACTACAAGACCATGCGCTATCCCGGCCACGCTGAGCTGATGAACTTCTTCTTCCACGAGCTTCTGATGCGCGAGCAGCGCGGGCTTGCCGGCAAGATCCTGACCCACGCCAAGCCGCCGGTGGACGACGACGTGGTCTACGTGCATGTCTCGGCCGAGGGCCAGATCGACGGCAGGCTGCTGCGCCAGGAATTCGTGCGCGCCTACTACCCGGTCGAGGTGGCGGGCGCGCGGCGCACCGCGATCGCCTGGACCACCTCGGCCTCGGTCGTCGCGGTGATCGAGATGGTGCGCGCCGGCAAACTGCCGCAGCGAGGATTCCTGAAGCAGGAGGAGATCGCGCTGGACGATTTCCTGAAGACGCGCACCGGCGCGCGTTTCGCCGAGGCGCCCTAATACCGCTCCAGCACCTCGGTGCCGGCGCCGTTGTCCCAGGTGCCCATCAGGCGCCCATCAGGCGCGATCGTGTAGATCACCGGATAGCGCTGGCCCCAGTCGATCACCAGCTTGTCGCCCTGGAACCCGCCGACGCCGCGATAGGTGTTGCCGACCTGCCAGATCACCTCGTACTGGGTGCCGATGCGCGAGATGCGCGCCGTGCCGCCATAGGTGGCGCTGCCGGCCGTGCCGCTGACCTTGTAGACGCCCTCGATCGGCTGCGGCGGGATGAAGCCGACCTGGGGCGAGGCGGGCGGCGTGGGGTCCGTCGTCGGCGCCAGCGGCGGCGGGCTCGGTCGCGGCGCCGGGGCGGGCGCGGCGGCGACCTTGGGCGCCGGGGCCGGGGCTGGGGCGGCCGGAGCGGCCGGCGCGGCCGGCTTCTGCAACTCGGCGATGCGCAGCTTCGCCAGGTTCGCGAACAGCCCTTGCGGGAACTGGGCGAGGTACGCGTTGTACTCTTCCACGCGGTTCGACTGCTGCGCCGAGCGCCAGAACACGATCTCGCTTTCCGCCTGCGACGGGGCGGCCGATGGCGCCGAGGCCGGCGCCACGTTGACGGTCGAGCCCGCTTGCGCGTTGACGGTGATGTTGAAGACGAAGTCGCCGCGCAGGGATGACGATATCCACGGCGTCTGCTGGCCGTTGGTGCGCTGCTCCACGCCGACGATGACGCGCTTGAACACCTCCTCGACCTTGAGGTTGGGCACCGACATCGCCTTGACCAGCTCCTCGGTGTAGGGGCCGTTCTCGCCGTCGCCGTCGGCGGCGACCGAGCCGGGCGCGGTGGCGTAGGCGATCAGCCCGCCGCGCGCGGCGTCGATCGCGGTCAGCCCGCGCGCCGCGCCGCGCAGCTTCTTCTCGAACGGGTTGTTGCGGCAGGCGTCGAGGATGACCAGGCTGACGCGCGCCTGGCCCTGCTCGAGCTCCTCGGTGAGCGCGCCGATGTCCACCGCCTGGAAGCGCAGGTCGCTTTCCGCGCCCAGGTTGGCGTCGACCGGGATCAGGTAGTTGCGCCCGCGCGACTGGATGCCGTGGCCGGCGTAGTAGACCAGCGCGACGACGCCGGGCTGGAGCTTGCGCGTGAAGTCGCGCACCGCCGCGCCCATCGAATCGCGCGTCGCATTCTCGCGCAGGATGACGTCGAAGCCGAGTTCGCGCAGCTTGCCCGCCATCAGCCTTGCGTCGTTGACCGGGTTCTTCAGCGGCTGGTCCGGATAGGCGGCGTTGCCCATCACCAGCGCCACGCGCTGCTCGGCCTGCGCCAGGGCGTCGGGCGACGCCAGGACGAACGCGAGCGCGAGCGCCAAGATCAACCTCAACACGAATTGCCCCCTACGATGACGCGCGACCGGGTGCCCGCGCCGACTATATCCGCCGGCGCCATCCGCGAAAACCGTTGGATCATGCCGGGTTGGCCCGGGCCGGCGGCAGGAAAAGCGCCGCGCCGGTCCGCTCGTCTGCCGCTTGTGCCGGATGCCCCGAAGGCGCCGGCCCAATCGACCGCAGGATCGAAAAGCATTTTAGATAAAAGCAGTTATCGTCGCCTAGGACGGTTCCGACGTGACCCAGTTCATACGACAAAAGCGCGCTTCCGCTTAAGGTGGCGACGGCTCGAAAGGGCCATCGTTCCACCGATGGGGAGGCCATCATGCGTATCGTTCTTGCCGCGTCTCTTGCGCTCTTCACCGTGCTGGCGGTCGCCACGGCAGCCTATGCCTGCCCGCAGGGCTATGCCGCCTGCGGCCCGCATTATTGTTGCCCGCGATGAGCGCGCGCGGCGCCCGGCGCGCGAAACCGCCGGTCCATCGTGCCGCCCGCCGCATCGGCAAAATGCTGCTGGCCGCCATGGTCGTGCCGATGCTGGCGGCGATGTCCTATGGCGCGATGTCGGTGATGGCGAGCGATCCGGCCGAGGAGGGCATCGAGGCGCAGATCCGCCGCGCCGGCTTCGACCCGGTGACGCCGCCCAACCGCCTGCGCGGGCCGGGTGCGCTCTACGAGGTCAACGGCACGACCTTCCGCAAGGTGTGCGACGCCAACGAGGCGCTGATCGGGCCGCGGCTGCAGCATTCGCCCACGCTGAACATCGACCGTAAACTGGTCGAGAACCTGAGCGCGACGGCGAGCGCCGAGCTGGTCGAGCGGCTGAAGGCGATCCTGGGCGCCGGGCGTGTGGCGACGCTGCGCTACAAATTGACCGAGGTGACGATCGCCGAGATCGCGCTGGAGGATCTGTACGATATCCAGAACGACCTGCTGAACCGCAAGGCCTGCCAGGCCGCGGTCGACCGGTCGCTGGCCGCCAACCTGAAGGTGTGCCAGGGATACGCGGCGCTGAGCGCCACCACCTCCTACACGCTGGCGGTCGATTCGAATTTCGACTTCAACGCCCAGGGCAGTGCCGCCATCGCCGCGCGCGCAAAGCTGGCGATCGAGGAGGCGGCCGGCACCAAGCTCAGCGTGCAGAGCGCGACCGAGCTCAGCGGCGAGGGCCTGTATGTCGGCATCCAGCTCGACACGCGCTGCATCGTGCCGAACACGGCGACCGAGCCCAGCACGCTCGCGCCGGTGGCGCGAAAAGAGGCAGGTCTGCTGGGACGCTGGCTGGAAAGCTGGTGGTCCGCCTGAAACAAGTGCAGCGGCGGCCAATTGCGACGGAAGCCCGGCGCCGCGACACCAAATCGCCATGATTGATCAAGATTCCTGTGACCGGAATCGCTGATCCTGCCACAGAGCGGCGATAGAACCCCCGCTCCCCCGGCCGCCGCGCTTTGACGGCCGACCCTCGTTACCACGGTGGAGGCAGAGATGACGGACACCAACGCCCGTGCAGCCCGATTGACCGCAACCCAGCCGATCGGCGTCGCGACGGCAAAGCGCGCGGGACTCTTCGCGCGCCTGCTCCATGCGTGGGAAGTGCGCCGCGCCTTGCGCGACGTGCAGTCGATGGACGACCGCATGCTGCGCGACATCGGCCTGTCGCGCGGCGATGTCGAATCGGCGGTGCGCGGCGACTGGTAGTCGGCGCGCGTCCTTGCCATGCTATAGGCATGCCCTTGGAGGGTGCGCATCATGGCCGAGGAGCCCGTGTTCCTGCCCGTGGCCGAGGCCTATGACCGCTGGGCCGAAGGCTACGACGCCTACGACAACCCGATGGTCTTCGCCGCCAGCCAGGCGGTCGACCTGCTGGCGCGCGAGGCGGCGGGCAGGCGCGTGTTCGAGTTCGGCTGCGGCACGGGGCGCAACCTTGCCGTCCTGAAACGGCACGGCGCCGCCTCGGTCGCGGGCTGCGACCTGTCCGAGGGCATGCTCGCCAAGGCCAGCGCGCGCGATCCGGCGTTCCGCCTGCTGCGGCACGACATGGCCGAGCGCCTGCCGCTGGACGACCGCTCGGCCGACCTGGTGCTGTTCTCGCTGTCGCTGGAACACATGAAGGAGATCGCGGCCCCCTTGCGCGAGGCGCGGCGCATCCTCGCGCAAGGGGGCCGCATCGCCGTGATCGAGATCCATCCGCTGCTGGCGATGGGCGGGCTGGCGGCGCATTTCCGCGCCGAGGGGCAGGAGGTGCGCATGCCGACCGTCGCGCACAGCTTCGCCGACTACCTGAACGCCTTCGCCGCGCTTGACCTGCGCGTCGCGCATTGCCGCGAATGGCGCCCGCGCGACTTCGCCGCGCCGGCGCCGGCCAAGGTGCTGAAGCGCGGGGCCGACCATCCGCTGATCGTGGAATTCGCGCTCTACACGGGATCATGAACGCCCGGTCCGGCAGGCCCGGGGTTTTCAGGATGTCGCGCGGCATGCCATAGTCCGCCGATGGAAAAAAAGCACCCGCACGCCGACGCCGTCTACAAGATCATCGAGTTGAAGGATCAGACCTACGGAGTCGAGGTGACGATCCCCGATTCCTATCCGACCACGATCTCGAGCTTCGCGACCAAGGCGGAAGCCGAGCAGTGGATCGCCATGCACAAGGAGAAGGCCGGCGAAGGCACGCGCCTGCCGCGCCGGCGCTTCGGCAGCTTCACGAAGCGATGACGGCGGGCTTGCCGGCGCAGGGCTTCACCCGGCGGCAGACCAGCCGGTCGCCCCGTCCCAGGCTTCGACCAAGGGATGGCTGCATTTGGCGAGGATGATGGTGGCGCGCAGCCGCGCCGCATCGCGCCCGCACGTGGCGTATTGGGAACCGGAGCAACGGGATTGCAGCACCACTCAAGCGCCTTTCCGGCGCATTAATCGCGCCAATTCGGCGCCAACATTGACGCTTTCACCCCCGATCCAAGTAACGGGAAAAGAAAAACGCCGAAAAACACGCCCGCAACGCTTGTCCCGCGGCCATTGAAAATTTTCGCGATAGGCGCTATATTCTTTTTCGTCAGCTCGTAATGGGTCGGCCTTTTCTTTAGCTCTTTTCCAAACGGAGCTGATTTTAGGACTTATCCGTGTCGATATCTGGCCCGCTGCGCCGGTGGCGCGGCGGTATCGAATCTTTCCAAAGGAAATACGATGTCTACCGGCACGGTTAAATGGTTCAACGCCCAGAAGGGCTTCGGCTTCATTCAGCCCGACGACTCGTCGAAGGACGTTTTCGTCCACATCTCCGCCCTGCAGGCTGCGGGCATGTCGACGTTGAGCGAGGGCCAGAAGGTCAGCTACGACGTGCAGCAGGATCGCGGGAAGCCCGCGGCGTGCAACCTGCGAGCCGTCTGATACCGGATCGGGGCGGCCCTGGCGCCGCCCCGCTTCCCCTTTTTCCGGCGGCGATGCCGAAGGAGTGAATCACCATGAGTACGGATCGGCCGCGCGCCGACGAGGCGCACCGCAATGCCCGGAACTACTTCCAGAAAGACAAGCAGCAGCAATCGGCTGCGATGATCGAGCGCGCGAAGGCGGATGCCGCGGAAGTCGCCAAGACCGCGCGGCTGAAAGCGTTGCGCCTGGCCAAGGAAGCGGCCGACCGAGAAGCGGCGGCGGCGAAGGCGGCGGCGCCGCGCACCAAGCGCGCGGGCTGACGGCCCCCGGCGGGAATAGACTTCCGCGCCTGGCTCCAGGCACAGGCGCGCCGCCCGCCATGATCGACCTGTCCGATCTGAAAATCGGCCTGAAGGGCTCGGCCGAGCTGCTGGTCGGGCCCGAACACACCGCGCCGCGCGTGGGCAGCGGCAAGGTGGCCGTACTGGCCACGCCGGTGATGATCAACCTGATCGAGGCAGCCGCGCTGGCGGCCTGCGAGCACCTGCTGCCGGCAGGCTGCCAGAGCCTGGGCATCCATCTCGACGTGCGCCACTTCGCCGCCACGCCCGTGGGCATGCGCGTGCGCGCGACCGCCCAGCTGGTCGCGGTGGATGGGCGCACGCTGACGTTCAAGGTCGAGGCGCGCGACGACAAGGAGTCGATCGGCGACGGCACGCACCAGCGCGTCGTGGTCAACGTCGCGCGCTTCGACCAGCGCGTGCAGCGCAAGCTGGCGCCCTGACCTGACACCGGCCGGGCGATCGGGTAGTATCGCGCGAAAATCAGGGGCGGGCGGTCCGACCGGGACGCAAGCCGGCCCCATCCTCGGGGGACAGGGGCAGCCCATGGCTCGTCGCGGCGCCGCGCAGGCGGCGACGGGGGCGGACAAGACGGCCGCGCTGATCGACGCAGGACTGGACGCGCTCGACTACGGCTTCGCGATCTTCGACCGCGAGCTGCGGCTGGTCGCC
The DNA here is from genome assembly GCA_020846275.1 of Alphaproteobacteria bacterium. Taxonomy (GTDB): domain Bacteria; phylum Pseudomonadota; class Alphaproteobacteria; order JAEULC01; family JAEULC01; genus JAEULC01. The sequence continues at coordinate 8,850 of JADLEG010000204.1, forward strand.
GCCAACAAGGCTTTCGCGTCGCTGCGCGGCTATCCCCGCGCGATGTGCCGGGCGGGCACCGAGATCGTGCAGTTCTACCGCTTCAACGCGGAGCGCGGCGACTACGGCCCGGGCGACCCCGAAGCCCAGGCCTGGGCACGCGTGGAGCGGGTGCGCGAGCGCAAGCCGCACGCACTGGAATACACGCTGACCACCGGCCGCGTGCTGAGCATCCGCTACACGCCGGTCGACCATGGCGGGCTGGTGCTGGCCTATGACGACATCACCGAGCGCAAGCGCGCCGAGCAGCAGGTCATGCGCCGCCAGGCCGAGCTGCAGGTAGCGATGGAGAACATGGCGGGGGCGCTCGCCTATACCGACGACGCGCTGAACATCGTCCTGCGCAACAACCGCTTCACCGAGATGTATCCCGCGCCGAAGGAGCTGCTCGAGCCCGGCCGGCCCTATCCCTTGTTCCTGCGCTACCTGGCGGAGCACGGCTACTACGGGCCGGGCGACGTCGACGCGCTGGTCGCGCGCCGCGTCGAAAGCCTGCGCAACCCCACCGGCAAGTCGTTCGAGGACCACGCGCCCGACGGCAGGGTCTACGAGGTCAACCGCCGCCGCGCGGCCCAGGGCGGCACGGTGACGGTGATCACCGACATCACGCGGCTGAAGCAGGCCGAGGCCGAGGCGGCGCGCCAGCAGGCGCAGTTCCACGTCGCCATCGACAACATGGCGGGCGCGCTGGCCTATACCGACCAGGACCTGAACATCGTGGTCTGCAACAACCGCTACGCCGAGATGTACCCCGCGCCGCGGGATCTGCTGCGGCCCGGCCGACCCTATCCGGCGTTCCTGCGCTACCTGGCGGAGAACGGCTACTACGGCGCGGGCGACGTCGACGCGCTGGTGGCGCGCCGCGTGGAAAGCCTGCGCAACCCCAGCGGCAAGGCATTCGAGGACGTGACGCCCGACGGCAACACCTATCGCGTCGTGCGCCGGCGCGCCGAGACCGGCGGCACGGTCACGGTCATCACCGACATCACCGAGCTGAAGCGCACCGAAGCGGGGCTGCTCGAAGCCAAGCGCCAGGCCGACGAGGCCAACCGCCAGGTGTCCGAGAAGAACCGCACGCTGGAATCGCTGTCGGCCAAGCTGTCGCGCTACCTGTCGCCGCAGCTCTACAAGTCGATCTTCAGCGGCGAGAAGAACGTCGAGGTGACCTCGCAGCGCAAGAAGCTGACGGTGTTCTTCTCGGACATCGCCGGCTTCACCGAGACGACCGACCTGCTGGAATCCGAGGAGCTGACCGCGCTGTTGAACCAGTACCTGCGCGAGATGTCGGCGATCGCGCTGGAATACGGGGCAACGATCGACAAGTTCATCGGCGACGCGATCATGCTGTTCTTCGGCGACCCCGAGACGCGCGGCGCGCGGGAGGATGCGCTGGCCTGCGTGCGCATGGCGATCGCCATGCAGCAGCGCATGCGTGACTTGCAGGCGGAATGGCGCGAGCGCGGGCAGGAGCACGTGTTCCAACTCCGCATCGGCATCAACACCGGCTATTGCACGGTGGGGAATTTCGGCAGCGACGCGCGCGTCGACTACACCATCATCGGCAACGAGGTGAACCTGGCCTCGCGCCTGCAGTCGCACGCCGACCTGGGCGGCATCCTTCTGGCGCACGAAACCTATTCGCTGGTCAAGGACGCGGTGGTGACCGAGGAGACCGGCACGATCACGGTCAAGGGCTTCCCGCACCCCGTGCGCACCCACCGCGTGGTGGGGCTGATCGACGGCACCGGGATCGAGGGCCGCATCATCCGCCAGGAGCAGGAAGGCCTGCTGCTGGTGATCGACCGCAAGAAGCTCTCCGCCGAGGGCCGCGCCGACGCGATCCGCATCCTCCAGGAGGCCGCGGGGCGCCTGCGGGACTGAGGCCGGCTCCCTGCCCGTTTTCTGGGCAGTTCACGCGTTTGTGAAGCAAAAACCCCGCGGAGAGCGGCCCCGGAGCGCCCGGTGGATGGTTCTCTAGGACGAACGTTCGGTCGCGGATGAGCAGCGGCGTTTCCGACAACGACGCTGGCCAACGTGGTGCCGGGACGTGCGGCAACGCGGAACGAGGCATGAGCAAACCGGAATCGCTGCGGCCGAACGCCGTCCTCAAGGAGATCATGGAGCGCCGGAAGGTGGGCGCGGCGGAGGTGGCCAAGAGCCTGGGCGTCAGCCGCCAGCACGTCTACTACCTGATGGACGGCCGCGCCCGCTTCACCCCCGTGATGGCCGTGCGCTTCGAGCGCGCCTTCGGGCTTCGCGCCGAGGAGCTGCTGCAATTGCAGCTCGAGCAGGACCTGGAGGAAGCGCGCCGCGCGATCGACTCGCGCGACGAAGAGGAACGTCGGCAGCCCGCCGACTAGATCTCAGCGCGCGACCACGCGGCGATAGAGATGCCAGGTCGCGTGCCCCAGCACGGGCATGACGACGATCAGCCCCAGCAGCGCCGGGATCGACCCGATCGCAAGTCCGCAGGCGACGATCAGGCCCCATAGCGCCATCGGCCCGGGATTCGCGATCACCGCGCGCACCGACGTGCCGATGGCCGCGCGCAGCGGGACGACGCGGTCCAGCAACAGCGGGAAGGACACGACGCTGATCGTCAGCGCCAGCAGCGCGAACAGGAAGCCGACGCCCATGCCCAGGCCGATCATCGTCCAGCCCGCCTGGGTGGTCAGCACGGCATGGACGAAGGCCGCGATCGATTCCGGCGGCTTCGGCCCCAAGGTCGCGTCGTAGATCGCCTGCGCCACGCCGAGCCAGACGACAAAAATCGCCAGCAGCAACAGGCCGAGCGCCGCGATCGCCCCGAAGGACGGCGAGCGCACCACGCTGAAGGCGTCGGGAAGCGAGCTGTGCACGCCCTGCTCGCGCCGCCGGCTCATCTCGTAGAGGCCGAGCCCGGCCAGCGGCCCGATCAGCGCGAAGCCCGACGCCAGCGGAAACAGCAGCGGCACCATGTCGTAGCCGAAGGCCAGGCGCGCCAGCAGCAGGCCGGCGACGGGATAGATGATGCACAGGAACAAGACGTCGCTGCGGCAGGCGCCGAAATCGTCGAAGCCCTTGCGCAGCGCGTCGCGCAGATCGGCGGCGGTGATGCGCCGGATGGCCAGATCGGCGCCGCCGGTCTCGCCCACGGCGTGGCCCGCCGCCCCGATGGCGATGCCCGCGAGCCGGAACTGGTCGACGCCCCATTCGACAGGGTTGCGTATGGTCATCGTGATCCTCCCGAACGGTTGGTTCGAGGATCGCGGGCCGCCGGTGTCGAAACCGCCATGGCCTGATGCCACATCGGTCGGCAGCGAAGGAGCCGCGACCTGCAGCGCGACGGAGCATACGCCGATTGCCGGTTGGCGTCATCCCGGCGGCGGCCATGACCCGCAACCCCATTCTGTCAACCTCCTTGCGACACGGTTCGGCAGTGGATCGCATCCGGGCTTGGTTAACGCACGGCGAGTCGCGTGGCGCGCCGAGATTGGCTATCATCCGCCACCATGAGCCGACGGGGGTCGGCGCGTCTGATCCAAAGCGGGGAGTGCTCCATGGTGTTCCGTCCTTTGTCGCGTCTCGCCGCCGCGGCGACGCTGGCCGTTTCGCTGGCGGCCCTGTCCGCCGCGCCCGAGGCCCTGGCGCAGCAGGCCAAGGCGCCGCCGAAGCCGGCGGCCGCCACGATCGCGCCGGACACCGCCAAGAAGTTCATCACCGACATGGGCAACCGCACCGTCTCGGTCCTGGCGAACCAGTCGAACGCGCAGGCGCGCAACGACGCCTTCACCGCCGTGATGCTCGACGCGATCGACTTCGACTCGCTGGCGATGCAGACGCTGGGCAAGATGTCGCGCACGGTCAGCCCGACGGACCGCAAGGAGTTCACCGAACTTTTCGCCGCCTATGTCATCGACGTCGCGGTGCAGAAGTTCGGCACCACCCAGGTCAGCAACTTCAGCATCGGCGCGCTGAAGGACCAGCCGAACGGCGACATCAAGGTCAACACCGTGGTCAACACCA
>JADLEG010000205.1 GCA_020846275.1 Alphaproteobacteria bacterium
CCGGCACGCGCACGCAGGTCGCCTGCACCTTGATGGAAGGATCGAGGATCTTCTTGGTCTCCTCGGTCATCTTCCATTCCTCCTTCGTCTCGCCGCCCGGCATGAACACGTCGATATGCGGGATGCAATTGAAGGCGATGCGCTTGGTGAACTTCTTCGGCTCGACCGGTTGCGCGCCGTAGATGTTGCGGGTCTGGTTCCACAGCTCGTCCATCGCGTCCTTGCCGGCGCCCGACACGGACTGGTAGGTCGCCACCACCACGCGCCTGATCTTCGCCAGGTCGTGCAGCGGCTTCAGCGCCACCACCATCTGGATGGTCGAGCAGTTCGGGTTGGCGATGATGTTGCGGTTCTTGTATTGCTTGATCGCCTCGGGGTTGACCTCGGGAACGACCAGCGGGATGTCCGGCTCCATGCGGAAGCGCGACGTGTTGTCGATCACCACACAGCCGGCCTTGGCGGCCTTGGGCGCGTAGATGTCCGAGACCTTGGCGCCGGGCGAGAACAGGCCGATGTCGATGTGCTTGAAGTCGAACTTGGCCAGGTCCTGCACCCGCAGGGTCTGGTCCTCGCCGAAGCTCACTTCCTTGCCCGCCGACCGCTCAGAGGCCAGCGCGACCACCTCGTCCACGGGAAATTCGTGCTCCACCAGCGTGTTCAGCATTTCGCGGCCGACATTGCCGGTGGCGCCCACCACAGCGACCCGGTAGCCCATGACACCCTCGATTCTTCCGGCCGCGCTGGAATGCTTAACGGCGGCCATTGCACCGCACCATCGCGGCGCGCGATCATTACTCTGCCATACCAGTGGTTTCAAGCCGACTCCGGTTCCAGGGAGACCCCCGTTTCATGCATGCCCTGATCGTGCTCGCCCATCCCGAGCCGCACTCGTTCAACGCCCAGCTCAAGGACACCGCCGTCGAGACCTTCAAGGCCCAAGGTCACACCGTCGAGGTGAGCGACCTCTACGCTGAGGACTTCCAGCCCGCCGAAGGCCCGCGGCATTTCGCCCGGCGCGCCCGGCCCGAGCGCTTCGGCGCCCAGACCGAGCAGCGCCATGCCCACGATACCGGGACGACCGCCGCCGACGTGGCGGCGGAGATCGCCAAGCTGGAACGCGCCGACTTCGTGCTGTTCCAATACCCGATCTGGTGGTTCGGCATGCCCGCGATGCTGAAGGGGTGGATCGACCGCGTCTTCACCTTCGGCGGCGTCTATACCGCCAAGCAGCGCTACGAGAACGGCAAGTTCCTGGGCAAGCGCGCCATGCTGTCGGTCACGGCCGGGGCGCCCGAGCCGTCCTACAGCTACAATGGCCGCAGCGGCGAACTGGCGCTGCTGCTGTGGCCGATGCACAAGAGCCTGGTCTATGTCGGCTTCCAGGTCCTGCCGCCATTCTTGAGCGCAGGCATCCAGGACGGCATCAAGTACGACCGCCCGGTGGACGAGCGGCACCGGATCGATGCCTATAAGAAGGGCCTGGCCGAGCGGCTGGGGCGCCTGGACGCGCTCGCCCCCCTGCCATTCAACATGCTGGCCGATTTCGACGACACGGGGCGGCTGAAGCCCGGCGCTCCGGGATACAGCCCCTTCATCCGCGCCGAGCCATGACCCCGGGGTTCGTCGTTCTGTGTTAACCATTCGCCGCTAGACTTCCGCGCCGCATGTCCGCGCGTTCGCATCACGGCCCGGGCGGCCAGGAAGGTCCGCTGTTCGCCTATCGCGCGCGGCTGCGCGAGGGCGTGCTGAAGCCCGACCAGAACCAGGAGTTGGCGGCGGAGAAGCTGCAGAGCCTGCACAACGCGCTCAAACACTACAAGCCACGCCGGGGCAACGGCGGGTGGAAGGAGCGCCTGGGCCTGGGCGAGAAGCCGGCCGAAGCGCCGCAGGGTCTCTACATCTATGGCGGGGTCGGGCGCGGCAAATCCATGCTGATGGACCTGTTCTTCGCCGCGGCGCCGGTCAAGGCCAAGCGGCGCGTGCATTTCCACGCCTTCATGCTGGAGGTGCAGCAGCGCCTGCACGCCGCGCGCGACAAGAAGCTGGCCGAGCCGCTGCAGCCCCTGGCCGACGCGCTGGCGGCCGAGGCCTGGCTGCTGTGCTTCGACGAGTTCCATGTCTACACCATCGCCGACGCGATGATCCTCGGCCGCCTGTTCGAGGCGCTGTTCCAGCGCGGCGTCGTCGTGGTCGCCACGTCGAACTGGGCGCCGGACGATCTTTACAAGGACGGGCTGCAGCGCGAACGCTTCCTGCCGTTCATCGCGCTGTTGAAGCAGAAGCTCGACGTGCTGCATCTCGACGGCGGCACGGACTACCGGCTCGCGCGCATGCGCTCGCTCGAGGTTTACCATCATCCCCTGGGCGCAGCCGCGGACCGTGCGCTGGACGGCGCCTTCGCCGCGCTCACCGACGGGGCCAAGGGCGAGAAGCTGGTCGTCGACGTGCAGGGCGGCCGCACGCTTGCACTGCAGCACACCGCGATGGGCGTCGCCTTCGCCAGTTTCGCCGAGCTCTGCCAGCGCCCGCTGGGCGCGGCCGACTACCTCGCCATCGCCGGCAGCTTCCACACGCTGATCCTCTCCGGCGTGCCGCAGCTCGGTCCCGAGCGGCACAACGAGGCCCGGCGCTTCATGGTGCTGATCGACGCGCTCTACGAACATCGCGTCAACCTGGTGATGTCGGCCGAGCGCCCGCCGCACGCGCTCTACCCCCAGGGGATCGGCGCCCAGGAGTTCCAGCGCACGGTCAGCCGGCTTATCGAGATGCGATCGGCCCAGTACATCGACGCACCGCACAAGCCCTGACCGCGTTCGCCCGTAGCCCGCCTGCGGCGCCGAGGCGCATCGCGGAGGGCCGCGATTTCACGGAAACTTGCCTCGCCGGGGATGAATTGGCGCTCTAGATTGTTGATGGATAAGCGTCATCCAATTTTTCCAGGGGGAAACCATGCCCGGCGATATTCGCCCATCCGCCAAACTCACCGCCGACTTGAAGTCGCAGCTCGCAAGCCTGGCGCCCGACATGCCGCTGAGCCGACGCGGCTTCGTCGTCACCTCGCTCTCGGCCGGCTTCGCCGCCGCCGCCATGCCGGTCTGCGCCCAGACCGTGATCACGACCGACACCAAAGGCCTGGTCGCGGGCGAGGTGAAGATCCCCGTGCCCGACGGATCGATCCCCGGCTACCGCGCCCGCCCGGCCGACAACAAGAAGCATGCCGTGGTGCTTGTCGTGCAGGAGATCTTCGGCGTCCACGAGCATATCAAGGATGTCTGCCGCCGCTTCGCCAAGGCCGGCTACTACGCCATCGCGCCCGAACTCTACTCGCGCCAGGGCGATCCGTCGAAGATCAGCGACATTCCGACCCTCTTGTCGCAGATCGTCTCGAAGGTGCCGGACAAGCAAGTGATGTCCGATCTTGACGCCGCCGCCGCAGTCGCCGCCAAGAGCGGCCATGCCGACACGAGCAAGCTCGCCGTCACCGGCTTCTGCTGGGGCGGGCGCATCGTGTGGCTCTATGCGGCGCACAATCCGAAGCTGAAGGCCGGCGTCGCCTGGTACGGCCCGATCGCGCGCCCCGCGACCGACCTGCAGCCGAAGAACCCGATCGACCTCGCCGCCGACATCAAGGCGCCGGTGCTGGGCCTCTACGGCGGCGCCGACCAGGGCATTCCGAACGACACGGTCGAGAAGATGCAGGCCGCGCTGAAGGCCGCCAAGAAGCCGTCGGAGATCATCGTCTATCCCGACACGCCGCACGGCTTCCATGCCGACTACCGGCCGAGCTACCGCAAGGACAAGGCCGAGGACGGCTGGGCCAAGGCGCTGGCCTGGTTCAAGAAGAACGGCGTCGCCTGATCGCGCGGCAAGCTAGTTCGACGCGGCGGCCCGCCCTGACCGGCGGGCCGTTTGCGTTTTCGGGCTCCGCTCTCGGGCCGCGCGGATAGCTTGGGCCCGGCCGGCGCTGCGATTGACGCTGCCGGCGCGCAACGCTATAACCCGCGCCATTTCCGAAGAATAATCAAGGATCGAACCCATGGCCAATCATCCCTCGGCCGCCAAGCGCGCCCGCCAGAGCGTCCGCCGCACGGCCGTCAATCGCCTGCGCCGCAGCCGCGTGAAGACCTCGATGAAGAAGGTCGAGGCCGCAATCACCGGCGGCGACAAGGAAGCCGCGCGCGCGGCGCTGAAAGCCGCACAGCCCGAGATGCATCGCGCGGTCGGCAAGGGCGTGATGGCGAAGAACACGGTGGCGCGCAAACTGTCGCGCCTCTCCGCGCGCATCAAGTCGCTCTAAGTCATTGTCCGCATGATCGCAGCGACGCCGCGCCGAGAAATCGGCGCGGCTCTTGTTCTTTTGCGCGCATTTGATGGGCGCGTGGTTCGATCGCCACAGCCCGGCAAGATTCATCCGCTCTTCGGTTTCGACATTGTTGCATTCGGCGCTTTCACGGGTTTACAGTTCTTACCCTGTCGATTGCGGCGTGGGTAGGTCGCCGCGGTCGAACAGGAAGCGGAAGATTGCCGTCGGTTCGTTGATTTCGGGTATCCCGTCCTTTTCGGTCGTTCGCTGAAACCGGGTTCGCCGTAAACGGATCGATCCGTCAGTCGCAGCCGACGCTGGCGCCGCGGTTCGCAGTAGATAGAAGATCGCCATATGCAGGGGGGCGTTGATGTTGGTCTTGGTCGGTTCATTTTTGCGCCCATCCCTCTCTCTCCGCCGCAGGCGTTTGCGAAGCAACTGAAGGTCTAGCGTGGGGCACCGCGCCGGGTTCGCATCTGGGAACCCTTGCGCGGCGGAGGCGGTTTCGCGATCGTCTCGCGGTTGATGGGGTCGGGCAGTATGTCGAAGGAAGCAGTTGCAGCTTGCTGGGCGCGAATTCGCGGCCGACTGCGCGGCGAATTTGGCGACGCAGTCTATCGCAACTGGTTGAAGGCGATGACCCTGGTCGAGGTGCGCGACAGCGTCGTGCGCATCGCCGCCCCTACCCGCTTCAAGCGCGACTGGATCCACAACCATTTCGGCGCGCGCATCCGGGCGCTCTGGCAGTCCGAGGACGCCAACGTGCGCGACATCGAGATCATCGTGATGCCCGAGCGCGTCGGCGGCTCGTCGGGCGACGAGGACATCGATGTGCCGGAGCGCGCTGCCGGCGAGAGCGCGCCGCACGAGCCGGCGCCCCGCCGCGCCGGCGAGGACATCGAGACCGCCGAGCGCGTGGACGACATCTCGGCGCGGCTCGATCCCCGCTTCACCTTCGAGAATTTCGTCGTCGGCAAGCCGAACGAGCTGGCCTATGCCGCCGCGCGCCAGGTAGCCGACGCGGTCAATGTCCGCTTCAACCCGCTCTTCCTCTATGGCGGGGTGGGGCTGGGCAAAACCCACCTGATGCACGCGATCGCCTGGCACATCCGCAAGCGCCAGCCGAGCCGCAAGGTGGTCTATCTCTCGGCCGAGAAGTTCATGTACCAGTTCATCCGGGCGCTGCGGCTGAAGGAGACGGTGGCGTTCAAGGAGCAGTTCCGCGCCATCGACGTGCTGATGGTCGACGACGTGCAGTTCTTCAGCGGCAAGGACTCGACCCAGGAGGAGTTCTTCCACACCTTCAATGCCTTGATCGACCAGAACAGCCAGGTCGTGATCTCGGCCGACAAGTCGCCCAACGACCTGACCGGCGTCGAGGAGCGGGTGAAGTCGCGCCTGGCCTGGGGCTTGGTGGCCGACCTGCACCCCACCACCTATGAATTGCGCCTCGGCATCCTGCAATCCAAGGCCGAGCAGTGCAGCGCCAAGGTTCCGGGCAACGTGTTGGAGTTCCTGGCGCATCGCATCACCTCCAACGTCCGCGAGCTGGAAGGCGCGCTGACCCGGCTGGTCGCCCATGCCGATTTCGTCGGCCGGCCGATCACCCTCGACAGCGCCCAGGACGTGTTGAAGGACCTGCTGCGGGCCAACAGCCGGCAGGTGACGATCGAGGAGATCCAGAAGCGGGTCGCCGAGCACTACAACATCAAGTTCGGCGACATGCACTCGCCCCGGCGCGCCCGCGCCGTGGCACGGCCGCGCCAGGTCGCCATGTATCTGGCCAAGGCGCTCACCTCGCGCTCCCTGCCCGAGATCGGCCGCAAGTTCGGCGGGCGCGACCACACCACGGTGATGCACGCCGTGCGCAAGGTCGAGGAGCTGCGCGCCAGCGACAGCGGCTTCAACGAGGACGTCGAGCTGCTGCGCCGGATGATCGAGGGCTGAAGTCCCGCCGGCGGCCTTTCCGCCACCCGGAAACTCCTTGCTGATTGCCCCTCTCCGGGCCGCCCGGCGGCCATGGAATCGGGGGTGGATTCGGGCGATCTGTGCTATACTGCCACCCCGTTCGCGAGGGTCTGCAAGCTGGCCATTTCCGAGCCCGGCGGCACCTCTGAGCGGGACCGGTAGGATGCCGGTTTTTCACGCAAAAATTGTAGAGATTCCAACGCCCGCCGGCCGGTGAAACGGATATGAAGCTGACCATCGAAAGAGCAGCGCTGCTCAAGGCCCTTGCCCATGCGCAGAGCGTGGTCGAACGCCGCAACACGATCCCGATCCTGTCGAACGTGCTGCTGGAGGCCGCGCCCGGCGGCCTGGCGCTGACCGCGACCGACATGGACCTCGCCATCGCCGAGCAGACGCCCGCCGATGTCGCGATGCCCGGCGCCACCACGGTGTCGGTGCATACGCTCTATGACATCGTGCGCAAGCTGCCGGACGGCGCCCAGATCGAGATCGCCACCGGCGATGCCGAGGGCGGGGATGCCGGCCAGCTGGCGCTGCGCGGCGGACGGTCGCGTTTCCGACTGCCGACCCTGCCGCGCGACGACTTCCCGATGCTGGGCGACAACGCCGAGCTGCCGCACGCCTTCTCGCTGCCGGCGAGCGAGCTCAAGGCCCTGATCGACCGCACGCGCTTTGCGATCTCCACCGAGGAGACGCGCTACTACCTGAACGGCATCTACCTGCATGCCGCCAAGAACGGCGAGGGGACGCTGCGCGCGGTGGCGACCGACGGGCACCGCCTGGCGCGCGCCGAAACCGCGCTGCCCTCCGGCGCCGCCGGCATGCCGGGCGTGATCGTGCCGCGCAAGGCGGTCGCCGAGCTGTACAAGCTGGTGCAGGATTCGGCCGACCCGGTGGCGGTCAACCTGTCCGACACCAAGATCCGCTTCGCGCTCGATTCCGTCGTGCTGACCTCGAAGCTGATCGACGGCACCTTCCCGGACTACGAGCGGGTGATCCCGGCCAACAACGACAAGTCCATGGAGGTCGACAGCCGCGAGTTCGCCGCCGCGGTCGACCGCTGCCAGACGATCGCCGCCGAGAAGTCGCGGGCCGTCAAGCTGAGCCTGAAGAAGAACA
>JADLEG010000206.1 GCA_020846275.1 Alphaproteobacteria bacterium
CCGTCGCCCGGCTCGAGGTGATGGCCGGACGCCAGGCCGGCACGCTCGGCGACAAGGGCGGCACGCTGAACGCGATCACCCTGCCGGGCCAGCAGGACTGCGTCGACGAGGCGGTCAACACGACGACCTATCTGGTGCTGATGGAGAATGACGGGCTGATCAAGCGCCACAAGGCGCTGAGCGTCGCCTGGCGCGGGGCGCTGTTCGGCAAGACCCTGCCGCACGTGACGCCGGTCATGGCCGAGACCGAGAGCGGCGAGTTGTGGGCCGTCGACTCGTCCTTCTACGACAACGGCCGCGAGCCGGTGATCATGCCGTTGAAGGAATGGCTGGCCGGCTGGGAGCCGCCCGACTTCCACTTCTGACGCGCCGGGAGCGGCCGATCCGTGGAGTTCGAATTCACCTGGCTGGTGGTGGCGGCGCTGCTGATCCTCGCCAGCGTGCTGGCCCACCTCGTCTCGCGCCGCTTCGGCGCGCCGATCCTGCTGGTCTTCCTGCTGCTCGGCATGCTGGCGGGCGAGGACGGGCCGGGCGGCATCCCGTTCAACGACGCGCATGTCGCTTTCCTGGTGGGCAGCATGGCGCTGGCGGTGATCCTGTTCGACGGCGGGCTGCGCACGCCGATCGCCGCCATCCGCGTGGCCTGGGCCCCGGCGCTGGTGCTGGCGACGCTGGGCGTGGTGGTGACCGCTGGCGTGGTGGCGCTGTTCCTCGGCCTCGCCTTCGCGATGGACTGGCGCCGCGCGATGCTGATCGGCTCGATCGTGGCCTCGACCGACGCCGCGGCGGTGTTCGGGCTGCTCGGCCAGCACGGCATCGGGCTGCGCGACCGCCTGCGGGCGACGCTCGAGGTCGAATCGGGCGCCAACGACCCGATGGGCGTGTTCCTGACCATCGTCTTCGTCGAGATGCTGCGTCAGAACGTCGAGACGCTGAGCTGGTCCGTGCTCGCCCAGTTCGCCGAGCAGATGGGCATCGGCATGGCGGCGGGGATCGGCGGCGGGCTCATGCTGGTCTGGCTGATGAACCGGCTGGAGATGACGGGGGGCCTGTACCCGATCCTCGCTTTCGCGATGGCGATGCTGGTTTTCGCCGGTACGCAGTCCGTGGGCGGCAGCGGGTTCCTAGCGGTCTATGCGGCGGGCGTCGTCTTCGGCAATCGCCGGGTGCGCGCGCTGCAGCTCGTCGGGCGCTTCTTCGACGGGCTGACCTGGCTCGGCCAGATCGGCCTGTTCCTCATGCTGGGCCTGCTGATCACGCCGTCGCAGCTTCCGGCCCAGGCGCCGGCGGCGTTCCTGGTCGCCGTCGTGCTGATCCTGCTCGCGCGCCCGCTGGCGGTGATCCTGTCGCTGTCGCCGTTCGGCTTCACGCTGCGCGAGCAGCTCTTCGTCGCCTGGGTCGGCCTGCGCGGCGCGGTGCCGATCTTCCTGGCGCTGATCCCGCTGGTCGCGGGGCTCGACGCCGGCAGCACGATGCTGAAGGCGGCCTTCGTGGTGGTGCTGGTGTCGCTCGCGGTCCAGGGCTGGACCATCCCCTTCGTCGCGCGGCTGCTGCGCGTGGCATTGCCGCCGACGCCCGAGCCGGCGCCGCGCCTGGACGTCGACCTGATCCACCAGCTCGACCGCGACCTGATCGCCTACGAGGTCAAGCCGCACAGCCGCGCTACGGACTGGAAATTGGCCGAGCTCCGGCTGCCCGACCGCGTGCGCGTCGTGTCGGTGCTGCGCGGCGAGCAGGTGTTGTCGCCGGAATCGCTCGAACGGCTGCAGGCGGACGACATCGCTTTGGTGCTGACGCCGCCCGAGCACAACCTGGCGGTCGACCGCTGGTTCTCCAGCCGCTTCGCGTCGACCGCCTCGGACCTGCCCGAGAACGCCGGCGACTTCGTGCTCGACGCCGACCATCTGGTGCGCGAGCTGGTCGCTTCCTATGGCCTGGCGATGGCGGCCGAGGACATGCCGCTGACCCTGGCGCAGGCGCTGCACCGCCGGCTCGGCAGCGCGGTGGGGCGCGGCGACCGCGTGCGCATCGGCACGGTCGAACTGGTGATCCTCGACATGATCGGCGACGAGGTCAGGCGGGTCGGCCTGATCCTCGATCCGGCGCCGCGCGGCTGGCGCGGCCTGGTGGCGAAATTCCGCCGCGCGCCCGCGCCGTGATCGGCGGGGGCGACGCCGGGCGGAGCGGTCGTGCTAGCGCTTGCCGTTCGCGCGCGCGTGCGGGGCGTGGCCGTTGGTGCCGTTCTTGTGCATTTCCTGCATCGGCTTCAGCCCTTCGGTCGCGGCGTGGCTGGCCAGCTCCATGATCTTGCGCGCCTCGTCGAGATAGACCTGCGCCTCGGTGCGCGCGAAATCCATCTGCACCTCGACGGCGGCCTGCATCGACTTGCACTGCGCCAGCGTCTGACTCACCGCGATGCCCGCATCCAGGCGCTGCTTGGTGAAGCCCAGGATTTCCGCGTTCAGCTCGCCGACCGCCTTCATCATCGCGTTGCTCGATTGCATGAACGAGTCCAGGCCCGGCGTGCCCATGTTGGTGAACTGGCTGAAATCGGGCATCTGGAACGCGGGAAACGCGCCGGCGAATTGGTTGCTCTGCTTGGCCATGGAGATCTCCTCAGGTTCAAGAAACGCACGTTGCGCACGATGCCCGCCGGTTCCCGAAGCCGCTCCCCTGCGGCCCGTCACGGCGACGCTCGCACGCGTCCTCCCAAGTCTGTCAGTCTCTATCCGTCGCCAATCCTGTCCGCGATACGGCGTCGCTTCCGCGCCGTTCGCCCGAATTCATCAGACCAGCAGGCCTCCCCCGACAGAGGCGCATCCTTGGATCGGCGACTGCGCGAAAGGCTAGGCGCGAGCGCCCAGCCTGTCAAATGTGCCGCCTGTTAGTAAATCAGGCGTAAACGTGCGGGCGAATTGGTGCGGTGCAGCGCGGCTCACAGACGGCCGGCGACCGCCGCGTCGATCACCTGGCGCATCTCCGGCTTGCCCATCTTGATCGGGTTCTCGCTGGCGCAGAAATCCTGCGACGCCAAGGTGGCGAGACGATCGAGATTGTCCAGCGGCACGCCGGCGTCGCCGAGCTTGTGCGGGATGCCGATCTCCTCGCGGAACCGGACCAGCCAGTCGATGAAGCCGGTGAAGCTCTGCTGCTTCAGCTCGAAATAGGCGGCGAGGCGCGCGAGCTTGTCGTCGATGGCCTTGCGGTTGAAGACCAGCACGTAGGGCATGAACACCGCGTTGCCCAGGCCGTGATGCGTGTCATAGAGCGAGCTCAAGGGGTGGCTCAGCGCGTGGATGGAGCCGAGGCCCTTCTGGAACGCGGTGGCGCCCATCGTCGCCGCGCACATCATCTGGGCGCGCGCCTCCAGGTTCTTGCCGTCCTTGCAGGCCGCGGGCAGGTACGCCTTCACCAGCCGCATGCCCTCCGCCGCGATGCCGTCGGCCATCGGGTGGTAGAAGGTGCAGCACAGCGCCTCCAGGCAGTGGGCGAAGGCGTCCATCCCGGTCGCCGCCGTGATCTTCGCCGGCAGGCCTACGGTGAGCGCCGGATCGTCGATCACGATCTTCGGCATCATCGAGGGGTGGAAGATGATCTTCTTCACCTGCTTGACCTCGTCGGTGAAGACCGCGGCGCGGCCGACCTCCGAGCCGGTGCCCGCGGTCGTGGCGACGGTGACGATCGGCGCGATCGGCCCCTTGAACGCCTTGACGCAGGTGTCGTAGTCGGTGAAGTCGATCCAGGGCCGATCCTGGGTCGCCATGAAGGCGACGGCCTTGCCGGTATCGAGCGCCGAGCCGCCGCCGAAGGCGACGACGCCGTCATGCCCGCCCTTCTTGTAGGCGGCGATGCCGTCTTCCAGGTTCTTGCCGGTGGGGTTGCCCTTGACCTCGCCGAACAGCCCGGTCGGCACGCCCGCCGCCGCATTGGCCTCGACCGCGTCGGCGACCATCGGCAGCGACTTGAGCCCCATGTCGGTGACCAGCAGCGGCTTCTTCATGCCCAGCTGCTTGCAGGCCTCCGGCAGCTCCTTGATGCGGCCGACGCCGAAGCGGACCTGCGTCGGGTAGTTCCAGTTGCCGATAAGCTGGGCGGCGTCGGTCATCGCGGATACTCCGGGGCTGCAACGGCGGTGATGTCTGCCACATCGCGCCTTCCGTCGCAACGCAGGGGATCGATGCCGCATTCCGGTAAGTCGCCGCCGGCCGATCGCGGGAAGCTGGTTCCATGTCGAATGCGATCGAGGCTTTCGCCGCGTTCCTGGCGGCCGGCCGGCGGGACTATTCCGCCGCCGCGGTCAAGCGCTCGGCGACCTCGATCCTCGACACCGTGGGCTGCATGCTGCTGGGCAGCGGCGAGCCCGCGACCAAGGCGGCGATCGAGGCCTTCGGCGCCTGGGGCCGGGGGCCGGCTATGGTCGCGGCAAGCGGGCTCGGCCTGGCGCCGCCCTGGGCGGCGCTGGTCAATGCGGTGGCCGCCCATGCGCTCGATTTCGACGACTGGGATTTTCCCGGCAGCACCCATCCCAGCGCGGTCATGGTGCCGGCGCTGCTGGCGGTGATGAGCGAAGGCGCGTTCAGCGGGGCCGACCTGGTGGACGCCCATATTGCCGGGTTCGAGGTGATCGCGCGGATGGGCGAGGCGGTGAACCTCAGCCACTACAGGCTGGGCTGGCACGCGACCGGCACCTTGGGCGCGCTGGGCGCGGCGGCGGCCTGCGCGCGGGCGCTGCGCCTGGACGCGGCGCAGGCGGCCAACGCGATCTCGATCGCAACCTCGATGGCCGGCGGCTATGTCAGCCAGTTCGGCACCATGACCAAGCCGTTCCACGCCGGCTTCGCCGCCAAGGCGGGCGTGGTCGCCAGCCGTCTCGCCGCCTGCGGCGTGACCGCGGGGGCGGCGGCGCTCGACGGGCCCGCCGGGTTCGCCAAGCTGATGGTCGAGCCGGGCGAGGCGCGCTTCGCGCCGGCGCTCGCCAAGCTGGGCCGGCCCTGGGCGATCGAGGAGCACGGCATCTGCCTCAAGCCCTATCCGTCCTGCAGCTACACCCATCGCTCGATCGACGCCGCGCTCGAAGCGCGCGCGGGCATGGACGCCGATCTGGACGCGATCGAGCGGGTCGACGTCTCGCTGCCCGATTTCCACCTCGCGATCCTGCCCTTCGGCGTGCCCGAGACGACCGAGCAGGCGCTGTTCAGCACGGCCTGGTGCGTGGCCGTGGCGCTGGCGCGCGGCGATGTCGGCGTGGCGGACTTCACGCCGGCGGCGATCCGCCAGCCGATGCTGCGCGCGCTCGCGGCCCGCACCAGCGTCACCGCGCGCAAGCCGAAGGACCCCCGCCAGAACTGCGATCCCCAGGATCCCGACACGGTGCGGGTGGCGCTGCGCGGCGGCGGCGCCCGGTCGGCCGCGGTCGGCACGGGCCTGGGGACGCCGGGCAATCCGATGAGCGACGAACGCGTCGACGCGAAATTCGCGCAGTGCGCCGCGCGCCGCCTGCCGGCCGATCGGGCAAAGACGCTGCTCGCCCTGCTGCGCGATCTTCCCGCCGCGCCGTCGCTGGCGCCCCTGCTGCAAGCGCTGGGGTGATCGCGCGGGGGAGCCGTCAGCCCCGCTCGATCGCGCGCTCGAGCTTCTTCGACAACAGCCAGGCCAGGCCCAGGAACGCGACCAGCATCGCCAGGCCCAGGTTCGACGCCGCCTGGCCCAGCGCCTTCTCCGACAGGTAGCCGAAGCTGTAGCCGGCCGACACCACGACGACCGCCCAGATCCCCGCCGACACGAAGTTGAGCGTCAGGAAGCGCGGCCAGGCCAGCGACGACATGCCGAACGCGAACCCGGCAAGCCCGCGGATGCCCTGCGGATAGCGGTGGACCAGGATCATCCAGAGATGGTGGCGGTCGATCAGGCGCATCGTCACCGCGGTGCCGCGCTGCAGCTTCGGAACCTGCCGCACCAGGGCCGGTCCCCAGCGCCGCCCGACCCAGAACCGCACCGTGTCCCCGGCGAACCCGCCGGCCCAGCCGACCCCGATCAGCGTCTCCCATTCCAGCACGCCGATATGCGCGGCATAGCCGGCGATCAGCAGCGCCAGCAGGCTGTTGGTCGCGGCGTAGGTGAACACGAAGCTGTAGGCCGCGTCGCCGTACTGGCGGATCAGGTCGAGGATGTAGGCGAGGTCCATGCTCAACTCCGGTCCCCCCTCCCGCAGCAGGGCTATCGCATTTGGCCGAGGAGGGAGAGGAGGAATTTGTCGTCCCAGCCTGCGCGCTTGATTTTTCGACGGAGGGAAGCGGTGCTGGGATGGGTGCGAAGCATATTGAGTGCGAGCTTTCGA
>JADLEG010000207.1 GCA_020846275.1 Alphaproteobacteria bacterium
CGTTCTTGCAGATGATCGGCTGGCGGAAGATCGTGCCGCCCAGGATGTTGCGGATCGTCCCGTTGGGCGAGCGGTACATCTTCTTGAGGTTGAATTCCTTCACCCGCGCCTCGTCCGGGGTGATGGTCGCGCACTTGATGCCGACGCCGTGTTTCTTGATGGCGTTGGCGGCGTCGACCGTTACCTGGTCGTCGGTCTTGTCGCGGTACTCGATGCCCAGATCGTAGTATTCGATCTTGAGGTCGAGATAGGGCAGGATCAGCTTGTCCTTGATGAATTTCCAGATGATCCGCGTCATCTCGTCGCCGTCGAGATCGACGACCGGCGTCTTAACCTTGATCTTGGCCATGTCCTTCGGGACTCCCCCTGGGAAAGCGCGGCGCACCATAGCCGCGCGGGACGCGCGGATCAATCCGCCGCGCGCTGCGGCAAAACCGCCGCTACATCAGCTTTTCCTTCGGCTCGACCTTCGGCTGGGGCGCATGGGCCAGCGCGTCGAACAGGTTCTCGACGCCATCGACCACCGTATAGAGTCGTCGCGTCTCGGGCTTGGCGTAGTTCTCGGCGATCACGTGATCGAGCAGGGCGGTCAGCGGCTTCCAGTACCCGTCGACGTCGACCAGCAGGATGGGCTTGTCGTGCAGGCCAAGCTGCCGCCAGGTGATCATCTCGAACACCTCGTCCAGCGTGCCGTAACCGCCGGGCAGCACGGCGAAGGCGTCGGACAGGTGGAACATCCGCTCCTTGCGGATATGCATCGAGGTGCAGACGATCAGCTCGGTCAGGCCGCGATGCCCGACCTCCAGGTCGTCGAGATGCTTGGGGATCACGCCGATGACCTTCCCGCCGGCCTTCAAGGCCGCGTCGGCGCAGATGCCCATCAGGCCGATCATGCCGCCCCCATAGATCAGGGTGACGCCGCGCGCGGCCAGCGTGACGCCGAGGCGCTCGGCCGCCGCGAGGTGGCTGGGGCTGCCGCGGCTTGAAGTGCCGCAGTAGACGCAGAGGGATTTTATAGAAGCCATTGATAGTCCTATATTTTTCTTGTTGAGTTGCAACGGGGGCAAGCAGCTTGCGCGTTGTCGAGTGTCCGGTCCGTATATAGACAGGCCACGCCCGCGGCGAAAGCCTGACGCGCGAGGCGTGACGTCCCTCCAAACCATGCAGTTTCGTTGCCATCGCCATTGCGTTCTGGCATGGTCCGCGCGCTTTTTCGCGGGGGACCTCGACCCGGAATCGGGCGAGGGCAGGTTCCGGCTGAAATCAGGACAAGAGGGTAGGTTCGATGATCTACGGCTTCGTGATCGTGTGCGGGCTGCTCGCGGTCGTCTATGGCATCGTGGTCGGGCGCGCCGTGATGGCGGCCGACGCCGGTACCCCGCGGATGCGGGAAATCGCGGGCGCGATCCAGGAGGGCGCGGGCGCCTATCTCCGCCGGCAGTACACCACGATCGCCATGGTCGGCGTGGTCGTGCTGATCGTGCTGGGGCTGTTCCTGGGCGGCTGGGCCGCGGGCGGGTTCCTGGTCGGCGCGCTGCTCTCGGGCGCGGCCGGCTTCATCGGCATGAACGTGTCGGTGCGCGCCAACGTGCGCACGGCCGTGGCGGCGCAGAAAGGGCTGGCCGAGGGCCTGGACCTGTCGTTCAAGGCCGGCGCGATCACCGGCATGCTGGTGGCTGGCCTCGCGCTGCTCGGCGTCGTCGTCTACTACGTGGTTCTGCTCAACGCCGGCGTGTCCAGCCGCACGCTGGTCGACGCGCTGGTCGCGCTGGGCTTCGGCGCCTCGCTGATCTCGATCTTCGCGCGTCTGGGCGGCGGCATCTTCACCAAGGGCGCCGACGTGGGCGCCGACCTGGTGGGCAAGGTCGAGGCCGGCATCCCCGAGGATGATCCCCGCAACCCCGCCGTGATCGCGGACAACGTGGGCGACAACGTGGGCGACTGCGCCGGCATGGCGGCCGACCTGTTCGAGACCTATGCCGTCACCATGGTCGCGACCATGGTGCTGGCGTCGATCTTCTTCGTCGGCAACCCGGCGCTTTCCACCAGCATGATGGCATACCCGCTGGTGATCGGCGGGGTGTGCATCATCACCTCGATCATCGGCACCTATTTCGTGAAGCTTGGTTCCGACAACGGGATCATGTGGGCGATGTACAAGGGCCTGATCGTCGCGGGCGTGCTCAGCGCCATCGCGTTCCTGCCGGTGACGGCCTGGATCGTCGGCCTCGGCACGACGCTCACCGTGTCGGGCAAGAGCTTCACCGGCATGACCCTGTTCTTCTGCGCCCTGGTGGGCCTGGTTGTGACCGGCCTGATCGTGTGGATCACCGAGTACTACACCGGCACGCCCTATCGTCCGGTGCGCTCGGTGGCGCAGGCCTCGGTGACCGGCCACGGCACCAACGTCATCCAGGGCCTGGCCGTGTCGATGGAAGCCACCGCGCTTCCGGCCCTGGTGATCTGCGCCGGCATCATCGTCTGCCACATGCTGGCGGGCTTGTTCGGGATCGCCATCGCGACGACGGCGATGCTGGCGCTGGCGGGCGTGATCGTGGCGCTCGATGCCTACGGTCCGGTCACCGACAACGCCGGCGGCATCGCCGAGATGTCGGGCCTGCCCAAGGAAGTGCGCCACAACACCGACGCGCTCGACGCGGTTGGCAACACGACCAAGGCCGTGACCAAAGGTTATGCGATCGGCTCGGCGGGCCTCGGCGCGCTGGTGCTGTTCGCGGCTTACACCTCGGACCTCGATTACTTCATCGCCCAGGGCAAGTTGGGGGTGACGGCGGTCGAGTTCTCGCTGAAGAATCCCTACGTCGTGGTCGGCCTGCTGCTGGGCGGCCTGCTGCCTTACCTGTTCGGGGCGATGGGCATGACCGCAGTCGGCCGCGCGGCCGGTTCGGTCGTGATCGAGGTGCGCCGGCAGTTCAAGGAAATCGCGGGTATCATGGAAGGCAAGGGCAAGCCGGAATACGGCAAGGCCGTCGACATGCTGACCAAGGCGGCGATCAAGGAGATGATCATCCCCTCGCTGCTGCCGGTCCTGTCGCCGATCGTGCTGTTCGCGATCGTGCGCGCGATCAGCGGCGCGGCCGACGCCTTCGCGGCGCTCGGCGCCATGCTGCTGGGCGTGATCGTGACCGGGCTGTTCGTCGCCATCTCGATGACCGCGGGCGGCGGCGCCTGGGACAACGCCAAGAAGATATTCGAGGACGGCTTCGTCGACGCCGCGGGCGTGAAGCACATGAAGGGCTCCGACGCGCACAAGGCGGCGGTGACCGGCGACACGGTCGGCGATCCCTACAAGGACACGGCCGGCCCAGCGGTCAACCCGATGATCAAGATCACCAACATCGTGGCGCTGCTGCTGCTGGCGGCGCTGGCGCACTAGAACGAGGCTTTCAGGGATCGGCCGTCAGCTTTCCGGTATGACGGCCGATCGCCGGCCTCCATCGGATCACCCGCCGGCGCCTTTGCCGCCGCTCTTGTTGAACTTGCCGAGATTGCCGAGGAGCTGGTCGAACACGGTGATCGACTTGCCGGCCGTCGGCGTCTTGCGGTCGACGACGGCGACGTCCTGGGCGTCGTCGAGGTTCAGTTTCTTGACCTCGAGCACCTTGTCCTGCTCGTCGAACAGGATCTCGACCACCTGCTGATCGACGGTGGTGGGGTTGAAAAAGGCGACCTTCTCGGTCTTGCGGCTGATGTAGTACCAGCGCTTGTCGGTGAACGTGCCGATCGTCGAGGGTGAGCCGATCAACTGGACCACGTTGTCCTTGGTGTCGCCCAGCTTGACCTGCTCCAGTTTTTCCGGATCGGGCACGTTGCCGCGCTGGGCGACGGTCGCGCTGCAGGCCGAAAGCGCCAGGGCCGCGCCGGACAAGGCGGCGATCGCAGGAAGCGACGGGTGGAATCCCGCGCGGAATGGCCACATATAGGACTGTCCGTTCCGTGGTTGTGCCGTTCGCGGCCGGTCGGTCGGCATGCTCGCCTGCTTCGACGCCCCGCCGGGGCGCCGTCGCGCCGGCGGGGTTGACCCGGCGCGCAAGGACCGGCAATCACTTGGCGGGGCAAGATGGCACCGGCCGGAATCCGTGTCAATCGCGGTCCGCCATGCGGGCGCGCCGGTGCAGCCGGAGTTTGGAATGCGAATCAAGAGTTTGTTCGGTCGCGATCCGGCGGGGACGGCGGCCCGCGCGCTCTACGCGGCGATCGTCGCCCAGGCGCGTCTGCCGGTCTTCTACCGGTCGTTCGGCGTCCCGGACACGCTCGACGGGCGCTTCGACATGATCGTGCTGCACGCGTTTCTGGTGCTGCATCGGCTGAAGCGGGACGGCCAAGGCCAGGGGGCCGTCGCGCAGGCGCTGTTCGACCTGATGTTCGCCGACATGGACGCATCGCTGCGCGAGCTCGGCGTCGGCGACCTGTCGGTCGGCAAGAAGATCCGGCAAATGGCGACCGGTTTCTATGGCCGGGTCGCCGCCTATGAGGAGGGACTGGCCGCGCCGGACGACGCGGCCTTGCGGGACGCGCTCGCGCGCAACCTCTACGGCACGGTCGAGCCAGCCCCGGCGCAGGTGGCGTCGATGGCGGGCTATGTCCGCCGTCAGGCCGTCGCGCTGGGCGCCGTGCCGGCCGAGCGCTTCCTCGCCGGCCAACTCGACTTCGCGTCGATGGCGGAGGCGCCGTGACCAGCGATCATGCGCTACCGCCCGAGTTCTCGCGCCCCGTCGCGGCCGACCGGGTCGGGCGGGACGGGCTCGATATCGAGATCGAGGCCGGCGCCGCCGAGCGCGAAGCCCTGGCCCGCCGGTTCGGTCTGCTGGCCCTCGACGTCCTCCGCGCCCGCTGCCGCCTGCGCCCGGTGGCCGGTGGGATGATCGAATTGACAGCGCGGTTCGACGCCAGCGTGGTCCAGGAATGCGTCGTCACGCTGGAACCGGTTCCGGCGCAGATCCACGGCAGCTTCGACCAGCGCTATGCCCTGAACCCGGCGGTGCTGCGCTCGGTGGTGGCGGAGGAAGACGAGATGTTCGATCCGGAAGCCGACGACCCGCCCGAAGCCCTGGCCGAGGGCGCCATCGACCTGGGCGAGGCGGTGGCCCAGCAACTCGCCGTCAGCCTCGATCCCTATCCCCGCGCGCCGGGGGCGGAACTTGCTGTGCCGCGGGCGGGTGAAGACGGTGGTCAGGAGATTCCGGGTGAGCCGGAACCGCCTGGCGGGCCCAATCCGTTTGCCGCCCTGGGAAAGCTGAGGAAGTAAGTGCGAATAGCCCTGCAAACAGCTGTTTAAGCATGATTTCCTGCGCCGGAACGGCTGGTCTCCAACGGGCGCGGTCTCTCCGCCGCCGCGGGGATTGGCGCAGGGCGCTTGGCCGGATTCCGCCCGTTCGCGGGGCGCGTCGGCGCCGGCAGGGCCGCGCTTCATCTGCTTGCCGGCCCTGGGTGTTTCGGCTAAAGAAGCCGCTTCATCCGGACTGTCCAGGAGTTGCACGGTCATGGCCGTTCCAAAGAAGAAGGTTTCCAAGTCGCGCCGTGACATGCGACGGGCGCATCACGCGCTCAAGTCCACGGCCCATATCGAGTGCCCGAACTGCGGCGAAGCGAAGCGGCCGCACCATGTGTGTGCGCGCTGCGGCTACTACGACGGCCGCGAGGTCGTCGCGGTCGCCGGGGCCTGATCCGACCCCGCGGCGCCTAGGCCCGCACCCAATCCAGGGGGCTACCCCGTGAGTGCCCCATCGGTCCTTTCCCCGATCGTTCTCGCGCTGGACGCCATGGGCGGCGACCGCGCGCCGGACATGGTCGCGGATGGGGCCGAGATCGCGCGGCAGAAATTCGCGGCGGCAAGGTTCCTGTTCGTCGGGGACGAGGCGCGGCTGCGGCCGCTGCTCGACCGCCATCCCGATCTTGCCCGGGTCTCGGAGCTGCGCCATACCACCGAGGTCGTGACCAACGACGCCAAGCCGTCGGCGGCGCTGCGGGGCGGGCGGCAGTCGAGCATGCGACTGGCGATCAACGCCGTGCAGGCGGGCGAGGCGCACGCCGTGATCTCGGCCGGCAATACCGGCGCGCTGATGGCGATGGCGAAGCTGGTGCTGAAGACCGCGCCCGGCATCGACCGGCCGGCCATCGCCGGCTTCTTCCCGACCATGCGCGGCTCGAGCGTCATGCTGGATCTCGGCGCTAACGTCGAGTGCGACGCCCGCAACCTGGTGCAGTTCGCGATCATGGGCGAGGTGTTCGCCCGCACCGTGCTCGGCCTGGCCCGGCCGACGATCGGGCTGCTCAATGTCGGCTCCGAGGACCAGAAGGGCCACGAGGAACTGCGCACCGCGAGCAGCGTGCTGCGCACGAACGGGCTGAACCTGGCGTTCCACGGCTTCGTCGAAGGCAGCGACATCGCCGCCGGCACGACCGACGTGATCGTCACCGACGGGTTCACCGGCAATATCGCGATCAAGACGGCCGAGGGCACGTCGCGCCTGTTCTCGAGCTTCCTGCGCCAGGCCTTTTCGAGCTCGCCGCGCGCCAAGCTGGGCTATGTCCTGGCCAAGCCTGCGCTCGACGGCTTCCGCCAGCGCATCGATCCGCGGCGCTACAATGGCGCGATCCTGCTGGGGCTGAACGGCATCGCGGTCAAGAGCCACGGCGGCACGGATGCGATCGGCTTCGCCAATGCGCTGGGCGTCGCGGTGGACATGCTCGCGAACGGCATCACCGCGCGCATCCAGGAAGAGCTCCAGCATCTCGGCGGCGACCCGGACGCCGCGCCCAACCCCCGCACGGCCGCCGTTTGATGGCGCTGCGCTCGCGCATCCTCGGCTGCGGCGCCTACCTGCCCAGCCGGGTGGTCTCCAACGCGGAACTGTCCACGCGTGTCGACACCACGGACGAGTGGATCGTCCAGCGCACCGGGATCCGCCAGCGCCACGTGGCGGCGGACGGCGAGCTGACCTCCGATCTGGCCGTCGCCGCGGCGCGCGGCGCGCTGGCCGCGGGCGGCGTCTCGGCCGATGCGCTGGACCTGATCGTGCTGGCGACGACGACGCCCGACCACACGTTTCCCGCCACGGCCACCAAGGTGCAGGCTGCGCTGGGGATGACCGGCGGCGCCGCCTTCGACGTGCAGGCGGTCTGCGCAGGCTTCATCTTCGCGCTGGCCGTCGCCGACAACTTCCTGCGCCTGGGTCAGGCGCGCAAGGCGCTGGTGATCGGCGCCGAGACCTTCTCGCGGCTGCTCGACTGGAATGATCGCGGCACCTGCGTGCTGTTCGGCGACGGCGCCGGGGCGGTGCTGCTGGGCGCGGAGGAGGCGGCCGACAACAAGGCGCGCGGCATCCTGTCGACGCACCTGCATACCGACGGCCGCACCTACGACCTGCTCTATGTCGACGGAGGACCGTCCAGCACCGGCCAGGTCGGCAAGGTGCGCATGGACGGGCAGGGCGTATTCCGCCACGCCGTGGGCAAGCTTGCCGCGGCGGTCGACGAGGCGCTGGCGGCCAACGGCCTTGTCGCTTCCGATGTCGACTGGCTGGTGCCGCACCAGGCCAACCAGCGCATCATCGACGGCATGGCGCGCAAGCTGGGCCTCGGACCCGAGCGCGTGGTCTCGACTGTCGCCCGCCACGCCAACACGTCGGCCGCGTCGATCCCGCTGGCGCTGGCGGAGGCGGCCGGCGACGGGCGCTTGAAGCCCGGCCAGATCGTCCTGATGGAGGGGATCGGCGGCGGATTGGCCTGGGGTTCGTGCTTGGCGCGATGGTGATATTCGCCGGCTAGGCCCCATATCGGCGAATCAGCCACACTCGGGCCTCAAGAAATTGGGGCATCCCTTTGGATTTGACGGCTTTAACTGCCCGCGATAGCGTGTTTTTGAAGGGCGCGTGGTCGGGGGGAAGCAATGCCGGCAAAGACCATCACTCGGGCAGACCTGAGCGAGGCCGTCTACCAGGAGGTCGGCCTGTCGCGCAACGAGTCCGCGGCGCTGGTGGAGACGGTGCTGAATGAAATCGCCGACGCACTGGTGCGCGGCGAAATGGTTAAGATCTCATCCTTCGGTAGTTTCTGGGTGCGCCAGAAGGGCCAGCGCATCGGGCGCAACCCCAAGACCGGCGACGAAGTGCCGATCCTGCCGCGTCGCGTGCTGGTGTTCCGGCCGTCGCATGTGCTGAAGGACCGCGTCAACGAGCCCGCGGCGGAAGCCGGCGGCACGGCCGCGCCGCCGACGCCGTCGCCGACCCCGTCTAGCGGCGGAGGCGTCGGGTGAGCATGGCGGATCTGGGCGAGGCTGGCGGCCAATCCGGGCCGGGTCGCCGCCCGGGCAAGTCGGCCGCGGCGTTCCGGACCATCTCCGAGGTTGCCGACGAACTGGACGTACCGCAGCACGTGCTGCGGTTCTGGGAAACCAAGTTCCCGCAGATCCGCCCGCTGAAGCGAGGCGGCGGGCGGCGGTACTACCGCCCCGAGGATGTCGAGCTGTTGAGCCGCATTCGCGCGCTGCTCTACCAGGAGGGCTATACGATCCGCGGCGTGCAGCGCCTGCTGCGCGAGGGCGGGCTCAAGACCGCGACCGGCCGGCCGATGGCGGTCGCGTCGGGCGAGGACCAGGCCGAGGCCCTGGGCGAAGAGGCCGGGGCCGCCGAGCTGGAAGGCGCCCAGGCGGACCGCGGCGCCGGCGAGGCGGAAACGGCGCCGGTGGCGTTGAGCGCGAACGCGCGCTCCGTCCTGGAAGACATTCTCGACGAGCTGGTCCAGGCGCGCCAGGCCCTGCCGCCGCGCCAGGGATAGGGCCGCCGAGACAGCCGGCGCGGAAGGCTGGACGCGCGCCGCCCGGGCGACTACATTCCGCCCGCTCCGGCGAACCAGCCCCAATTCGATACCGCCGGCGCATCTGAACATCGGTCCGGAGCGTGGCGCAGCCTGGTAGCGCACCAGCATGGGGCGCTGGGGGTCGTGGGTTCAAATCCCGCCGCTCCGACCATTTTTTCAAGGACTTAGCGTTCATCCTTTTCTCCGCCGGGATTTTGTCTGGCTTATTTCTGGCTTATCCGCCCGGGATGACAATCTCCGCTCGGCACGTCGTCCGGTGGCTTTCGAGCGGCCAAGACACGGGAGAACGCCAATGGTGTCGGTGGACATGCACGCAACGCGCCGGCTCGCGAGGGGCGGATTGCTGGCGATGGCTCTGCTCGTACAGCCGGGGCTGGTTCATGCCGAGACGGTGCTCAAATCGATCCCGACGCAGTACATCGCGGCCCTGGCGGCTCCCGGTGCGACCTCGGGCACCGGCGCGGAGTCGTGGGGTTTGTGGCAAGTGGATCCCGGGCCTCGGGGAGTGCCCCTCGGCAGCTACAAGACATTGAAGGCCGAAGGCGGCGTCGCGCCGGCGCAGTGGAAATTCGACGGCGCCGACTGGTGGCTGGAGGAACACGGCCTGATCATGGAGCAGCCGGAGTTCCCGCTTCCGCCCGGTCGATACGTCGTCACGGGCGACCGCGAGGTGACGGCCATTCTCACCATTCATTCGAAAGGCAATGACGGCGCGCAGCGTTGGGAGCTCGACAAGGGCGCCACGCTCTACGATGTGACGCACTTGCGTTGCCGCTCGGCGCGCTACACGCCGGCGAGTGGGAATTCGTGCTCGCCGGAAAAGGCGCAGGCGAGCGCCTTTCCCGTCGAACCCGGCGGACCGATGCCGCCGGTCGAGGGCTGCGACAAGCAGGACTACGAGGTGCTGATCGTGATTGGCATGGCGGTGGAGGGCTGACGCGGCTCACGCCCCCGATCGCGGCATTCAAGTGCCGCCGCGCCGATAGGCCAGATAGCCGCGCCGCTCGACATCCGGGAACAAGTCCCCTCGGCGGACATAGCGCGAACCGCCATCCTCGGGCGAAGCATAGTCCCAGGACATATGCTTGCCGGTCCCTAGGGCATCAATCAGAAATTGCCGGCGACGCTGGCTCGCCTCGATCTCCCGCGATAGGGCGGCCATGTTCCAGGTGTCCGCCGCGACCTCTGCCAAAGACCGCTCGACGGAAGCGAAATCGGCCGTACCCGCCAGGTTTCGCAGTTCCAACGGATCGTTTTCGACGTCGTAGAGCTGGGACGGAAACTCGTCGCTGATCGTCAGCTTGAAGGCGCCCTTGCGCACCATGAACCGGGGCGCCGTGACGCCGCCGTCGAAATGCTCGCCGTAGACCGGCTCGCGCGTTTCCGCTTCGCCCCGCGCGAGGCGCCCGAGGCTGCGGCCGCGGACCGGCTCCACGAGATCGGCATCCGACCCGCCGGCCAATTCGACGAACGTCGGCAACAAATCGACGAGGGAAACGGGCGTCCCCACGCGCCTTGGCGCGATGCGGCCGGGCCAATGACAGATCATCGGCACGCGCATCGCCGGCTCGTAAAAGGCCTTCTTGAACCACATGCCGCGTTCGCCCAGCATCTCGCCGTGATCCGAGCAGACCCAACTCACCGTGTCCTCGCCGAAACCGGCCGAGTCCAGTGCGTTCCTGATCTGGCCGATCTTGGCGTCGGCATAGGATATCATGCCGTAGTAGCCGCGCCTGGCACGCCGCACCAGCGCGGGATCGGCGTTGGCGGCGTCGAAGTTGTAAATCGCGTTCAGAAGCTGGGCATGGGGATCGTGCTGGCGTTGCGTCGCCGGCACGCGCGGGAGCGGTATCTCGGAATCCTGGTACAGATCCCAGAACTCGCGCGTGACGACGAACGGGTCGTGCGGCTGCGTGAACGACACGACCAGCAGGAAAGGCCGCCCGTCCGGGCGCCTGGCCAGGTCGAAAACCTTCTGAACCGCGCGATGGGCGACCTCCTCGTCGTAGTCGAGCTGCAGGCTGCGCGCGACGGGCCCGGCGTCGGTCACCGTCTCGATGCCGGACACGCCGCCTTCCGTGGCCAACTTCTTGCCGGTTGCGCGCTCGCGCTGGCGCGCCCATGAGGGGGTCCAGCCGAAATCGGCCGGATAGATATCCGTCGTAAGCCGCTCCTCGAAACCGTGCAGCTGGTCCGGTCCGATGAAATGCATCTTTCCGGAAAGGCAGGTGTAGTAGCCAGCCTTGCGCAGATAGTGCGCGAACGTCGGAATCGAGGCGGGAAATTCCGCCGCGTTGTCGTAGGCGCCGATCGTCGAAGGCAATTGCCCGGCCATGAAGGCGAACCGGGCCGGCGCGCAGAGCGGGTAGTTGCAATAGGCGTTGTCGAATACGACGCCCTCGCGCGCCAGCTGCGACATCACCGGCGCCTTGGCGGGGCCGCCCGCTCCGACGAAGGGAAGGGCCAGCGCCGAGAGCTGGTCCATCATGAAGACGACGATGTTGGGCCTTCCGCTGGCGCCGGCCGTCATGTCGCGCTTCCTACGCGCGGCCCACCGCGGCATCGACAGCCTGGCCCAGCTTGTCGACCGCTTCCTCGATATGCGCGGCGGTGGCGTTGAAGGGCGGCGCCAGGCTGACATGGTCGCCGCGCTTGCCGTCGATCGTGCCGGACATCGGGTAGCAGATCAGGCCGCGCTCGAGCGCCTCGACGTTGATGCGCTCGCCGAGCTTGCGCGCGGTGTCGAACGGCTCCTTGCTGGCGCGGTCGCGGACCAACTCCAGACTCCAGAACAGGCCGCGCCCGCGGATGTCGCCGACATGGTGGTGGTTGCCGAAGCGCTCCTGCAGCGCGGCGGCCAGCATCGCGCCCTTGCTCTTCACGTTGTCGAGCAGCTTCTCCTCGCGGATCACCTTCTGCACCGCCAGCGCCGCGGCGCAGGCGGTGGTGTGGCCGAGATAGGTGTGGCCGTGCCGCAGCACGCCCGAGCCCTGGCGGATCGCGTTGTGGATGCGCGCCGACGCGATCACCGCGCCCACCGGCTGATAGCCGCCGCCCAGGCCCTTGGCGACCGTCACGATGTCGGGCGCGATGCCTTCCTGTTCGCAGGCGTAGTAGCTGCCGGTGCGGCCCATGCCGCACATCACCTCGTCGAGGATCAACAGGATGCCGTGGCGGTCGCAGGTCTCGCGGATGCGCTTGAAGTAGCCGGGTACGGCGGGGACCGAGCCCAACGTGGCGCCCGCCACGGTCTCGGCGACGAAGGCCATGACGTTGCCCGGCCCGACGCTCTGGATCGTCGCTTCCAGCTCCTGCGCCAGGCGCCCGGCATAGGCTTCCTCGGTTTCCTCCGGCCGCCGGTCGCGATAGGCGTAGCAGGGCGCGACGTGCGCGACCTTCATCAGCAACGGCTCGTAGGGCGTCCGGCGGGTCATGTTGCCGCCCGTCGCCAGCGCGCCCAGCGTGTTGCCGTGGTAGCTCTGCCGGCGCGCGATCACGCGCGTGCGCTCGGGCTGGCCGGTCTCCAGGTAGTACTGGCGCGCCAGCTTCAGCGACGCCTCCATCGCTTCCGACCCGCTGGAAACGATCAGCACGCGATCGAGATCGCCGGGTGCGTCCTTTATCAGCAGGTCCGCCAGTTCCTCCATCGGTGGGGTGGTGAACAGGCCGCTATACGCATAGGGCAGCGTGTCGATCTGCGCCTTGATCGCGCGGATGACGGCGGGATGGCTGTGGCCGAGACAGGAGACGGCCGGGCCGCCCGAGGCATCGAGATAGCGCTTGCCGGTGTCATCGAACAGGTAGGCGCCGTCGCCGCGTACGGCGGTGGGAATCTCGCTCCCCAGCATGCGATGAAAGACGTGGCTCTTGGTCGTGTTCATGGTCACCGTCGCGTGTCGTCGGTTGGCGTGGCCTGCCGGCCGGGATATGTGCCGACAAGGTAGGGCTTGGCGTCGCCACGCCGCAACACTTGCTTTTTCCGGCGCCAGTTCGAAACATGCGTTTCGCGCATCGGACACCGCAGGGGCAAACATGGCTGAGGCAATCCAGGCGCTGGTCGATACGATCCGCGCGCATTTCCAGACCTGCCGGAGCGAGCGGCGGGACGTCGGCGCGGCGCTCGACCATCTGCGCGCGACGATCGACGCTCCATCCGCCACGGAAAGTGCATCGGCCGTGCCGCCTGCCAATACGGCGGCGGCGCGATACCTCGCCTCCGCGCTCGCCGCCGGAGCTGCCGGCCCCGCCGGCGCCATCGCGTCCGCCATGGCCAGGGCCCGCAATGAATTGGATTGGCACTACAACTACGCGCCGGTTCCCGGCCAGCCGGACTTGCCGGAGAAGGTCGCGTTCTGCGAGATACTCGGTCCCCAGGCGGGGCTGCGCAGCGATGCGACGCGGCTGGGATTTTCGCTGCTCGGGCCGGGCACGCACTATCCGATGCACGCGCATCCGGCCGTCGAGCTCTACTATGTGATCTCCGGCACGGCGCGTTGGATTACGCCTTTCGCCGCGGCCGACCGGCCGCCCGGCGCCTTCATCCTGCACCGCGCCAGCGAGCCGCATGCGATGGAGACCGCGGGAGAGGCGCTGCTCGCGCTCTATTCCTGGTCGGGCGACATCAACTCGCCGTCGCTCTACGTCAAGCCCTAGGTCGCGTAATCCGGCTCTTCCTTGTCGAGCTGCCGGCGCCAGGCGTCGAGGTGCATGCGCGAATCCATGCGGTCGCCCCAGGGCCCATGGTAGTTGCGGCGGTAGCGGTCGGGGATCGTCTTCAGCTTGCGCCCGGTCGACAGGGCCGTGATCTGGTACATCGCCGTCCGCTCGGCGATGTACAGCTCGTCGAAGGCCTCGTGCACGGTAGCGCCCACCGAGGTCACGCCGTGATGGCCCATCACCATGATCGTCTTGTCGCCCATCAGCTCGGCGATGCGGTCGCCTTCCTCGTTGTCGTGCACGGGCGCGAAGCCCTGGTTGTCGTAGACGATGCGGTCGTTGAGCAGCAGGTTGTTGTGGTGGGCCAGCGCCAGCTCGGTCTCGTCGAGCAGCGACAGCGCCGTCAGGTATTGCGGATGGACATGCACCACGCAGGTCGCCTGGGGCTTCAGCAGGTGGATGCGGGCGTGGATATGGAAGGCCACCTTGCGCAGCTCGCCCTTGCCGCGCAGCACCTTGCCGTCGAGGTCGCACACGATCAGGGAGCTGGCGGTCAGTTCGCGGAACAGCATGCCGCGCGGGTTGATGAGGAACAGCGGATCGGCGCCCGGCAGCATCAGGCTGTTGTGGTTGCCGATATGCTCGTTCCACCCCAGGCGCGACGCCACGCGGAACACCGCCGCCATGTCGCAGCGCATTTGCCACTCGGCGTCATCTGCCTTCGAATTGGAAAGTTCCTTCAGGACCGCCGTCATGCCGATGCTCCCCTGCCGGCGGCATCGGGGGTGATGCCTGTCCGCGCGAGCAACGGTAGTCGGGCGACGGGGATCGCGTCAACAAAGCGGGGCGGCGGGAGAATAAGGAAATCCGGGCCGGCCGGAGGACGCCGAGCCGGCCCGGACTCCTTGACCAAGCGCGGTCGACCGCCCAAGGCAACCGCGCCGGAAGGCGGACCCGTCACGGGTCCGCGCATCGCTCGTCCTGTCAGAGACGCGGCTGCTCGTCGTTGGCCGCGGCGTAGAGATAGGGCTGGCCCGCGCGCATCGGCGAGGACGCCCAGGCGTTGAAGCCGATGTTCAGGTTGAACGCATCGAAATGGATCGCGGATTGGCCGGCATCGAAGGCCTTGCGGGTGACGCCGGCCGGGCGCGAGGACGACAGGCGCCGGATCGGGTCCTCGACGGCGAAGCCGGGGAAGTCGATCTTGGCGGTCAGGTGCAGCCGGCCCTCGGCAAGCGGGGCCAGCAGGCTGCTGCGGATCATGGCCATGGTCTCCGGACTGACCCCGGCGACCACGTGCAGCCCGCCGCCCAGGCGATAGAGGCAGCCCATCGCATTCGAGGCCAGCACGCCGCAGCGCTGGGCGATGCTGGCGGCCTCGTCCCTGATCGCTTCGATCATCACGTCGTCCTGGCGCAGCAGCTCCAGGCGGGTGTCGAACACCTGCTCCGGCCCGCCGTCTTCGAATGCGTCGCTCAGCCAGGCGCAGCCTTGGAACGGCAGCAGCACGCGCGTGTCGCGCTGGAATTCGATGTGGGCAAGCGAACCTCGGAAATTCCAAGCCATCATGTTTCTCCCTCGGCTGCGTACCTGCAGCCGGAAACGCCGGGACCGAAAATTTCAGGCGGGACGGCGGTTGCGGCTCAGGCCGCCGCGGTGGTCGACAGCACGCCCTTGACCTTGACGAAGAGCAGGTCGACGGAGGCGCCCACGGCCTGCATCGAGGCGATGGCGGCGACCGAAAGCAGCGCGGCGATCAGGCCGTATTCAACGACGGTGGTGCCGGATTCGTTGCGGATGAACCCACGAATGAACTGAAACAAGGCGTCCTCCTACATGTTGGACGGTGGCTCGGTTGGGCGGTTTGGCTTTTCAGCCGAACACGCGAATAACCTACGGTGAAATTCGCCAAAATGCAAGACAAAAATAGACCTATGTTTGAAAAAATATAGAGAAACTTCCTCTTTTATATAAATATACTTCAATATAAAAGAAAAACTTTCAAATATTAGTGAGAAAATAGAAAGAAACTTACTTTAATACTGATGGATGTTGACGGTTTTCCTTGGGGATTTGAGCAGAGAACGGGGCTTGACCCCGTGCCGCCGCGCCTTCAATGGCGGCCGGGCAGGGGAACCGGGGCAGGTCATGGGGTTTTCCGTTCGCGCCATGAGCAGGGAGGAGCTGGGCGTCGCCGTCGGTTGGGCGCGGCGGGAAGGCTGGAATCCCGGCACGGCGGATGCCCAGGCCTTCTTCGCGACAGATCCCCCGGGTTTCCTGGCGGGGGTCGCGGAGGGCCGGATGATCGCGTCGATATCGGCGGTCCGGTATTCCCCCGCCTATGGCTTCATCGGCCTCTACATCGTCGACCGGCCCTGGCGAGGCCAAGGCTACGGAATCCGGGTCTGGCGCGCCGGCATGGCCCCCTTGCCGCCACGGCCTGCATGGGGCTGGACGGCGTGCCGGCGGAAGAGGCGAACGATCGCCGGTCGGGCTTCGTCACGGCCTATGGTCATCGCCGCTATGGCGGGTCTGCCCCATCCGCGACCCAGGGCACTGGCCTGGTCGATGCCCGGGCGCTGCCCATCGGCGAAATCCTGGCATTGGATCGGCGGCTGTTTCCGGCGCCGCGCGCGGGCCTTCTAGCGAACTGGATCGGCGCGCCCGGCCATTGCGGCATGGCCGTGTTGGCCGACGGCCGCCTGGCCGGCTTCGGGGTCGCCAGGCCCTGCGCCGAGGGCCGCAAGATCGGTCCGCTCTATGCGGAGGACCGGGGAACGGCCGAACGGCTGGTTGGAGGCCTATGCGCCGACGCGGGCGGGCCCGTGTTCCTGGACGCGCCCGACATCAACCCCGCGGCGGTAGCGCTGGCGGAGGGGTTCGGCTGGCGCGTGTCGTTCACCGCCGCGCGCATGTGCCGCGGCACGCCGCCGCCGGTGGATCACGCGCGGCTCTACGGCGTGACGACGCTGGAACTGGGCTGAGCAGGCGTGGAGCTACGAGGCCGCTTCGCGCTCCGAGGCGTCGAAGGTGAGCTCGACCTTCATGCCGACCGGGTCGCGGAAGAAGACCTGATGCAGCGGGAAGCCCGGCACCGGCGCCTCGGCGAACGGCACGCCCAGCTTGGTCAGGCGGTCGCGCACGGCCTTGAGGCCGCTGGTGCGGAACGAGACATGGTCGAATCCAAGGGTCGCGCCGGACTCGCTGGCTGGCGTTTCGGGCTTCGCGTTGCCGGCCAAGTGTATCACCGCGCGCCCGCCCATATAGAGCCAGTAGCCGGGGAACACGAAGTCCGGCCGCTTGCCCGCCTTCAGCCCCAGCGCCGCCTCGTAGAAGTTTTTCAGCGGCTCCAGGTCCTTCAGGTGCGAGCGGATCGTCAGGTGGTCGATGCGATGCAGAGTCACGCCGCCGACCGTGTGCGGGCTGTCCGGCACGCCAGTCGAAACGCGGCGCGCGGGCTTGGCCGCCTTGCGCGCGACGGGCTTCTTTGCGCTTGCCTTGCGGGCGGTGCGCGGTGCGGAATGGCGCAGGGCCTTGCGGGCGGCGGGCATGGTCGTTCCTCCCTATTCTCGGCCGCGATTATCATGCGACTCTAGAATCCGCGCAACGCTGCGCATCGCCGAGGGAGTTTCCGGATGTCCGAAGCCAAGCAGATCGTGCTCGCCCAGCGCCCGCAGGGCATGCCCAAGCCGACCGATTTCCGCGTCGAGCCCGTAGCGATGCCGAAGCCAGAGCACGGCCAGGCCCTGCTGCGCGTCATCTACCTGTCGGTCGACCCTTACATGCGCGGCCGGATCAGCGGCGTGGCGTCCTACGTCAAGGGCGTGGACCCGGGCGACGTCATGGTCGGGGGCTGCGTGGGACAGGTGGTGGAATCGAAGGCGCCCGGCCTGAAGCCCGGCGATTTCGTCGAGGGGCCGATGGGCTGGCGCAGCCATGTCGTGCTGCCCGCGCATGTCCTGCGCAAGCTCGACCCGGCGGCGGCGCCGATCTCCACGGCCAATGGCGTGCTGGGCATGCCCGGCATGACCGCCTATTTCGCGCTGCTCGACGTCTGCCAGCCGCGCGCGGGCGACACGGTCGTCGTCTCCGCGGCCGCGGGCGCGGTGGGACAGGTGGTGGGGCAGATCGCCAAGATCGCCGGCTGCCGCGTCGTCGGCATCGCCGGCGGCGCCAGGAAATGCGCCTTCGTGCGCGACGAATTGGGGTTCGACGCGGCGGTGGACTACAAGGCCGAGAAGGACCTGGGCGCGGCGCTGAAGGCGGCGGCTCCCAACGGCGTCGACGTCTATTTCGACAATGTCGGCGGCGAGATCCACGACACGGTGATGACGCAAATCAGGCTGAACGCGCGCATCGTGGTCTGCGGCACGATCTCGACCTACAACAACAAGCCGGGCGAGGGCGACATCGGCCCGCGCCAGCTCCGCCGGCTGCTGGTCAACCGGGCGCGCATCCAGGGCTTCCTGGTGTTCGACTACCTGCACCGCTATCCCGAGGGCCTTCAGCGCATGGCGGCCTGGGTCAAGGAAGGCCGCATCAAGTACCGCGAGGACATCGTCGAGGGGCTGGAGAAAGCGCCCGAGGCGCTGATCGGCGTGCTGGAGGGCAAGAATTTCGGCAAGATGCTGGTGCGGGTAGGCGCCGATCCGACGCGGTAGGCGAGCCCCTCATCCTTCGAGACGGCGCTTCGCGCCTCCTCAGGATGGCGCGTTTCTTCAGTGATTGCCAAACAACCGCGTCATCCTGAGGAGCGAGCGCAGCGAGCGTCTCGAAGGATGAAAGATACCCGTCCGCTCACGCGAACGCGTCGGGCATGCTCGCTTTCTTCTTCGCCATGAACTCGTTCAGCGCCTCGTCGATGCCGGGATCGATCGCGGGCGCCTCGTATTCCGCCAGCATCTTCTTCCACAGCTTGTTGGCGCGTTGCGTGGCATCCTGCGCGCCCTCGGCCTCCCACTGCTCGACCGAGTTGTTGTCGGCGATCGACGAGCGGTAGAAGGCCGTCTCGAAATTGGCCTGGGTGTGGCCGCAGCCCAGGTAGTGCGCGCCGGGGCCGACCTCGCGGATCGCGGCCATCGCCTGGCCGTTCTCGCTCAAGTCCACGCCGCCGGCCAGCACCTGCATCATGCCGAGCTGGTCGGTGTCCATGACGAACTTCTCGTAGCCCGAGGCGAGCCCGCCCTCGAGCCAGCCCGCGCCGTGCAGCACGAAGTTGGTGCCGGCCAGCACGGTGGGCAGCAGGGTCTGCGCGCTTTCGTAGGCCGCCTGCGCGTCCGGGATCTTCGAGCCGCACAGCGAGCCGCCGCTGCGGAACGGCAGGCCCAGGCGACGGGCGAGTTGGGCGGCGGCGAAAATCACCAGGGTCGGCTCGGGCGTGCCGAAGGTGGGCGCGCCGGACTGCATCGACATCGAGCTGGCGAAGACGCCGAACACCACCGGCGCGCCGGGACGGCAGAGCTGGGCCAGCGACGTGCCGGCCAGCACCTCGGCCAGCACCTGGGCCAGCGTGCCGGCGACGGTGCAGGGCGACATGGCGCCGGCCAGGATGAAGGGCGTGATCAGGTTCGCCTGGCCGGCCTTGGCATAGACCTTGAGCGCGCCCAGCATCGTGCCGTCGAACACCATCGGCGAGTTGGCGTTGATCAGCGACAGCAGCACCGTGTTGTTGGCGACGAAGTCCTCGCCGAACAGGATGCGCACCATGCTGACCGAATCCGCCGCGCGCTCGGGATGCGTGACCGAGCCCATGAACGCCTTGTCGCTGTACTTGATGTGCGCGTAGAGCATGTCGAGATGGCGCTTGTTGACCGGCAGGTCGACCGGCTCGCACAGCGTGCCGCCATTGTGGTGGATCGCCGGCGTCATGTAGGCGAGCTTCGAGAAGTTGCGGAAATCCTCGATCGTCGCGTAGCGCCGCGGCTCGTCGATCGTGCGGATGAAGGGGGGGCCGTAGACCGGCGCGAACACGATGTTGTTGCCGCCGATCGTCAGCGTCCGCTCGGGATTGCGGGCGTGCTGCACGAAGCTCCGTGGTGCGGTCGAGCAGAGCTTGCGCGCCAGGCCGCGCGGGAAATGGACCCGCGTGCCCTTGACGTCGCAGCCCTCGCCCTTCAGCAGGCCCAGCGCCTCCTCGTCGTCGCGGAACTCGATGCCGATTTCCTCGAGGATCGTCTCGGCATTGTGCTCGACGATCTGCAGGCCCTCTTCGTCCAGCACCTCCATCAGCGGGATGCGCCGGAGGATCGCGGGAAGCTGCTTCAGCTTGACGTGCTGGCGCAATTCGCGCCGGGCGGAACTGCCGCGCCCTCGGCGACCGGCAGCGGCAGGGGCGGTAACGTCGGCGGTCATGATCGGTCCTCCCCCGAAGGGCTTTGGCGGATTATCGAAAGCCGAGTGTATCCCCCTCTGGTCATGGCGCGACAGGGCCGGGTGCATTTGCGGCCCGCCCCCCGAAGGAAGCAGCGACTCCGGCGATTGACCCGGCGCCCGTCCGGGGGGAGAATCCCCGCCGTCGACCGCCGGGGAGGCTAGAATGACCCGTTCCGCCCTGATCGCCGGACTTGCGCTCGCCGCCCTTGCCGCGCAGGCCCAGGCGGCGCCGCAGCCCCTGGGGCTGGTGCAGACGATCGAGCCCGCGCCGCTGACCTGCGATGCGAAGGGCCGCTGCACCGCCGTGCTGGCGACGTTCTGCCTGCAGCAGTCGCGCCTGCCGCCCGGGCCGGGCGACCAGTACGTGGTCGCGCCCGGCACGGAGTTGCGGCTGACCGTCACCCGCGCGGGCGGGGCGAGCGAGACCCTGGACGGCGGCGCCATGCTGAACTTCGTCAGCTATGTCGGCTTCAGCAGCATCACGGTCGAGATCGATCGCGCCAAGCTGGCCGGCGACATGACCGAGGCGGTGGTCGAGGTCGGCCCCCTGGCGACCCTGCTTCCGGTCGCCCGGCCCATCGACGACAAGCCGCTGACGACGGACGAGATCGCGCTCGCCACCGGGGCCTGGCGCAAGCAGGCCGAGGAGCTGTTCGACAAGCCGAACCCGCGCTCCGACGCCAACCGCCTGATCACGCGCGCGATCGGCGTGCTGCCCGAGGGCTATGGCGAGGACAGCGTCGCCGGCCACGAGGCCGCCTGGACCGCCGCGCTCGCTTCGCCCGGCCGCGGCTTCACCGAGGGCGGCGTGGCGCTGGGCCGCAAGATGTTCGCGGCCTGCAAGAACACGGTCGCCCAGAGCATCAAGTGGCCGCTGCGCAAGTGCCTGGAGAACCGGCTGGACGAGCAGCAGCGCGAGATCAACCAGGAATACTGGGACCAGCAGGGCGGGGTTTGAGCGGGCCTTCATCCTTCGACAAGCTCAGGATGAGGACATTTTGCCTCCCGATTCTTCCTCGTCCTGAGCCTGTCGAAGGACGTTCTTTCGCGTCAGCGCAGCAATAGCAAACCATGCCCGCCTCCCGCCCGACCCTTACCCTGCGCAGCTACGCGGCGGCCGCCTGCCTGCACGCGCATGACGACTATCACCAGCTTGTCCTGCCGATCGCGGGCGCGATGCGCATGGACGTGGCAGGCACGCCGGGCGAGATCGCCGGCGAGCGGGCCGTGCTGGTCGCGCGCGGCCTGCCGCACGAGTTTCGCGTCGATGGCTGGAACCGCTTCGTCGTGCTGGACTTCCCCGATGCCGCCAGGCGCGGGCCGGTGCTGGCCGCCGGCGTGGTCGAGCGCGCGCGGCAGGCGCCGTTCTTCGCCCTCGACAAGGGCTTCCAGCATCTCGCGCTCTACCTCGCGCATGTGATGGACCAGGGGCCATTGCCCGATGCGATATCCGGCCAGGCGGCCGACCTGGTCAGCCATGCCGTGCTCGGCGCGCTGCCGGGTGCGGCCGTGGACGAGGCCGTGGCGCGCGCGGTCGCGCTCATCCATGCCCGCCATCCCGAGCGCCTGACGGTTGCCGTGCTGGCGACCGCGGTCGGCGTGTCGGCGAGCGTGCTGCACGAGCGCTTCCGCGGCGCGACCGGGCGCACGCCGATCGACTACCTGCAGTCCGTGCGCCTGGACGAGGCCGAGCGCCTGCTGCGCGCCTCGCGCCTGTCGATCGCCGAGATCGCCCAGCGCGTCGGCTTCTCCGACCAGACCGCGCTGACCCGCGCGCTGCGTAGGCGGCGCGGCGTGACGCCGGGGAGTCTGCGCCGGGCGTCGTAGCCTCGGTCAAATCCTCCGCAGCCCTGGCCAAGACACCCGCAGGCATTTGCCGGTATGGTCTGTCTCATCTCCGCACCAACCAGGGACGGACCGCCATGCGCCTCTCCGATTTCAAGGCACTGACTTTCGACTGCTACGGCACGCTGATCGACTGGGAGGCGGGCATTCTCAACGAGCTGAAGCCCTGGGCGAAAAAGCACGGGCTTGGCCTCACCGACGACCAGATTCTCGAGGCTTTCGCCGAGGTCGAGTCGGCCGTGGAGCACGACAATCCGGGCATGATCTACCGCGACATCCTGGCGGAGGTGCACCGCAAGCTGGCCGCGAAGTGGAAGATCGCGGCGGACGAGAAGACGGCGAAGGATTTCGGCGAGTCGGTGCCGCGCTGGCCGGCCTTCCCGGATTCGGCCGAGGCGCTGGCTTACCTGAAGCAGCACTACACGCTGGTGATTTTGTCCAACGTGCACAACGACGGCATCGCCGCCAGCGCGGCGAAGATGGGCAAGCCGTTCCACCACATCTTCACCGCCGAGATGATCGGCTCCTACAAGCCCTCGCGGCGCAACTTCGAATACATGATCGACAAGCTGAAGGGCCTGGGCGTGCCCAAGGACAAGATCCTGCACACCGCGCAGAGCCTGTTCCACGATCACAAGCCGGCCCAGGAGATCGGGCTTACCAGCGCCTGGATCGACCGGCGCGCCGGCAAGCAGGGCCAGGGTGCCACCAAGAAGCTCGCCAACCCGCCCAAGGTGCAGTTCCGCTTCGAATCGATGGCGGCATTCGCCGCCGCCCACAAGGCCGAACAGAAGAAGGCCTGACCCAGAAGGGCCGGGCAGGCCGCCATGGCCGAGGCGTTCGATTTCATCGTGATCGGCGCCGGCGCGGCCGGCGTGTCGGTCGCCGGCGAGCTGTCGCTGAAGGGGCGGGTGGCGCTGGTGGAGCGCGAGAGCGCGCCCGCCTATCACAGCACCAGCCGCTCGGCGGCGGTGCTGGCCGAGAACTACGGGCCCGTGGGCTGGCAGCGCCTGTCGACGGCAAGCCGTCCGTTCTTCGAGAACCCGCCCGCGGGCTTCGCCGAGCATCCGCTGCTGCGGCCGCTCGGCGCGCTGTTCCTGGCAACGGAAGCGGAGGCGCCGGCGCTCGAAGAATCGGCGCGCGAACTGGCGCGGCGCGGCGTGCCGCACCGGCTGCTGCCGGCGCGCGAGGCCGGGGCGTTGAGCCCGACGGTGCGGCGGGAGCCCTTCGCGCTGGCGCTGCACGAGCCGGGCTGTGCCGACATCGACGCCGCCGCGCTGGTGCAGGGATATGTGCGGCTCGTCAGGCGCAACGGCGCATCGGTTGTGCTCGACGCCGAAGTGCGGTCGATCGAGCGCCGCGGCGGGACCTGGCGGGTCGAGGCCGGCAAGGCGATGCTCGCCGCGCCGATCCTTGTCAATGCCGCCGGCGCCTGGGCGGACGACATCGCGGCGCTGGCCGGCCTGCCGCGCCGGGGCGTCACGCCCTACCGCCGCACCGCGATCACCTTCGACCCGCCCGAGGGGGCGGATACCCGGTCCTGGCCGATGACCTTCGACATGGCGGAAACCTGGTACTTCAAGCCCGAGGCCGGGCGGATCATGGTCTCGCCGGTGGACAAGACCCCGTCGCCGCCCTGCGACTGCCGGCCCGAGGACTATGACGTCGCGGTTGCCGTCGACCGCATCGAGCAGGCGACCACGATGCAGGTCAGGCGCATCCACAGCTGCTGGGCGGGCCTCAGGACCTTCGCGCCGGACGAGCAGCCGGTGATCGGACCGGATCCGGCCGATCCGGGCTTCGTGTGGCTGGCCGGGCAGGGCGGCAACGGCGTCATGGCGGCCCCGGCGGCGGCAAGGCTGGCGGCTGCGCTGGCGACCGGCGCGGGTGTTCCGGCCGCGCTGGCGCGGCTGGGCGTGGGCGTGGCCGCCACCTCGCCGGGACGGCTTCCGCCCCAGCCATCGGAAAGGTGAACTGCTTCACAGGTTGGATGCGCCGCCTGCTCCATGATGCCAATCCCGGCGGGGAGGGAAGGGCGGGAGCCGCCCGATGGA
Source organism: Alphaproteobacteria bacterium (assembly GCA_020846275.1). GTDB lineage: Bacteria > Pseudomonadota > Alphaproteobacteria > JAEULC01 > JAEULC01 > JAEULC01. The sequence goes on from JADLEG010000207.1 coordinate 23,769, forward strand.
GAGGCAACGACAATGATCCGCATCCTGACCGACAAGCGGGGCGTTCCGGTTTCGAGCGCCAATCGCCGGTCCCTGGAGCGCCTGGAGCAGGCCTGCGAGCTTTTTCACGGCTTCTACAACGATCCGCTCGCCGTCATCGACGCGGCCCTGGCCGAGGACCCGGACCTCGTCATGGGTCACTGCCTGCGCGCCGGCCTGCTGGCGACGACCACCGACAAGTCCCTGCTGGGAACGATGGCGCAGAGTGTCGCGGCGGCCGAGTTGCTGGCGTCCCGGGCCAATGACCGCGAGCGCTGCCATGTCGCCGCGCTGCGCGCCTGGATCGATGGCGATCTCGACCGCGTGTCAGACCACTACAGCCGGGTTCTGATCGACTATCCGCGCGACCTGCTCGCCCTGCAGTTTGCCCATCAGCGCGACTACTTCGCGGGGCAATCGGCGTTGCTGCGCGACCGGACGGCCCGGGTCCTGCCGGCCTGGGACGGTGACGTGCCGGGATACAACTTCGTCCTCGGCATGCATGCCTTCGGACTGGAGGAGACCGGCGACTACCGCCGGGCGGAGGAACGCGGGCGGGTGGCGGTCGCCATCGAACCCCGCGACCCCTGGGCGATTCATGCCGTTGCGCACGTGATGGAGATGCAGGGCCGCGCCTGCGAGGGGATCGACTGGCTGGCGAGGCGGCAGCAAGACTGGGCGGGCGACAACGGGCTCGCCTATCACAACTGGTGGCATCTGGCCCTGTTCCATCTCGAACGGGGGGATATCGCGGCGGCCCTCGATCTCTACGACCGGTCGATCCGCGGCACGCGATCAAAGGCGCCGATGGAAATGCTGGACGCGGCGGCGCTGCTGTGGCGCCTGCATCTCCGCCGCGTCCCGGTCGGCAACCGCTGGGACGAGCTGGCGGACGCCTACGAAACGGCCGCCCAGGATGGGCACTACGCCTTCAACGACATGCACGCCGCCATGTCGTTCGGCGCGGCGGGGCGCGAGGCCGCCGCTCGACGGCTGCTGGCTGCTTTGGAGCGCCGCGCCGGGGCCGAGGACAGCAACGGGCAGATGACGCGCCAGGTGGGGCTGCCGGTCTGCCGGGCGCTGCTGGCCTTCGCGCGCGGGCAATATGCCGTGGCCGTCGACCTGCTGCTGCGCGTCCGGCCCATCGCCTACCGCTTCGGCGGCAGCCATGCCCAGCGCGACGTGCTGTCGCTGACGCTGGTCGAGGCGGCCCTGCGCGGCGGCCAGGCCCAGACCGCCCGCGCGCTGGCGTCCGAGCGCCTGGAGCTGAAGCCTGCAAGCGGGTTCAACCGGACGTTGGTGGAGCGCGCGACGCGCCTCGCCGGCGAGTTGGAGCTGGCCTGACGTTCACGGCCCTGGGCGGCGGCTTGCCTTGCCATGCGCCAATTCGCTGGCGGATTTCCGTTCAATTCATATCGATTTGCGGGAGTTGTGGCAGAAACGCACCGGTTTTGCAGGCGCGAGCCGAGCCAAATACCCCTTTGCAATATATTGAAACAGAAGGAGACGCCGCCGATTGTTAAGAATTTAGTCAATTTTTTTCGATCAAGTTATTGAATGTATATGGCGTTGCACATACCGGAGCCCACCGGTAGCGTTCCTGGTGCTGGCGCGGGGACTGTCGGCCGAAGGGGTTCGGCCCTGCCTCCATACAAGCGCGGCATTGGGCAACGGTCCCAGGGCAAACCTGGGACGGGCGAGGCAGCGGACGGCGAGCCAGCCGCACGAGGCCCCGCAATAAAGAGGGGACGGGGCTTGTTCGGGGGAATGCTTTTCCGCCTGAGAGGGCTGGTCGGCCGGCTGTTTCCCGATCGCCAGCTATTCGTTCGCGCCAACGACCATGTCCGCTTCCTGGCGCTTTCGCGCCGGACGCAGCTCGTCCTGGCTTGCACCGGCGTCCTGCTGGTCGGCTGGATGGTCGCGGCGACCGCGTTCGCGGTGGCGATGCACCGCTCGCTGGATGGGCGCGACCAGCGCCTGGCCCGCCAGCGGGTCGCCTATGACAAGTTGGTCTCCGACGTGTCTGCCTACCAGGACAAGGTGACCCAGGTGACGCGGAGCCTGCGCGACCGCCAGGCCTATCTGCTGGGCCTGTTCGAGACCGGTGCCGGCCGCGACACGGCCAGCGACGGTTCCGCCTCCGAGCCGGGCGGGCGCGAGGCCGTCGCGCGGGCCGCTCTGCAGCGCCAAATCCGCCAGCTCGACGGCGAGCTGGAGACGATGACCGACATGAGCGTGGCGCTGGAAGAGAACCTGGCCGACGTGCGCCAGCGCCTGGTAGCCGCCATGGCCGAGCGCGACCAGGTGGCGATGGCGCGGGCCGAGCTGTGGCAGCGCCTGCAGGAATCGCAGCGCCGCGAAAAAGGCGAGGCGGAGCGCAACCTGACCCTGCGCGACACGCTGGGCCGCACGTTGCAGCAGCTCAACCTGGCCACGGACGAGCGCGACCAGATCGAGCGCGAGCGCGACTTTTATCGCACGCGCTACAAGGACTTGGAGCGCGATGTTGCGGAGGGACAGGAGCAGCAGCAGAACTTGGTCTACCGCTTGGCCGAGCGGGCAGGCGACAGCATCCAGGAGGCCGAGCGCATCGTCAGCCTGACCGGCATCAACCCGAAGTCGATGGTGCGAACTGCCCACGCGATGCCCGCGACGGCGCAAGGCGGGCCGTTCGTCCCGCTCGACCGCAAGGAGCGGCCGCTGGAGCCCTTGCAGTCGGCCGTGGCCCTGCTGGATCTCCAGCTCGAGCGCTGGGACGGTCTGCAGCAGTTGCTGCGGGCAATTCCGTTCGCGCCGCCCGTGGATGCCTATTCGGTCACCAGCACCTTCGGGCCGCGGACCGATCCGTTCACCCAGTCGATGGCGATGCACCAGGGGCTGGACATGTCCGCGCCGCGACGGACGACCGTCTATGTCGGCGCGCCCGGCACGGTGGTCTTCGCCAGCCGCAAGGACCGCTACGGCAAGATGATCGAGATCGACCACGGCATGGGGATCGTCACCCGCTACGGGCATCTCGACGAGATGCTGGTGAAGCCGGGCGACAAGGTCGGATTCCGGACCAAGATCGGCCTGGTGGGCAGCACCGGCCGCACCTCGGGCTCGCATCTGCACTACGAGATCGTCGTGAAAGGCAAGCCCCTGGACCCGCAGCGGTTCTTGGATGTCGGGAAGCATCTGTTCAAAGAGGTCGATGTCGCCGAAGCCAAACCCGCGGCCGCAACCAAGCTGCGCAGCCGCAACAGCGTGGCAAGGAACTGACGCGGGAACCGTTACCCGTCACGCTCGCGGCCAGGAAGGAGACACGCGATGGACATCAGGCGGATCATTACCGGGGCCGCGGAGAAAACCGCGGCCGACAAGTCGCGGGCCGTGGCGCCCGCGGCCAAGGGACAGGCGCCGGCCCGCAAAGCGGCCGCGCCGTCGCTCATCAGCGCCGATCTGCGCATTTCCGGCGATCTGGTCAGCACCGGCGACATCCATGTCGAGGGAGTCGTCGAAGGCGACATCCGGTCGGCCATGCTGACGATCGGCGAGGGGGCCGAGGTTCGCGGCGCGATCGTGGCCGAGGCGGTCCGGGTGTGCGGCGCGGTGTTCGGCCAGATCCAGGCCCATCGGGTCGAATTGACCCGCACCGCCAAGGTGACCGGCGATATCCTGCACGAACTGCTGTCGATCGAATCCGGCGCCTTCATCGAAGGCCATTGCCGCCGGGTCGAGCCGGCCTCGTCGCGCGACGGGGTCGTCAACCTGGCCGACGCGGTGCCCAACCCCCTCGGCAAGAAGGGCGGCGCCGCCTAAGCCACACGGCCGGCGCGGCGACGCGCCGGGCAGGTTCAGGCGGCGTGGCTGTCGATCGGGGCGTCGGCGTGGACGGCCGGTCTGGTCTGATCGCGGTCCGCCTCGCGCTCGCCGTCCAGCGCGCGCCGCAAGGTCCAGGCAAGCTTGGCGGCATCCACCGGCTTCGGCAGGATCGCCGCCACGCCCAGCGCGCGCGCCTGCACTTCCGCAAGCTCGTCGTAGAAGCCCGAGCAGAGGATGACCGGCATCTCGCGCCGCTGCGCCTTGGCGAAGCGCGCCAGGTCGAGCCCGCTCACGCCGGGCATCCTGACGTCGCTGACGATCGCGTCCCACGCGCCCGGGTCCTCGCCCAGCGCTTCCAGCGCGTCGCCGGAATCGGTGCAGGCCGTGACTTCGTAGCCGAGCCGCTCCAGCGATTTCGCCAGCATCGTGGAGACCAGTTCCTGGTCGTCGATCACCAGCACGCGCTCGCGCCCGTGGGGCAGGGCAAAGCTCTGCCCGGCGCTGTCCGTCGCGCCGCCCAGGTCGTGCACCGGCAGGTAGATGCGGAAGACCGTGCCCTTGCCCTCGCGCGTGCTGACCTCGATCAGCCCGTCATGCGCCAGCACGATGCCGTGCACCGCGGCCAGGCCGAGCCCGGTACCCTTGCCGATCTCCTTGGTCGTGAAGAACGGATCGAACATCCGGTCGATCACGCGCCGGGGCATGCCGGTTCCGGTGTCGGCGACGGCAATGCAGACATAGCGGTCGTGGCGGGGCAGCCCGCCGGCGATGGCGCGCAGCTCGCCGCTGGCGGGGTCCTCCTGCACGACGGCGCCGGTGGCCCGGTCCTCCGCCGCCAGACGTGCCGCATCCGTGGTGCGCGGCGGCGGGACGGGGCCTTCGAGCGAGATCGAGACCGTGCCGGTCTCGCCCTCCAGGGCGTCGTTCGCGTTGACGCAAAGATTCATCAGCACTTGGCCGATCTGGGTCGCATTCGCCCAGATGACGGCGCCCTGCAGCCGGTCGTCGATCTCGAGCCGCGTCGAGGGCGGCAGGGTCTGGCGCAGCATGTCGGCGGTCTCGTCCAGCACGGTGCCCGGCGCGACCGGCAGGCGCTCGACGTCCTGCGAGCGGCTGAACGCGAGGATCTGGCGCACCAGATGCTTGGCACGGTTGGCGGCCGTCGCGATGTTGGCCGCGAATTTGGCATGCTCCGAGCCGGGCTCGAGGTCTTCCGACAGGAACCCGGCATAGCCGACGATCGCCGCCAGGATGTTGTTGAAGTCGTGGGCGATGCCGCCGGCCAGCCGGCCGACCGCCTCCATCTTCTGCGCCTGGTGGAACTGCCGCTCCAGCCTGGCATGCTCCTGTTGCAGCTCCAGTTCGTGCTGCACGTCGCGCATGGCCAGCACCAGCCCGCCGTCTTCCAGCGCCGACAGGGCCAGGTCGATCGGGAAGGTCGACTCGTCCGTGCGCTGCGCCAGCGCCGACCCGCGCCAGTGGGCGGACGCGCGGGCCTCGGCGACGGCCTTGCGGGTGATGTTCTCGCGGTCCGCGCCCGCGAACAGCCCGAACCAGTCCCGGCCGGCCATCGCCTCCGGGCTTTCCCGATAGCTCGCGCAGAATGACTTGTTGGCGTACTGCATGCGCCCATCGGCGTCGATCATCGCGATGCCGTCGGGCGCGGCTTCGATCGCCGCCAGGCGCTTGCGCAGCAGCTCCTCGGCGCGAACCATGTCGGTGATGTCCGTGCGCACGCTGACGATGCCGCCGGCGCGCGTGCGGCGGTCGCTGATGCGCAGCACGCGCCCATCGGCCAGGTGCTGGGTGAACGGGCCTTTCGGCTCGCGGTGCTGCTGCAGCCGAACCTGCGTCCAGGCCTCGGGATCCTGGGCGCTCGCATACTGGCCTTTGCGCGCGCTTTCCAGAAGGATGTCCGCCAGACGCACGCCCGGCTTCACCATCGCGGCGATCGTCGGATAGAAGCTCTTGTACTGGGCGTTCGCGATCACCAGCCGCTCTTCGCGGTCGTACAGCACGAAGCCTTCGTTGGTGCTCTCGATCGCGTCTTCCATCTGCTGGCGGGCCATCAAGGCGCTGGCCTCGGCCTTGAGCGCGGCGTCGTAGGCGCGGCGCGAGGCGCGCAGGCTGCGCCAGAGCATCACGATCAGCGCGGCGCCCGACAGTACGACCAGCCCGAACGCCGCGAACGCTTCGTATTGCTGTTCGCGGACGGTAGCGCTGCTGGTCTTGGCGCGATCGGTCATCAGCAGGGACTGCAGCATGTCCTGCAGCGGTGCGCGGTAGGTCTCGAGGCGTTCTCGCGCGCGGCGATAGGTGGCCGGCTCCGCGCTATCCAGCGCCGCGAGGTCGCGCTCGAGCGCCGGCAGGTCGTCGACGATCCGCCGGACCGCCTCGCTGGCGCCGGGCAGCGCGCGGACCTTCAGGCCTTCCTCGCCCTCCAGGATGAGGGGCAGGCGGCTCCAGAACAGCTCGAGCCGCGTCAGCAGCCCGTCCTTCTTCGCCTTCCCGGGCTCGGCCTGGAACGCCGACAGCTCTTCCGCCAGCCGCAGGTATTCGACATTGGCCTGCGTCGCGATCCAATTGCCGGTGCGGAAGTAATCCATGAACACGTCGAACTGCTGCGCAAGCCGGATCGAGCTGAAAACGCAGGCGACGGTGAAAGCCGCGACCACCAGCGCCGCGACGCTATGGGTGGCAGGGCGACGCATGGGTCAGTCGACGACCAGGCTCTTGAGCTGCCAGATCATCTTGGCGTGCGTCTCGGCGTTGCGCAGTTCCGCCGCGCTGTCGAGCGGATAGATGATCCACAGCGGCCCCTTGTCGCGCACCGGCATGTACGCGCCGTCGCGCTTGATCGCGACGATGACGTCGTATTTCTGCGCATCGGCGACCGGCAAGGAGATCTTGTAGTCGTTGATCGCGACGGCCGAGATCGTCTTGCCGTCGGCGCCGGCGCTGGCCAGCAGGTCGCGCAGGCGCGGCCCTTCGAACCTCGTCACGCCGCTCGACCACGGGGTCGAGGTGGCGACGACATGCTGCGGCAGCTTCTCCAGGCCTTCGCGATCGAACGCGATGGCCGGGTGCCCGGCCTTGACGACGCTCAGGATCGGGTTGCCGCTCGCAAGCTGCTGCGCGGACACGGGAGCGTTGAACAGGAGGGCGAATGCCAGGCAGACGTACGAAAGGCAACGCATCTGATGATCTCCATCGGGACGGAACGACGGCGCTACCTTGATCCCCGGCGCTTGCAAAATGGTTAGCGTGTTGGTGGCAAAAGCCACGACTATACCGCTGCGCTCGGTGCTACCCGTTCGTATAGGCGGCGCGACCGAGACGCATAGCTGCGCGCGGCGAGGGGCTGTACGGACGCGCAATGGGCGAGGTCTGCGCAATTTGCTAGAAATGTTGCGCGTATGAACGAAAAACATCCTCGGCAATTCGTTCGCTTGCTCCAGGAGGGAGCCATGAAGGCACTGGTGATCGACGACAACGAAATGGTGCGGGATTTCGTGGCGCACTGCCTGCGCCGCGCCGGCCACGAGGCCGTGACGGCCGGCAACGGGCGCGAGGGACTGGCGCGGTTCGCCAGCGGCCATTTCGACCTCGTGATCTCCGACATCTTCATGCCGGAGTGCGACGGGCTGGAGGTGATGAAGGAGCTGCGCGGACGCGCGCCCGGCACCGCCGTCATCCTGATGTCCGGCGGCGCGCCGTCGATCGACCAGGACTATCTGGGCATCGGGGCCAGGCTGGGCGCCTCGGCAACCCTGAAGAAGCCGTTCCTGCCCGGCGAGCTGCTGGTTGCGGTGGATGCAGCGCTGGGTTGCCCGGCGATCAGGGCGGTCGCCTAGGCCAGCGGGGCGTTGATCCCGCGCTGGTGCGCGATCGCGACCGCCTCGGTGCGATTGCGCGCGCCGAGCTTGCGGCACACGCCGCGCACGTGCAGCTTGATCGTGACTTCCTCGATGCCGAGGCTGAGCGCGATCTCCTTGTTCGACCGGCCGCGCAGCAGATGGCCCAGAACCTCGTGCTCGCGCCGCGTGAAAGCCGGGCCGTTGCCGGAATCGCGGCTGCCGCCTTCCCCGCCGTCGCCCAGAAGGGCGGAGGGGATGAATGTCTCGCCCGCCACGACCAGGCGCAACGCGTTGACCAGCACCCGGCCGTTCATGGTCTTGGGGAAGAAACCCTTGGCGCCCTGGGAAAGCGTTTGACGCACGACGCTGGGGTCGTTGTTGCCCGACATGATCACGACCGGCGTCTGCGGCCGCATCGCGCAGGCGCGGCGCAGGCCCTCCAGCCCGTTCATGCCCGGCATATTGAGATCCAGCACGATCACGTCGGCCGGTGGATTCTGTTCGATCAGCGCAAGCGCTTCCTGCATGTCGCGGCCTGCGGCGATAGCGATGTCCGGCGCCAGCCGCTCGATATAAGCCTTCAGCGACTCGCGGACGAGATCGTGGTCGTCAGCTAGGATGACGCGCATTGTTCGCCCAAAGCCCTGTGCCAAAGCGGCAGATTGACCGACCCTGGTTAAGAAAGTCCTGCCACTCCGCGTTGCAACGCATTCGCAAATACACTCGAATCGACATTGCCGCCAGAGCATATCACCACAATGGTCTGGCCGCGCGCGGCAAGTTTGCCGCTCAGTACTGACGCCAACGCAACCGCGCCGCCCGGCTCGACCACCAGCTTCAGATGCACAAAAGCCACATACATTGCACGGGCGACCGCGTCGTCGGTGACGACAAGGCCGCCGCTCAAGGTCTTACGGTTGATTGCGAAGGTGATTTCGCCGGGCGTTGGCGCCAGCAAGGCATCGCACCACGATTTTGCGCCGGGCTGCGTCCGTTCGCGCCGGCCCGACTTTAGCGACCGGGTGGTGTCGTCGAAGCCGGCCGGCTCGGCGGCATAGATGGGCACGCCGGGCAGGGCGGCGGTGATCGCGATGGAAGTTCCGGCGATCAGCCCGCCGCTGCCGCAGGGCACCACGACCGCCGCAGGGTCGGCGCCAAGCGCCCTTAGATCGGCCGCGATCTCGAGTCCCGTCGTGCCCTGGCCCGCGATAACGTGGGGATCATCGTAGGGCGGTACGATGCTGGCGCGCTTCTCGGCCGCGACCGTGCGCGCCACCGCCTCACGGTCGTCGCGCTCGCGGTCGAAGAACACGATCTCGGCGCCCCAGGCGCGGGTGCTGTCGACTTTGATGGCGGGCGCGTCCGACGGCATCACGATGGTCGCGGGCATGCCCAGCAGGTTGGCCGCCGCCGCGACTCCCTGCGCGTGATTGCCCGAGGAGAAGGCAACGACGCCGGCCGTGCGCGCGCCCTCGGGAATCTGGCTGACGCAGTTGTACGCGCCGCGGAACTTGAACGAGCCGGTGCGCTGCAGTACTTCCGGCTTGACCAGGATACGGCCGCCGACCAGCCGGTTCAGCGCCGGCGATTCGATGAGCGGCGTGCGAACGGCGTGGCCCCGGATGCGTTCGGCGGCGCGCTCGATGTCGGCGATGCCGACGGCGAGGCCCGCCCCGGCCTCAGAAGTCTGCGAGGAAATCATTCAGCGCGGTCTCCACTTCGGGTTCCTCGAGGGTCGGGGCGTGCCCCACGTCGCGAACGGTCACGCGGATGAGGTCGGGCTTCTCGGCCGCCATCCGATCGAACGCCGCGGCGGTCACCACATCCGACCACGCGCCGCGCAAGGCCAGCACGGGCACGGCGCGCAGCGACCGGTAAAGCTGCCACAGGTCGGGCAGCTCGCGGCGGACAAGTTGCTTCAGCCCGCGCGCCAGGTTCAGGTCCCAGTTGACGTGCAGCCGGCCGTCCGGACCCAGCCGGTAGGTGTTGTGCACCAGGCGCTGCCAGATATGGTCGTTGCGCGCCGAGAGGTGCGGAAACCGGTCGGACATGTGCCGGGCCGCGCTCTCCCAGTCGGGCTGCGGTTCGTCCTCGCCGACGTAGTCGATGATGCGCGCGATTCCCGCCACGTCGAATTCCGGGCCGGTGTCGTTGAGAACGACGCCGCGTAGCGCCGTGGGCATCGCCACGCCGAAGGCCATGCCCAGCACGCCCCCCAGCGAGGTGCCGATCACGATCACCTCGTCCAGCCGCGCCACCGCCAGCAGCTGGCGCAGGTCGTCGAGGTAGACTTCGGGCCGGTAGTTGCGCCAGTCCGGATCGCGGCCGCTCTCGCCGCGGCCGCGCAGGTCGGGGCACACCACCCGCCGCTCGCTAGCGAGGCGTCGCGCCAGCAAGTCGAAATCCTGGCTGTTGCGGGTCAGGCCGCCCAGGCACAGGACCGGCACGCGCCGCGAGGCCGGGTCGCCGTATTCGCGGTAGTAGAGCTTGATGCTGTCGCGCGAATGGTAGAACCGGTCACGCCAGTCGCGGGGCTGGTCGGTCGACGGCGGGGCGATGGTCATCACAGCCCCAGCAGTGCCGGGACGTCGGTGAGGCTCGCGACGACGATCTCCGGCGGACTCGGCAGACGGTCGGGGGCAAGCTTGTTCCGGTTGACCCACACCGAGTGGAAGCCGAAGGACTGCGCGCCGTGCGCGTCCCAGCCATTCGACGACAGGAAGCAGATCCGGTTCGCCGGCACGCCCAGGCGCTCGGCCGCGCGGCCGTAGACGGCGGGGCTGGGCTTGAAGACGCTCACCTCGTCGATCGACAGGACCATGTCGAGGTTGTCGCGGATTTTCGCGGCCGCGACGCCGGCCGCCAGCATGGTGGTCGATCCGTTCGACAGGATGGCGGTGCGCATGCCGGCGGTCTTCAGCGTCTTCAGCGCCGGCGCGACATCGGCATAGGGATCGAGCTGCAGGTAGAGCTGCATCAGCTCGGCGCGCAGCAGCGGGTCGCTGAGCCCGAGCTGCTCCATCGCATGATCAAGGCTTTCGCCGGTGACGCGCCAGAAATCCGCGTGCCGGTTCATCAGGCTGCGCAGCCAGGTGTATTCGAGCTGCTTCGAGCGCCACAGGCGCCAGAGCTGGTCGGCCTGGGGCAGCTTGGCCGCGCTGCTGCGCATGACCGCGGAGCTGACGTCGAGCAGCGTGCCGTAGGCGTCGAAAACGCAGGCATCGATGTCGGGCAGGCGGGCGCGCGGATCGCTCACGCGCGGTCTCACTGGGTTGCCGACGCGGCCCGTGCGGCGGGCAGTGGGGGCGTCGGCGCGCCAAGGCGCAGGCGGTAGACGAAGGCGCTTTCGAGCACGCGCTGGACGTAGTTGCGCGTCTCGTCGAACGGGATCGATTCGATCCAGTCCACCAGGGAATCCTCGTCGCCGCGCGGATCGCCGTTCTCGCGCGTCCAGCGCTTGGCCCGGCTGGGGCCGGCGTTGTATGCGGCGAGCGCGCCCGGCACGCCGCCCATGTCGTCGACCATGGATTTCAGATAGGCGCGCCCCAGCGTCACGTTGTAGGCCGGGTCCTCGGTCAGGGTATGCGGCTGGTAGCTGACCTTCAGCTCCTTGGCCACCAGCCTAGCCGTGTCGGGCATGAGCTGCATCAGGCCGCGCGCGCCCGCCGAGCTGACGGCCTGGCGGTCGAAGCCGCTCTCCTGGCGGATCAGCGCATGCACCAGCGCCGGATCGAGGCCGTCGTCCGGCTGCTTGAACTTGAGCAGCGGATAGCCGAGCGTGGTCAGCGGCACGGCCTCGCGTTCGGCGCGGCGCGACACGCGCACCGCCTGGTCGGGCATGTCCATCGCCAGCGCCAGGCGCGCCACCAGCGCGAAATCCGACGGCGTGCCGGCGTTCTGGGCCAGGTGGCGGAACATCAGCTTCACGCGGTCGCGCTCGTCGATCTCCGCCATCATGCGCGTCAGGCGCGCCAGCTCGCCGCGCTCGAAGCGGGCGATCTGCTCGGCGGTCGGCACCGGCTCGGGCGTCAGGAAATTGCCCGGGTCCTCGCCCAGCCGCCGGGCGCTGAGCTGGCCGTAAAAGGTGGTCGTGTGCTTGGCGCCGCGCCGGTACCAGTCCTGCGCCGCCACCGGGTCCTGGGCGGCCTCGGCCGCGCGGCCCGACCAGTAGGCGGCGCGCGCCAGGCTGACCGGGAACTTCACCGCGCCGTAGAGGGTCTGGAAATGCTGGCGCGCCTCGACCGCGTCGTTGAGCGAGCGCAGCGCGATCCACCCGGCCAGGAACTCCGCCTCGGCCAGGCTAGGCCCGCCGTCCTGGCGATGGTCCTTGGCGATGCGATAGGCCAGCGACACGTCGCCCGCCGCCAGCGTGCGGCGGATCACGTAGGACAGCTCGGTCCACCATTCGCCGGGGCGGCGCAGGTCGTGCGGCAGGTTGCCGAGCAGGTCGCGCGCCCCTTCGTAGTCGTTCTGGCGCCGCCGGTAGCGCAGCCGCTCGAACACCAGCCCGGGATCGCCCCGCAGGGCTTCGGGCACCTTGGCGAGGATCGTGTCGACGCCGGCCTCGCGACGCATCAGGCGGATGCGCGCCTCGGCCAGGTGGCGGTAGGGCTCCTCCACGCGCGTCATCATCCGCCGCGCGGCGGGCACCTGGTCGTCCCACAGCAGGCGGTCGAGCCGCGCGAGGTCGTCCTTGTCGGTCAAGATGCCGCGATAGCGGTCGAGGAAGGCGCGCTCTTCCGCCACGTCGAAATTGGCATAGATCCAGGCTTGGCGGACCAGCGCGTTGGCATCCTCGACGCGGCCGACGCTCACCATCGCCTGGGCCAGCGCGAGATTGCCCTTGGTGCCGATCGGCGGGAAGCGCTTGAACCACTCCAGCACCAGCTCGGCCGGCTGCCCCCGCGACTGGTCCTCGGCCCTCAGGCGCAGGCCGTTCTGGTACGGCCAGTCGGGGTTCTGGGCGATGAAGTCGACCACGGTCGCGTAGTCGCCGCTGCTGGCAAGCTCGAGCGCGCGCAGGAGCTTGGCAGGGAGCTGTTCCTTGGCACGGCCGGCCAGCCTCTGCACGTCGGCCCACTTGCCGTCGCGGGCCTTGGCGAAGGCTTCCCTGTAAAGCGCGCGATCGGCGTCGCTGAGCAGCGGCTTGAGCGAGGCGGGCAGGATGATCCCGGCGGTCTTCCGCAGGTCGGGCTTTTTCGCGCTGGGCTTCTTGCCGGTCGCGGCCTGGGGTTTCGCGCTGCCGGACTTCTTGGCCTGCGCCTTCTTGTCGACGGGGCCGGCGCCATTCGCCTTGCTGCCCGATCCCTTGAGGACCACCGGCGGGTTCTCGGCGGCGAAGCCCGGCGTCATCGCGACCTGCACGGCGATCAGGGCGCCGGCGGCAACCAGCAGGGTCGAGGTCAGGCTGGGCGATCGCGCCATCTGGTCCTTCCGCGCGGCCGGCGATTCCAGGCCGCATGCCAGGGCCTTATAGCAATCGGCTCCGGCCGCTACAACTTATCCACCGAAGTCGTCGACAAAACGATAACGCGGCACCTGCTTGCTTGCCGGGCCTTGTTCGCGCGGATATCGTGCCTGACGGGGTCCGGGTCGCGATCCGGGCCGGGTAGGGAGGAATTCCATGTTCAAAGGCTCGTTCGTCGCCCTGATCACGCCGTTCCGCGACGGCAAGGTCGACGAAAAGGCGTTCCAGTCCTTCGTGGACTGGCAGATCAACCAGGGCACCCATGGCCTGGTCCCGGTC
>JADLEG010000208.1 GCA_020846275.1 Alphaproteobacteria bacterium
AGATCAAGACCGACCAGGTCATGGACAATTTCAAGAAGGACACGCGCGACCGCGTGGTGGTCGACCGCAACTACGAGGTCGGCCAGCGCTACCGCGTCCTGCCCGGCCAGGTCATGATCCGCAACAAGCTCTACGTCATGACGGCCGAGGGCACGGGCGCGTTTCGCGCGCCGGTCAACATGGTCGCGATCGGCGACGGCGCGCGCATCGAGATTCCCGAAGGCGCGCAGTTCCGCGTCTCCGACCGCGTGCTGGTCAGCGGCCGGCTGGCCAGCCTGATCGCGCTGCCGGCGCCGCCGCCCGGCGCGCCGGACATCCAGGCGATTTTCGCCAACGACGGCGGCTTGCTGGTGCCGGCGAGCCTGCGCGCCGGGAAGGTCGTGCCCTTCACCGCGTTCGAGGTGCAGCCCAAGAACGCGCAGCTCCTGCCGATCGTGCAGGAATCGGTCAAGACCAGCGCCGGCTACGTCAACTACGACGTGATCTACCACGGCAACGAGGTGCGCAAGCTCGAGTCCTGCACGCCGCCCCGCGCCTCCGGCGTGAAGGCGCCGCCCGCGAGCGCGGCATCGGCGGCGCCGGTCGTGGAGTGCGGCACCGCGCCGCATCTCGACCTGTCGCTGCTGCAGTACGATCGCGTCAATCCCGACGTGGTGGCGTCGGGATCGCGCCGCTTCTATCCCGTGCGGAACAACCAGTTGGAACTGCCGGGGCTGAAGATTACGATCCACGAAGCGACGCCCGCCTCGGTGGTCTACGAAGTCACCAAGGACGACAACGCGTACAAGAAGAAGCCCTGACGCCCGATCGTTGATCATGAACATCCGTACGGTTGGAATCCTCGGCGCCGGCACGATGGGCGCCGGCATCGCTCAGAACGTCATCGAGCACGGTCTGTCCGCCGTCGTCATGGACGCCGATCCGGCGCAGCTCCAGCGCGCCGTCGCCACCATCGAGCGCATGCTGGCGCGCGGGGTCGAGAAGGGGCGCATCGACGCGGCCGGTGCTGCCGCCATCCGCGCCCGGCTCGCGACGACCGCCGAGCTGGCGCGCATCGCCGCCAACGACCTGGTGATCGAGGCGGTGTTCGAGGACTTCGCGGTCAAGCGCGTGCTCTACCAGCGCCTGGCGCCGCTGCTGGCGGCCGGCACGCTGGTGGCGACCAACACCAGCGCGCTCAGCGTCGACGAATTGGCGGAATTCGTGCCCGACCCCGCGCGGTTCCTCGGCCTGCACTATTTCAGCCCGGCGGCGGTCAACCGCCTGGTCGAGGTGGTGCGCGGCGCGCGCACCGCGCCGGCCGCCTACGACCGCGCCCTGGCCTTTGTCGGCGCCACCGGCAAGCAGGCGCTCGCCTGCCGCGACGGGCTGGGCTTCGCCGTCAACCGGTTCTTCTGCCCCTACACCAACGAGGCCACGCGGCTGCACGACGAGGGGCATGACCCCGCCGCCATCGACCAGGTGGCGCGCGCCAGCTTTGCCGCCCCTCTGGGGCCGTTCGCGGTGATGAACTTGACCAAGCCGCGCATCGCGCTGCATGCCCAGCGCTCGCTGGCGCGCCTCGGCGCGTTCTATGCGCCGTCGCGGTCGCTCGAGCGCGTGGGCGAGGCCGGGGGCAGCTGGACCCTCGCCGATCCGCCGCCCGCCCCCGATCCGGCCGCCCGGGCGCTGATCGCCGACCGGCTGCGCGCGGCCACCTTCCTGCCCGTGCTGCAACTCGTGGGCGAGGGCATCGCCGAGGCGGCGGATGTCGACCTGGGGGCGCGCGTCGCGCTGCGCTGGGACGATCCGCCGGTGGCGCAGATGGACCGGCTGGGCCGCGACGCGGTCGCGGGGATGCTGCGACCGTTGCTCAAGCGGTACGAGATCGAATCGCCCGCTGCGCTGATTCGGGTCGGAACGCTGGGGTTGCGCTCCGGGGCGGCGGCGAATTCTTAGAATCCCGGTCTAAGTTGTAGATTCGACACAGTGCCTTGCCCCGGCGCGCCGGCGGCGCGGAGGCGCGTCAGCGCCTCTCGCAGGCGTTGCGCGCCGCGATGTCGGTCGACCAATGCTAACCGATTGAAATCTTGGCGCGCCCGGGAAGATTCGAACTCCCAACCCCCAGATCCGTAGTCTGGTGCTCTATCCAGTTGAGCTACGGGCGCGCGAGGACGGCGGACACTACTCGAAGCAAAACACGATAGCAAGCATCGGATAAACCACGGAAAAACACGGAAGTTCGCGGAATTCGCGCTTGTCGCCTGTGGATCGTTTGAGTAGACTCCGCAGGCTTCGTGACCTTGGCAGATAACGTAAGCATCGTCTGACAGCACCGTCGCCACGGTGACCGGCCCGATTGCCGGAGGGGAAGGCGAGCGAAAGGCCGCGCTTGGGGATGACTCCGCTGCGTAATTGCGTCGCCGTGGCCGCGCTGGGACTGCTGGCCGCCGCCTGTGCCGGCGGCACCTGGCCCGCCCTCAAGGCCGGCCCGCCCGGCTCCTCGGCCGAGGCCTCGACCCTTTCCAACCTGGCCGCCAACCCGCCGCAGCCCGACGTGCCGCAGGTGGCAACCCCCGCCGCGCCCGCGACGCCGGCCCAGGTGATGGTGGCCCAGGCCGCCCCCCAGCCGGCGCCGCAGCCCCAGGCTTCGCCCTACCCGCCCACGGGCGCCGCGCCCGCGGCGGCCCCCGCCGCCAGCCCGGCCACGACGCCCGGCGCCCCCACCGGCACCTATGTCGGTCAGAAGGTCGGCCAGTTGCGCGGCGAGCTGGTGCGGCTGCAAGGCCTGATCTCGAGCCACAACGCCGAATTGCAGCAGAACCGCGCCGACATGATCCAGCAGTCGCGGCTCTACCACCAGATCGTCGCGTCGATCAATTCGCGCCTCCAGGTCGGCACCACGCCCGGCAATCCCGAGCTGATCGCGCAGTGGAACCAGGCGCAGGGCGAGATCGACAAGCTCGACGGCGCCATCGCCAAGCTCAGCCGCCTGACCAATGCTACGGCCGGCGACGCCTCGATGGCGACCTACCTGCTCGATTCCACGCGCGCGGCCTACTCGCTCTCCGGCGCGGTCGACGAGGACCATCGCCAGCTCGCCATCCTCGAGGACGAGATCAACCGCACCGTGGTGCTGATCGAGCGCCTGCTGAACGAGCTCAGCGAAGACCTGCAGCGCCAGAACAACTATCTCGCCGGCGAGCGGCGCAACCTGCAACTCCTGTCCGTGGCGGTGAAGAACGGCGAGCTCTACGGGCCCAGCCTCTACAACCGTCCGTTCGTCAGCATGGGGCCGACCCCGACCCAGATGGCCGCCGCTGGTTCGCCCGCCCCGCAGCCCCAGCCGCCCGGCAACCGCCGCCCGCTGGTGGTGGTCAAGTTCGACCGCCCGAACGTCGAGTACGAGCAGCAGCTCTACGCCGCCGTCAGCCAGGCCCTGGACCGCAAGCCCGACGCGATGTTCGACCTGGTGGCGGTGTCGCCGGCCAAGCCCGGTCCGGGTCCCAGCTCCGGCGCCGCCGCCCGGCGCAACGCCGAGCACGTAATGCGGTCGCTGACCAACATGGGCCTGCCGCCCGCACGGGTCACGCTGTCGGCCACCAACAGCGCCCAGATCCAGGCAAACGAGGTCCATCTGTACGTACGTTAGCCGCGCCTGGACGATTTCGGGCGATTTCCGGCCGTTTGTACATCCGAAACCCCGGTTCGAGCGTATTTTCCCCATAACCGGCGAATGGAACATCGCGTTGCGGTGTTCATTCCAAGTGGATCGCCGCGACATCACGATGGAGGGGTCGGCCATGCGTGAATTCTGCAAATGCGCTGTTCTTGCATTCGCCCTGGCGCTCGGGATCGCCGGGGCATCGCCCGCGCCGGCACTGGCCGGCCCCAGCCTGGCCCAGGTCTCGGGCGAGCCGATGGCCATGCCGGACGTCGACCGCGCCGCCATCCGCCAGGTGATCGAAAGCCAGCTCCAGGCCTTCCAGCGCGACGACGGCTCGTCGGCCTTCTCCTTCGCCGCGCCGGGCATCCAGTCGATGTTCCAGACGCCCGACAATTTCATGACCATGGTGCGTACCGGCTACCAGCCCGTCTATCGCCCGCGCGCCGTGACCTTCAAGGACATCATTTCCTTCAACGGCGCGCCGGCGCAGCGGGTGATCGTGATCGGCCCGGACGGCGTGCCGGTGATCGCCGTCTATCCGATGAAGCAGATGGAAGACGGCACCTGGCGGATCGACGGCTGCTACATCCTGCCGTTCCGCCACGACGACGCCTGACGCATTGCCCTTGAGGCCGCGACGCTGCTAAAACCCGGCGCTTCAAGCGTCGGGGGTTGGCCGTGACGGAAAAAGAGCGCTTCCAGAAGAGCTTTCCCGTGTCCTGGGAGGAGCTGCACCGCAACGCCCGGGCGCTGGCCTGGCGCCTGGTCGATGCCGGGCCATGGAAGGGGATCATCGCCATCACGCGCGGCGGGCTGGTGCCGGCGGCGATCATCGCGCGCGAGCTCGAGATCCGGCTGATCGACACGATCTGCGTCGCCAGCTACGACCATCAGGCCCAGAGCGAGGTGAAGGTGCTGAAGAGCGTCGACGGCGACGGCACCGGCTGGCTGATCATCGACGACCTGGTCGATACCGGCAATACGATGCGCGCGGTGCGCAAGATGCTGCCCAAGGCGCATGTCGCCGCGATCTATGCCAAGCCGGCCGGCCGGCCGCTGGTGGACACCTTCATCACCGAGGTCAGCCAGGACACTTGGATCCATTTCCCCTGGGACCTCGAGCCGCAATTCGCCCAGCCGATCGCCGGCAACCGGGCGCGAAAATAGGGCGATGGCAGGCGCACGGGTTTTCACGATCGGCTACCAGGGCGCCGGTCTGGCCGCGTTCATCGCCTGCCTCGAGGCCAACGGCGTCGCCACCCTCGCGGACATACGCTTTTCCCCGTTTTCCCGCCGGCCGGAGTTTCGCCAAGGCGCCTTGCGACGTGCGATCGAAGACGCAGGAATTTCCTATATCCATCTGAAAACCCTTGGCAACCCACCAGCATCGCGGATGGCTGCCGAAGCCGGCGACACCGACCGCTGCCGCACCCTTTTCCAGGCCCACCTGGACGGGGATGCGGCACGTACGGGCCTCGAAACCGTACGGTCACTGGCCGAAATCGGCCCCGTTTGCCTGATGTGCCTGGAGCGTGATCCGGCCGATTGCCACCGGCTGATGGTGGCCGAGCGGCTGGCGGGCTCGGGCGCGTTTGCCGTCGCGCACCTGCACCCGGCCGGGCCGGCCAAGCCCAGGGCCGACCAGCCGCGCCTGCTTTGACGCCGCCCCGGCCGCGATGCTCAGCGCCGGTGGTGTCCCGGCGGCGTCTTCGTCCGGCGCACATGCAGGGGCCAGAGGTCCTGCATGCAGAGGAAGGTGTAGGACGCCGACCAGGCGATCATCAAAAGCCCGTTGAGCGCCTCGACGCCCGTGATCAACCGCAAGCCCCCCAGGGGCACGACATCGCCGAAGCCGACCGAGGTGTAGGTGATGGTCGAGAAATAGACCAGGTCGACGAAGTCCAGCGCCTGCGGCGGAGTGCCATGCAGCACGACGTTGCCGAAGCCGTAGTGCTCCTCCAGCAGCCAATAGGCGATGGCGTAGAGATAGACCTCGACCGTATGGGCCCCGAAGGCGGCGAACATGACGAAGACGATGCGCGCGCGCGGCCGCACCACGGTCAGGCGCGGCAAGGCGATCGAAACGAGGCGAAGCGCCTCGTAGTGGACCAGGATGGTGGAGGAAACCAGGACGAGGCTGACGACCATCGCCAGGATCATGGGGCGCGGGCTCCTTGATGGCGGCCTCGGGACTATCCCATACTTCCGGATCGAATTTCGCGCCACCGTCGCTGCGACCGATGATCGCCGAGCGGTGAGGAGCCTGCCATGACCTGTCCGCGCCCGCGCCGGCCAGCCCTTGCCGCGTCCATCCTGGCGGCATGCGGCCTGTTGCTCGCCGTACCGGGCGTCGCGCAGCTCGCGCCCGAGGCGCCGAGCGGCCGTGCCGCGGCGACGACCGCCGCCAAGGCCGGGCGCTTCATGCTGGCGGCGGCCAATCCGCTGGCGGCCGATGCGGGCGCGGCGATCTTGCGCCGGGGCGGCAGCGCCATCGATGCCGCGATCGCCGCCCAGCTCGTGCTCAATCTGGTCGAGCCGCAATCCTCGGGCATCGGCGGCGGCGCGTTCATCCTCCACTACGACGCCGCGTCGCGGACCACGACCAGCTTCGACGGGCGCGAGATGGCGCCGGCCGCGGCGCGCCCCGACCGCTTCCTCGGCGCCGACGGCAAGCCGATGAAATTCGTCGAGGCGGTGGTCGGCGGCCGCTCGGTCGGCGTGCCCGGCCTGCTGCGCGCGCTGGAGCTGGCGCACAAGCTTTACGGCAAGCTGGCGTGGGAAACGCTGTTCGAGCCGGCGATCGGGCTTTCCGCCAAGGGCTTCGCCGTCTCGCCGCGGCTGAACACGCTGCTTGCGACCGAGAAGCTGCTGCCGACGGTCGAGCCCGCGAACGCCTATTTCTACCGTCCCGACGGATCGCCCTGGCCGGTCGGGCATGTGCTGGTCAACAAGCCGCTCGCCGACGTGCTCGGCGCGATCGCGCGCGACGGGGCCGACGCCTTCTATCGCGGCGACATCGCCCGCGACATCGTCGCCACGATCGCCCAGGCGCCGGCCAATCCGGGCGACATGACGCTGGCCGACCTGGCGGGCTACGGCGCGGTCGAGCGCCCGCCGGTCTGCGGGCCGTACCGCATCTGGGTGGTGTGCGGCATGGGCCCGCCAAGCTCGGGCGGGCTGACCGTGCTGCAGATCCTCGGCATGCTGCAGGAATTCGACCTGAAGACGCTGAAGCCGCTCTCGGCCGAGGCCGTGCACCTGATGGCCGAGGCGATGCGGCTTGCCTATGCCGATCGCGGCCTCTACATGGCCGACGCCGATTTCGTGAAGGTGCCAGTGAAGGGCCTGATCGATCCCGGCTATCTGAAGTCGCGCGCGGCGCTGATCCAGCCGGGCAAGGCGATGGCCAAGGCCGAGCCCGGCCAGCCGCCGCTTAAAGACACGTCCGTGCTGCCGGCGGACTGGGGCCACGATGATTCGCTCGAATTGCCGTCGACCTCGCAGATCTCGGTGATCGACGCCGCCGGCAACGCGATCGCGATGACCACGACGATCGAGGACCAGTTCGGCTCGCGGCTGATGGTGCACGGCTTCCTGCTCAACAACGAGCTGACCGATTTCGCCTTTCAGCCGACCGACGAGGGCCGGCCGGTCGCCAACCGGATCGAGGCTCGCAAGCGCCCGCGCAGCTCGATGTCGCCGACGCTGGTGTTCGACCGCGACGGGCGGCTGGTGATGACGGTCGGCTCGCCCGGCGGCAGCGCCATCATCAACTACGTCGTCAAGACGATCGTCGCCGTGCTCGACTGGGGCCTGGACATCCAGCAGGCGATCGCGCTCGCCAATGTCGGCAACCGCGGCGGCGCGACGGAGCTGGAGAAGGGGACCGAGGCCGAGGCGCTGAAGCCGGCGCTCGAGGCGATGGGGCACAGGGTGTCGGTGCTGGAGTTCACCAGCGGCACGCAGGGCATCGTCCGCGGCGCGGGCGGAACCTTGACCGGCGGCGCCGATCCGCGGCGCGAAGGCGTGGCGCGTGGCGACTGAGCCTGGCCTGCGCCCGGTCCTGCGCCTGCTGCCCGGCCGCGACGCCCGGCTGAAGCGCGGCCATCCCTGGGTATTCTCCAACGAGGTGGCGATGGATGAAACCGCCAAGGCCCTGCCGCCGGGCGGGGCCGTGACGCTGCAATCGGCCGAGGGCCAGGCGCTGGGCGTGGCGATGTTCAACCCGCGCACGCTGGTGGCCGCGCGGCTGCTCGACCGCGACGCCAAGGCGCCCCTGGATGCCGGCTTCATCGCGCGCCGGCTCAAGCGCGCGCTGTCGCTACGCGAGCGCCTGTTCGACGCGCCCTATTACCGCCTGGTGCATGCCGAGGCGGACGGCTTGCCGGGGCTGGTGATCGACCGCTTCGGCGACGTCGTCGTCGTCCAGCTCAACACCGCCGGGATGGAGAAGCTGCGGCCCGTGCTGCTGCAGGCGATCGACCAGGTGCTGTCGCCCCAGGCGGTCGTGCTGCGCAACGACGGCGCGATCCGCGCGCTCGAGGGCCTCGACCAGCACGTCACGGTCGTCAAGGGAACCGTCGACGGCCCGGTGAAGCTGGTCGAGAACGGCGTCGCCTTCTTCGCCGACCTGCTGGGCGGCCAGAAGACCGGCTGGTTCTACGACCAGCGCGGCAACCGCGCCTTCATGGCGGCGCTGGCGCGTCGCGGCGTGGGCGCCCAAGGCGCCAGCACCCAGCCGGCGCGCGTGATCGACCTCTATAGCCACACCGGCGGCTTCGCGGTGCAGGCCGCCGCTTCCGGCGCGGGCGAGGTGGTGGCGGTCGACCGCTCCGAGCCGGCGCTGGCGCTGGCCGAGCGCGCGGCCAGGGAGAACCGGGTCGCCCAGCGCTGCCGTTTCGTGCGCGCCGACATTTTCACGGAGTGCGAGCGCCTGGCCGATGCCGGCGAGCGCTTCGACGTGGTGATCGCCGATCCGCCCGCCTTCGTGAAATCGAAGAAGGACCTGGCGGCGGGCGCGCGCGGCTACCGCAAGTTGGCGCGGATGGCGGCGCGGCTGACGCTCCCCGGCGGCATCCTGTTCATCGCCTCGTGCTCGCACAACATGGAGACCGAGACCTTCGCCGAGCAGGTCCGCCGCGGCCTGGCCGACGCGGGACGCAGCGGCCGCATCCTGCGCGCCGCCGGCGCCGGCCCTGACCATCCCGTGCATCCCTACCTGCCCGAGACGGCCTACCTGAAGTCGCTGGCGCTGGCGGTGGATTGATTTCGTTCCGTCATGCGCGGGCATGACGACTATGAAGAATGACAAAGGCCGTGCGTCGCTCTATTTCACCGCCACGATGAAAATGCGCCGGAACGGGAACAGCGTCTTGCCGTCGGGGCGCGGTTTGTAGGCATTGCGGCAGGCGGACTTGTACTCGGCCAGGAAATCGTCACGCTCGTCCGGCTCCAGGGCGTCGAGCACCGGTTTCAAGGCGGTACCCTTGGTCCATTCGACCACGGGATCCTCGCCCGCCAGCACGTGCAGGTACTCGGTCTGCCAGATATCGACCGCGGCGCAGCGCGGCCGCAGCAGGTCGTAGTAGTAGCCGGGCTCGCCGGGCGGATACGAGCGGGGCTTGCTCTTCAGGCGCTCGGCCAATTTGGGGCGACGCGCGATCTCCGCCTCCATCAGGGTGTGCGACGGCGCGCCGTGGTTGCGCGGCATCTGCACCGCCAGGACACCGTCCGGTGCCAATTGATCGACGAGGTGCGGGAACAGCGTCTCGTGGCCCTTCAGCCATTGCAGCGCGGCGTTGGAATACACCAGGTCGACCTTGTGGCGCGCGGTCCAGGTCGCAATGTCCGCCTGCTCCCAGGCGATCATCTCGCCCGGCGTCGGCTCCTTGGCCGCCTTGGCCAGCATCTCGGCCGAACCGTCGAGCCCCGTCACCGCGGCCCTGGGATAGCGCGCGGCCAGGATGCGGGTGATCGAGCCCGTGCCGCAGCCCAGGTCGACGACGCGCGCGGGCGACTCGACCGGCACGCGCGCCAGAAGGTCGAGCGCCGGCCGCAGGCGCTCGCCGCCGAATTTCAGGTATTGCCCGGGATCCCAGGCCACGCGGGTACGCCTACGCTAGTGCGCGCCCTCGGCCAGGTCGAAGTGGCGCTTGACCATCGCGCCGATGACCAGCACGGCGACCACGAAGATCGCCAGCCCCAGCCCGTAGAACGTGGCGTCGTGGGCATGCGCCGACAGGAACAGGCCCAAAAGGCCGATCAAGCCGATCGCCGCGCCGCCGAACCACTTGCAAGTGCCTTGCATGAATGTCCCCGACAGGTCGTGAAAGCCGCGCCTTCCCTATCAGGAAATCGCGCGCCGAGACAAGTCCTGCCCGTCCCCGCGCAGGGCCGGCTGGTCGTCCGGCAATTCGATGCGGAAGCGGGTGCCGCCCGGGCCGGATTCCTGCAGGGTCACGTCGCCCCCATGCGCGCGCAGCACCTCGCGCGCGATCGGCAGGCCAAGCCCGGTCCCGCCCCGGCGGGTCGATCCGGCGAAGGGCTGGAACAGGTGTTCGCGCGCGGCCGCGGGAATGCCCGGCCCGTCGTCGCCGACGATCATGCCGACCCGCTCGGCCGTCCGCGCGGCCTTGAACGCGATGCGGCCGGCGCCCGCCTCCATCGCGTTGCGGGCAAGGTTCGAGATCGCGCGGTAGAGCTGGTCGCGGTCGGCCGAGATCTGCAGCGCGGGGTCGATGTCGTTGAGCCAGCGCACGCCGATCGCCGCCGGCGCCAGGCCCGCGATCACCTCCTCGATCAGGTCGCGCAGGCCGAAGCGCGTGCGGCGCGGCGCGGGCGGCTCCTCGCGCGTGAACTCCAGCGTGCGCGAGCACAGGTCGACCGCCTTGTCGATGGCGTCGAGCAGCGTTGGCGCGGTCTTGCGGACATAGGGATCGGCGCTCGCGGTCAGCCGGTCGGACACCAGCCGCGCGGTCGACAGGATGTTGCGCAGGTCGTGGTTGATCTTGCCGACCGCCTCGCCCAGCGCGGCCAGATGCGCCTTCTGGCGCAGCGCCTGCACCAGGCCGGACTGCATCTCGGCCAGTTCGCGGGTGGCCACGCCGATCTCATCGCCGCGCCGGCTGGGCCCGATGGCGCTGCCGGGGTTGTCGGGATCGGCGCGGAACGCGACCATGCTTTCGGTCAGCCGCCGCATCGGCCTGACCATCAGGTAATGCAGCGACAGGTAGACCAGCCCGGCGGTGAGCAGCGAGATGACGATCGACAGCGCCAGGATGCGCTGGGAATAGCCGATCATCGCGCGGCGCAGCGCGGATTCGCGCATCAGAACCTCGACCGTCACGCCCGGCGCCTTGGGCGATTCGCCGATCACCCTGAGGATGCGCCCCTCGTCGGCCGCCAGCGTGCGCAGCGCTTCGCCGATCTCGACGTACCAGCTCATGGCGCGCAGATCGACCGTCACGTCGGGCTGCGGCACCTGGTCGTGCATCAACATGATCGTGCCATGCCCGGGCGAGCGCACGACGATGGCGCTGGCCTCGGCATGGTCCAGCAGCCGCTGGGTCAACAGCGTGTCGACCGTGCTGGCGGTGGTGGAATCCAACGCCAGGATCGCCAGGTGCGCGTTGCTCAGCCGCACTTCCAGGTAGGAATGGCGGAAGCGCGCGATCGACGGCAGGTAGATCAGGATCTCGCTGACCATCACGAAGACCATGGTCAGCAGCAGCAGCCGCGCCGACAGGCCGCGCGCCCAGGGCGGCAGGAAGCGGCGCGGCTCCGTCATCCCAGCCTCATCAGGAAGCGCACGATGCGGCGCGTCGCGTCGCTGAACAGCTTCGGCGCGTAGTAGCTGCCGGCCAGGCGCTTGTTCACCTCGCCCAGCGTGGGGTAGGGCACGATCAGGCCGGCCATGGCGCCGATCTTCATGCCCTTGGCGATCGCCAGGCACCAGGGCTGCAGAAGCTCGCCCGCGCGCGGGCCGACGATGGCGGCGCCCAGGATGCGCCCGGCGCGGTCCAGCACGACCTTGGCGAAGCCCTCGGTGGTGCGTTCGGCCCGGGCGCGGTCGTTCTCGTGGAACGGCCAGCGCAGCACGATGGGCTTGCCGTAGAGCTCGCGCGCGGCGGCTTCGCCCATGCCGACCTGGGCGAGCTCGGGATCGGTATAGGTGACCCAGGGCATGGCGCGATCGTCCACCTTCGCGGGCAAGCGGAACAGCGCGTTCCGCAGCACGATCCCGGCATGGTAGCTGGCCGTGTGGGTGAACGGGAAGCGTCCGGTGACGTCGCCGATGGCGTAGATGCGGCGGTTCGACGTGCGCAGCCGCCGGTCGGTCTGGATTCCGCCGGGCCCGTAGACCACGCCGGCCGCCTCCAGGTTCAATCCGTCCGCGTTGGGCTTGCGGCCGGCGGCGACCAGCAGATGCGAGCCCGCGACCCGCAACTCGCCGCCCTCGCGCTTGACCGAAACCACGATTCCGCCGGCGGACTTGTCGATCCGCGTCACGGCGGACCCTTCCAGCAGGATCACGCCCTCGCGCAGCAGGGCGGCGCGCACCACGTCCACAAGCTCGGGGTCGTCCTTGGGCAGGATCGATTTCATCTCGATGACGGTCACCGTCGACCCCAGGCGGCGATGCGCCTGGGCCAGTTCCAGCCCGACCGGGCCGCCGCCCACGACGATCAAGTGCGAAGGCTTGCGGTCGTTGGCGAACACCGTCTCGTTGGTCAGGTAGGGCGCTTCGGCCAGGCCGGGGATCGGCGGCACCATCGGCGCCGAGCCGGTGGCGATCACGACGCGCCGGGCCTGGATGGTCTCGCCGCCCGCCTCCAGCGTGGTGCCCGATGTGAAGCGCGCCTCGGCCTTGATGACCCGGACGCCCAGGCCCTCGAACCGGTCGCGGCTGTCGTTTGGCGCGATGGCGTCGATCACGCCCTGCACGTGGTCCATCACCCGGGCGAAATCGACCCGCGGCTCGTGGCGCTCGATGCCCAGCCGGTCGGCCTGGCGCATCGCCTCGGCCGCGTGGGCGGCCGCCAGCAGCGCCTTCGACGGCACGCAGCCGAAGTTCAGACAGTCGCCGCCCATGCGGTCGCGCTCCACCAGCGCCACGCTGGCGCCCATCTGCGACGCGCCGGCGGCGACCGTGAGGCCGCCCGAACCCGCGCCGATGACGCACAGATCGACCGATAGCATCCTGTCTCCCAAGGGAAATCAGCGGGATCGCCGGAGCTTCTTATACACCACCGGCACCAGAGCCAAGCAGGCAAGCCCGACCAGGGCGGTGATCACCTGGGGGGTCAGGATGCCCGAGGGCTGGAACTCGCCGCCGGCATCGAACACGCTGCCCAGCCCCGCGCCGACCGAGGTGTAGACGAAGGCGCCGGGAATGATGCCGATGAAGGTTGCCAGCACGAAGTCCCGCAGCCCCACGCCGAGCGCGGCCGGGACCAGGTTCACGGCGACGAACGGGAACAGCGGGACGAGCCGCAGAACCAGTAGGTAGAAGAATGCGTCGTCGCGGAAGCCGTCCTCCATGCGCGCCAGCCAGGGCCCGGCGCCGCGGCGCAGGCTGTCGCCGAACGCGGTCCGCGCGGCCAGGAACAGGGCGGTCGCGCCGGTGACGGCGCCCGCCACGTTCAGCACCGTGCCCCACCACTGTCCGAACAGGAAACCCCCGGAAATGCTGAGCACCGCGGCGACGGGCAGGGAGAATGCCGCCGCCAGGGCGTAGATGGCCACGAAGCCGAGGGCCGAGGCGACCGCATGGCGCTCGACCAGCCCCAATAGCAGGGTCCGGTTTTCCTTCAAGGCCGAAAACCCGACATAGCGGTCGAGGCGCAGCGCCAGGAACAGGGCAAGCCCAACGGCCAGGACCAGGAGCGGCCACAGGCGCCGCAGCCATCCGTGGCGCCGTGCCGGGGCCGCGGGGCTGGGGCCCGAGGATGGGCCGCCTTGGGCCATGGGGTCTGCCTCCCGTATCCTGGCGCCGGGGTCGGCGTTCCAGGACTTAACCAGCGCATTCGCCTCACGGCCACTCACGCTCGCGCGACACTAGCCGCCGCGGCGTGGCGCGGCCAAGGCCTAGGCACCCGGAAAATCCGGGGTTTTTCGGGGCAGCCGCAATTGACTTCCCCCCGCCCAGCCTCTATAAGCCGCGCGGTTTTCCGGAATGCCGATCGGAGTGCCTGGTCGTGAAGCGCACCTACCAGCCCAGCAAGCTCGTCCGCAAGCGCCGGCACGGATTCCGTGCGCGTTTGAAGACACTTGGCGGCCGCAAAGTCCTGGCGTCGCGTCGCTCGAAGGGCCGCAAGCGCCTTTCCGCCTGATCCGTCGGATTAGCTCCATGCCCATGGACGCGCCGGTAGGACGGCTCAAACGCCGCCCGGAATTCCTGCGCGTCGCGCAGCGCGGGCGGCGCTTTGCCGCGCCGGGGCTGGTCCTGCAGGCCTGCACCAGCGCCGAGGCGGGCGGCGAAATCCGCGTCGGCCTGACCGCCAGCCGCAAGGTCGGCGGCGCGGTGGTGCGCAATCGCGCGCGGCGGCGGCTCCGGGCGCTGGTGCGCCCGGTCCTGGCGCGCCACGGCGCGGCGGGGAACGACTATGTCCTGGTGGCGCGCCAAGATACCGCGACGCGTCCCTGGAAAAGCCTGGTCGAGGACCTGGAAACCGCGTTGCGGCGCCTCGGCCGCTGGCGCGCCAAGGATCCGGAGAAGGCGCCATGAACCCGGCCGCCACGGCCCTGCGCGGCGCGATCCGCGCCTATCAATGGACCATCGCGCCGGTGATCGGCGTGAACTGCCGCTATGCGCCGAGTTGCTCGGAGTATGCCTGCGAGGCGATCGGCCGGCACGGCGCGCTGGCCGGCACCTATCTCGGCGCGCGGCGCCTGCTGCGCTGCCATCCCTGGGGCGGTTCCGGCTTCGATCCGGTGCCGGATGAATCGCCATTGCGCTTCGGCCGCAATCGGCAATGCGACTGCGCGCGGGAGCGGGCCCGGTAATGGACCAGAAGAACCTCTTCGTTGCGATCGCGCTTTCGATCGCGATCGTGCTGGGCTTCCACTATCTCTACGACCGGCCGCGCGTCCAGCAGCAGCAACAGCAACAACAACAGCAGCAGGCCCAGACCACGCCCGCGGCGCCGACCGCGCCGGGCGCCAACGCCCCGGCGCCGGGCGCCGTGCCGGGGACGGCACCGGCTGCATCGCCCGCGGCCGCGCGCGACCGCGACCAGGTGATCGGCGAGACGAAGCGCGTCAAGATCGATTCCCCGCGCCTGCTCGGCTCGATCGCGCTCACCGGCGGGCTGGTCGACGACGTGGTGCTGAAGGACTATCGCGAGACGGTCGAGCCCGACAGCCCGCGCATCAAGCTGCTGTCGCCGCCCGGAACCGCGGATGCCTACTACGCCGAGTTCGGCTGGACGGCGGCCCCGGGCAGCGACGCGCCGAAGCTGCCCGACTCAAGCACGGTGTGGACGGCCGATCGCGACGTGCTGACCGCCGACAAACCCGTCACGCTGACCTGGGACAACGGGGCGGGGCTCAAATTCTCGCGGCGCTACGCGATCGACGCGAACTTCATGCTGACGGTGACGCAGAAGGTCGACAATGCCGGCGGCGCGGCCGTGACCCTGTTCCCCTATTCGCTGGTCAGCCGGGCCGGCACGCCGCAGGTGCTGGGCTTCTACATCCTGCACGAGGGGCTGATCGGCGTGTTCGACGGCTCGCTCAAGGAATACACCTACAAGAACATGCACG
>JADLEG010000209.1 GCA_020846275.1 Alphaproteobacteria bacterium
GAGCTGGGCGGTCAATACACGCTCGGGCCGGGCATCCGCGTGTTCTCGGTCATCAACTACGCGAAGTACGACGGCAACGACACGGCGACCGAGGAATCCACCGGCATCGCCTGGTCAACAGGCTTCCGTCTCAGCTTCTAGTCGCAGCTACAGCGACACATACCGATCGGGGCGGGCCTTCGGGCCCGCCCCTTTTCTTTTCGGCATCGCCAGCGAACGCGGGAGGACCGGATGATCGTCGACGAGCGCACCTACACCCTCCATCCGGGAAAGGTCGCGGAACTGTTCAAGCTCTACGAGGCCGAGGGGATGCCGGTGCAGACCCGCATCCTCGGCCGGCTGATCGGCTTCTTTCAGACCGAGATCGGCACGCTCAACCAGATCGTGCATCTCTGGGGTTATGACAGCTTCGAGGAGCGCCAGCGCCGCCGCACGGCGCTGTTCCAGGACCCGCAATGGCTCGCCTACATGGAAAAGGCGCGGCCGCTGCTCATGAAGATGGAAAACCGCATCCTGGTGCCGGCGCCGTTCTCGCCGATCAAGTAGCGCTCAGCGCGCCGCGGCCTGCTGCTTTTTGATGGCGGCCGCGCGGATCTCCGACAACGAAGCGCGGGTGGTAAGCGCCTCGGGATCGACCTTCAGATCGATCACCGCGACCTTGCCGCTCGCCGCCGCGCGCTGAAAAGCCGCGGCGAACTGGTCCGTGCGCTCGACCGTCTCGCCATGCCCGCCGAAGGCGCGCGCCAGCGCCGCGAAATCCGGATTGACCATGTCGGTGCCCGACACGCGTCCCGGATAGTGGCGCTCCTGGTGCATGCGGATCGTGCCGTAGATGCCATTGTTGAAGACGATCACGACGAAGGCGGCCCCGAACTGCACGGCGGTCGCGAGCTCCTGCACCGTCATCATCAAGCAGCCGTCGCCCGCGAAGCACACGACCTGGCGGTGGGGCTCCGCAAGCTTCGCCGCCACCGCCGCCGGCAGCCCATAGCCCATCGATCCGCTGGTCGGCGCCAACTGGGTGCGATAGCGCCGGAAGCGGTAGTAGCGATGCGCCCAAGTCGCGTAGTTGCCGGCGCCATTGGTGATGATCGCGTCGGCCGGCAGGTTGTCCGACAGGTGCTTGACGACGGCGCTCAAGTCAATCGCGCCGGGCGTGGACCGCGGTGTCGATTCCTCGATGTAGTCGGCGCGCGCCGCCTTGGTCCAGGCCGCCCATCGGCCCGGATCCGCGACCGGATCCATCGCGGCGAGCGCTCGGGTCGCCGCGATCGGCGAGGCGACGATGCCGAGATCGGCCTGCCACACCCGCCCGATCTCGTCGGGATCGGGATGGACATGGACGATGGCCTGCTTCGGCCGCGGCAGGTCGAACATGGCGTAGCCGTCGGTCACCACGTCGCCCAGCCGCGTGCCCAGGGCCAGGATCAGGTCGCTGTCCCTGGCGCGCTTGATCGCGGTCGCCGGCATGCCGACGCCGAGGAATCCGGCATAGCCGGCGTAGTCGCTGTCGACGTAGTCCTGGCGGCGGAAGGTCGTGAAGACGGGCAGCCCGTTGCGCTCGGCGAAGCGCTTGGCGTCGGCGGCGCCCTCGGCGCTCCACACCCCGCCGCCGACGACCAGCAGCGGCCGCTCGGCCCTGGCCAGACGGTCGCGCAGCGCCGCCAGCTGCGCCGGCGCGGGCTCGGCCTGGGCTCCGCGCGACGGCGCGGCGTCGGCGACCTCGGCCAGATCGGTCAGCATATCCTCGGGCAGGGCCAGCACGACCGGCCCCGGCCGGCCGGAAGTGGCGATCTGGAAGGCGCGGTTGATGTATTCGGGGACCCGCGCGGCGTTGTTGATCTGGCCGACGAACTTCGCCGTGCCGCCGAACATCTGCTTGTAGTCGACTTCCTGGAAGCCCTCGCGGTCGACGGTCTGGCTGTCGACCTGGCCGATGAACAGGATCATCGGCGTCGAATCCTGCGCCGCCACGTGCAGGCCCGAGGACGCGTTGCTGGCGCCGGGGCCGCGGGTGACGAAGCAGATGCCCGGCCTTCCGGTCAGCTTGCCGTGCGCTTCCGCCATCATCGCCGCGCCGCCTTCCTGGCGGCAGACGATGGTGCGGATCTGCTGGGTGTCGTGCAGCGCGTCGAGCACGGCCAGGTAGCTTTCGCCGGGGACGCAGAAGGCGGTATCGGCGCCGTTCAGGGCCAGCGCGTCGACCAGGATGCGGCCGCCCGTGCGTTTGCCGGTCTCGTTGCTCATCGCGGGCGCGCCCCCCGGCCGGTCATTCGCCGACCGCGTTCAGGTAGAGGTCCAACAGCTCGTCCTGCTCGGCCCGGTCGGCCTTGTCCATCTTGCGGATGCGGATGACCTGGCGGATGATCTTGACGTCGTAGCCGGCGCTCTTGGCCTCGGAAAACACTTCCTTGATGTCGCCCGCCAGCGCCTGCTTCTCCTCCTCCAGCTTCTCGATCCGCTGGATCAACGATTTCAAGCGTCCCGCGTCGACCCCGCCCGAACCCTTCTTCGCTGCCATTTGCCCGGTCCCGCCCTCGTGAAATGCCGTGTGAAATGCCGTCGCGGCGCGGGACCATAGCGGTGGCGGCGGCGGCCGTGCAAGCGCGCCCGCCTGTGAATTCCGTGGGTGGATTGTCCGGGGCTCAGTGCTTGTGGTCCTTGGTCGCTTCGCGGAGCTTCTTCAACTGCTCGGGCGTGGCTTCCTTGACGTATTTCTTCTTCCACTCGTCATAGGGCATGCCGTAGACCGCTTCGCGCGCCTGCGGGTCGGTCATCGACACGCCGCGCGCCTCGGCCTCGGCCAGGTACCATTTCGACAGGCAGTTGCGGCAGAACCCGGCCAGGTTCATCAAGTCGATGTTCTGCACGTCGGTGCGCTGGCGCAGGTGCTCGACCAGCCGGCGGAACGCGGCAGCCTCCAGCTCGGTTCGGGTCTTGTCGTCGGTCTGCATGGGCATTCTCCCAGGTCGGGGGCAACAGGGTTTGGGGTTAATGTAGGCGGATCAAGGCCATATGATAAGTCCTCTCAACGCCCGCGCCCCCAGCGCGGCAATTGGAGCCGCCTTGGCGCCCGTGCTATGGTCCGGGCGATTTCCGCCGCCAACCCCACTTTGACAGCGGGCACCCGGGTGCAGGGCTCTCCCATCGGCAAGATCGGCCTCGACCAGTCCACGCGCGTGCTGATGCGCCGCCTGCTGGTCGACCATGTGCGGCCGCACTGGCTGCGGCTGGCGCTGGCCGGGCTGTGC
>JADLEG010000210.1 GCA_020846275.1 Alphaproteobacteria bacterium
CCGATGAACCCGGCGCCGCCGGTAACCAGTATCGGTCCGTTCATGCCGTCCGGCCGTCCTTCCTGGGCAGCCCCGCCGTCGATCTTAACCGCCGCATTGGCGTCTCGATAGGGCTTTCGCCGCCACGCTTCAAGCCGGATTACGCCCTTTGCGCCTGGAAAGCCTGCGGAATTGGCGGTTGACGCTCCGCCGGCCAAGCCCTATCCAACCCGCGCCGCCTCCGTACCTTCCCTAGCGCGATCGGTTCGCATGTCCCTGCCCTTCATCGACCTCAAGGCGCAGTATCGCCTGCTGAAAAGCGACATCGACGCCCGCATCCAGCGCGTGCTGGATTCCGGCGCCTTCATCCTGGGTCCCGAGGTCGCCGAGCTGGAGGCCGAGCTGGCCCGCTGGGCCGGCGTGCGGCACGCGATCGGCGTCGCCAACGGCACCGACGCGCTGCAGATCGCGCTGATGATCGAGAGGATCGGGCCGGGCGACGCGGTGTTCCTGCCCTCCTTCACCTACGCCGCGACCGCCGAGGCGGCGGTGCTTGTGGGCGCCACGCCGGTCTTCGTCGACGTCGACGCCGGCACGTTCAACGTCGATCCCGACGACCTGGACGCGCGGATCGCCGCGGTGGCCAAGGCCGGCAAGCTCAGGCCCAAGGCGCTGATCGCGGTCGACCTGTTCGGCCAGACCGCCGACTACCGCCGCCTGGCGCCGGTGATGGAGCGCCACGGGCTGCACCTGGTTTCCGACGCGGCGCAGAGCTTCGGCGGCAAGCTGGACGGCAAGGCGGTGGGGTCGCTGGCGCCGATCACCACCACCAGCTTCTACCCGTCGAAGCCGCTGGGCTGCTACGGCGACGGCGGCGCCATCCTGACCGACGATCCGGCCAAGGCCGAGCTGGTGCGCTCGATCCGCTTCCATGGCACCAGCTCGAGCGACCGCTACGACATGGCCCGCATCGGCATGAACTCGCGCCTCGACACGATCCAGGCCGCCGTGCTGCTGGCCAAGCTGAAGGTGTTCGCGCGCGAGCTGGAGACCCGCGAGCGGGTCGCGCGGATCTACGATTCGCGCCTGGGCAACCTGGTCGCCGTGCCGGTGCGCGCGCCCGGCGTGACCAGCTCCTGGGCCCAGTACACCGTCCAGGTCGACCGGCGCGACCAGGTGGCGGCGCGGTTGAAATCGGCGGGGATTCCGACCGCCATCTACTACCAGCGGCCGCTGCACCTGCAGAGCGCCTATCGACATTACGGTCAGGGCGCGGGCTCGCTGCCCGTTTCGGAGCAAGTCGCGGATCGCGTCCTCAGCCTGCCGATCCACGGCTACCTGGACGATGCCGCGGCACAGCGCGTCTGCGACGCCGTCGCCCAGGCGGTGGGTAGCTGACGCCATGGGCAGCCGCGATCTGAAGAGGAAGTTCCAGGACAAGAAGGCGCGGATCGGTGTGATCGGCCTCGGCTATGTCGGATTGCCGCTGATCGAGGCGTTCAACGACAAGGACTTCGACACGCTGGGCTGCGATATCGATCCGGTGAAGGTGAAGGGGCTCAACAAAGGCCGCTCGCCGATCAAGATCATCGCCGATCCGCGGGTGAAGGCGATGGTCGCCAGCGGGCGCTTCGCCGCCACCACGGATTTCGCGCAGCTCAAGACCTGCGACGCCATCATCATCTGCGTGCCGACGCCGCTGACGCGCCACCGCGAGCCCGACATCTCCTACGTGGTGGAGACCGGCCGCACCGTGGCGCGCCACCTGCGCAAGGGCCAACTCGTCGTTCTGGAATCGACCACCTATCCCGGCACGACGGTCGAGGATCTGAAGCCGGTGCTCGAGGCTTCGGGCCTGAAGTCGGGGCGCGACTTCTTCCTCGCCTACTCGCCCGAGCGCGAGGACCCGGGCAACCCCAGCTACGGCACGCGCGTGATCCCCAAGGTCGTGGGGGGCGACGGGAAAGCCGCCCGCGACCTGGCGATGGCGATGTACGGCCAGGTCGTGGTCGCGACCGTGCCGGTATCGTCGACCCAAACCGCCGAGGCGGTGAAGCTGACCGAGAACATCTTCCGCGCGGTCAACATCGCGCTCGTCAACGAGCTGAAGGTCATCTTCACGAAGATGGGCATCGACATCTGGGAAGTGATCGAAGCGGCCAAGTCGAAGCCCTTCGGCTACATGCCCTTCTATCCCGGCCCGGGCCTGGGCGGGCACTGTATCCCGATCGATCCCTTCTACCTGACCTGGAAGGCGCGCGAATTCGGCGTCGCCACCCGCTTCATCGAGCTGGCGGGCGAGGTCAACCAGGTGATGCCGGACTACGTCGTCGGCATGCTGGCCGATGCGCTGGACCGGCGTTTCGCCAAAGGGTTGAACGGCGCCCGCATCCTTATCCTGGGACTGGCCTACAAGAAAAACGTCGACGACATCCGCGAGAGCCCGGCCTTCCGCCTCATCGAACTGCTGCACGAGCGGCAGGCCGAGGTCGCCTATTACGATCCCTATGTGCCGGTGATCCCGCGGACGCGCGAGCATGCTGCGCTGGCGGGCATCCGCAGCGTGAAATGGAGCCCGCGCAGCTTCGCGCGCTACGACGCGGTGCTGATCTGCACCGACCACGACAAGGTCGACTATGAGGCCGCCGTGCGCCACGCCAAGCTGGTGGTCGATTCGCGCAACGCCACCAAGGCCGTCAAATCCGGCCGCGAGCGGATCATCCTGGCCTAGAAACCGGGCCCCGGCCCCCCTCTTAACTACTTGCTAACCATAACCATTTAGGCCTAGCGCGGGGTTTCCGGAGGCCCCAGGCCTTGGCTCGTCCGCTGCGCATCCTTTCCGTCCTCGGCACCCGCCCGGAGGCCA
The DNA here is from genome assembly GCA_020846275.1 of Alphaproteobacteria bacterium. Lineage (GTDB taxonomy): Bacteria > Pseudomonadota > Alphaproteobacteria > JAEULC01 > JAEULC01 > JAEULC01. Next base: position 2,846 of record JADLEG010000210.1, read on the forward strand.
TCAAGATGGCCCCGCTGGTGGCGCGCCTCGGCGCGACCGAGGGCATCGAGCACCGCGTCTGCGTGACCGGCCAGCATCGCGAGATGCTTGACCAGGTGCTGGAGCTCTTCGCCATCCAGCCGGATTTCGACCTGATGCTGATGCGCGCCGGGCAGACCCTGACCGACATCACCACGGCAGTGCTCAATGCGATGCCGCCGGTACTCTCGGACTTCAAGCCCGACCGGCTGCTGGTGCAGGGCGATACGACCACCGCCATGGCGGCGACGCTCGCGGCCTTCTACCATCGTATCAAGGTCGGGCATGTCGAAGCCGGGCTGCGCACGCACGACTTCGACAATCCCTGGCCCGAGGAGCTGAACCGCCGCGTTGCCGACATCGTCGCCGACCAGCTCTACGCGCCCACCGAAGGCGCGCGGCAGAACCTGCTGCATGAGGGCATCGACCCGAAGCGCATCCACGTCACCGGCAACACGGTGGTCGATGCGTTGCTCGAGACGGTCCGCCGCATCGCGACATCGCCCAAGCTCCAGGCCGACCTCGCGCAACGGTTCCCGTTCCTCACCCACAACCGGCGCATGGTGCTGGTCACCGGCCACCGGCGCGAGAGTTTCGGCGAGGGCTTCGAACGCATCTGCCGGGCGCTGCGCCGCCTGGCCGACCGGCCCGACCTGCAGATCGTCTATCCGGTCCACCTGAACCCCAACGTGCGCGAGCCGGTCCACCGTATCCTGGGCGACCATCCGCGCATCCACCTGATCGAGCCGCAGGAGTACCTGCCCTTCGTGTACCTGATGAACGCGTCCTACCTGATCCTGACCGATTCCGGCGGGGTGCAGGAAGAGGCGCCGTCGCTCGGCAAGCCGGTGCTTGTGATGCGCGAGACCACCGAGCGGCCCGAGGCGGTTTCGGCCGGCACGGTGCGCCTGGTCGGCACCGACAGCGACCGGATCGTCGCGGAAGCCGAACGGCTGCTCGACGACGCCCAGGCCTACGCGGCGATGAGCCGCGCCCACAATCCCTATGGCGACGGTCGCGCGGCGGAGCGCATCGTCCGGGAGCTCAAGCGTGAAGCTGCCCTTTCCTAGCGTGGCCGTGATCGGCCTGGGCTATGTCGGCCTGCCGACGGCCGCGACCCTGGCCGCGCGCGGCGTCGAGGTGATCGGCGTCGACGTGAACCCGAGGGCCGTCGATGCCATCAACCAGGGCCATGCCCATATCGTCGAGCCCGAGCTCGACATGATGGTCCGCAGCGCGGTCAAGACCGGCCGGCTGCGCGCCGTCACCAAGCCCGAGCCTGCCGACGCCTTCATCATCGCCGTGCCGACGCCGCTGAAGCCCGACCACACGCCGGACATCACCTACATCCAGGCTGCCGCGCAGGCGATCGCGCCGGTACTGGCCAAGGGCAACCTGGTGATCCTGGAATCCACCTCGCCGGTGGGCACCACCGAGAGCCTACGCGACTGGCTGAAAGCCAAGCGGCCGGACCTCACCTTCCCGACCGACAAGACGGCCCAGGCCGACATCGCCATCGCCTACTGCCCGGAGCGCGTGCTGCCCGGGCAGATGCTGCGCGAACTGGTCGAGAACGACCGCATCATCGGCGGCATTAGCGCGCGCTGCTCGGAGCGCGCACGGGCGCTCTACCGCGTCTTCGTCCAGGGCGACGCGCTGATCACCAACGCCCGCACGGCGGAGATGGTGAAGCTGTGCGAGAACGCCTTCCGCGACGTGAACATCGCGTTCGCCAACGAGCTGTCGATCGTGGGCGACAAGCTGGGCGTGGACGCCAACGAGGTCATTCGCCTGGCCAACCACCATCCCCGCGTCAACATCCTGCAGCCCGGGCCGGGCGTGGGCGGGCATTGCATCGCCGTGGATCCCTGGTTCCTGGTGCACACCGCACCGGACGAGGCGCGGCTGATCCGCACGGCGCGCGAGGTCAACGACAGCAAGCCGGTGCACGTGATCGATCGCATCGATGCGCTCGCCGACCGCTTCAAGAAGCCGGTCATCGCCTGCCTAGGCCTGGCCTTCAAGGCCAACATCGACGACCTGCGCAACAGCCCGGCGATGGAGATCGTCGAGCACCTCGCGCGCAAGAAGGCCGGCGAGATCCTGGCGGTCGAGCCGCATGTCGAGGCGTTGCCCAAGCCGATCGCGGGCGTCAGCCTGGTCGACGCCGACGAGGCGATCCAGCGCGCCGACATCGTCGTGCTGCTGGTCGACCACGACGCCTTTCGCGAGATCGACCGCGACCGGTTGCTCGACAAGGCGGTCGTGGACACGCGCGGCCTGTGGCGCTGGCGCCGGCGCATCGACACGGGCAACGGGGCGCGCAAGTCCAAGCGGCGATGATCCCGCTCGCCATCCCAAACCTCGCGGGCAACGAGGGGCGCTACCTAGAGGAATGCGTGGCGTCGAACTTCGTGTCCTCGGTCGGGCCGTTCGTGCGGCGCTTCGAGCAGATGGTGGCGGCATCGACCGGCGCCGTCGACGCGGTCGCGGTCTCGACCGGCACGGTCGGGCTGCATCTCGCGCTGGTGACGGCGGGAGTTGAGCGCGACGACCTGGTGGTGCTGCCGGCACTGACGTTCATCGCCAGCGCCAACGCTATCGCCCATTGCGGCGCGACTCCCTGGCTGTTCGACGTCAGCGAGGAAAGCTGGACGCTGGATCCGCGCTCGCTCGACCATGCGCTGGCCGCCGAGACCGAGCGCCGGGGCGACCGGGTGATCCATCGCGCAACCGGGCGGCGCGTGGCGGCGATCATGCCCGTACATACGCTGGGCCATCCCGCCGACATGGATGCCATCGCTGCTGTCGCAGAGCGCCACGGGCTGCCGATCGTGGCCGACGGGGCGGCGGCGCTGGGCGCGACCTACAAGGGCCGCCCCGCGGCCCGCCTGGGCGCGGCGCTGACGGTGATCTCGTTCAACGGCAACAAGACGGTCACGGCCGGCGGCGGCGGCGCGCTGGTAGGATCGGACCGCGCCCTTCTGGACACGGCGCGGCACTTGTCCACCACCGCACGCGTCGGCGAGGAATACGAACATGATCGGGTCGGCTACAACTACCGCATGACCAACCTGCAGGCTGCCGTGGGCTGCGCGCAAATGGAACTGCTCGACCGCTTCGTCGCGGCCAAGCGGCGGATCGCGCGGCGCTATGACGAGGCCTTCGCGGATGTGAAGGGCGCCGGCCGCTTCCCGGCTGCGCCCTGGGCCGAAAGCGCGTGCTGGTTCAGCGGGTTGATGGTCGATACGGCGGATTCAGGCGAACTGCGGGCCCAGCTGCGCGGGAACGGGATCGATGCGCGGCCGTTCTGGAAGCCGATGCACCTCCAGGCCCCCTATCGGGACGCGCCGCGCACCCCCCTTCCCGTCACCGATTCCGTGTGGCGCCGAATTGTCACCCTGCCCTGCTCGACCCAGTTGACCGATGCCGAACAGGAGCACGTGATCGCCCGGACACGCGCCGCGCTCGCCGGCGGAAGTTGAGGAAGCGATGGCCGAGCCACCGAGCATGAAGGACACGCTGACCCTCGTGGTGGTCACCGGCACGCGCGCCGACTACGGGCTGTTGCATCCGGTGCTGGAGCTGGCGGCGAAGTCCAAGCGCTTCGACCTCAAGGTAGTGGCGACCGGCATGCACCTGTCGCCGGAGTTCGGCCTGACCTACCGCGCCATCGAGGCCGACGGGTTCACGGTCGCCGAGCGGGTCGAGATGCTGCTGTCCTCCGACACGCCCGTCGGCATCGCCAAGGCGATCGGGCTGGGCACGATCGGTTTCGCCGAATGCTTCGAGCGGCTGCAGCCGGACCTGCTGTTCATCCCCGGCGACCGGTTCGAGATGCTGGCCGCCGCGACCGCCGCCCTGCCCCGCCGCCTGCCGATCGCGCACTTGAGCGGCGGCGACGTGACCGAGGGCGCGATGGACGAGGCGATCCGCCACGCCATCACCAAGATGGCGCATCTGCACTTCGTCACCAACGAGGAGGCGCAGCGCCGGGTGCGGCAGCTCGGCGAGGATCCCAAGCGCGTCCACCTGGTCGGCAATCCGGCGCTCGACCAGATCGCCAAGCTGGAGCTGATGGACCGCGCGGCCTTCGAGGACGCGGTCGGCATGAAACTGCGCGAGAAGAACCTGCTGGTCACCTACCATCCCGTCACGCTGGACGACACGCCGTCGGCGATGGCGTTTTCGGAACTTCTGGCGGCGCTGGACGCGCTGGGGCCAGAGGTCGGGCTGATCTTCACCAAGCCGAATGCCGACACGCACGGGCGCGTGCTGATCGGCATGATCGACGCCTTCGTGCAGGGCCATTCCAACGCCGTCGCCCACGTGTCGATGGGCCAGCGCCTCTATTACAGCGCGATGAAGCACGCCAGCATGGTGGTCGGGAACTCATCGAGCGGCCTGCTCGAGGCGCCGTCGTTCAAGATCCCGACGGTCAATGTCGGCGACCGCCAGCGCGGCCGCGTGCTGGCCGAATCGGTCATCAACGCGCCGGCCGAGACCCAGGCGATCGGCGAGGCGATCCAGAAGGCCTTCGCGCTGGACCTGTCCTCGGTCGCCAACCCCTATGGCGACGGCAAGTCGTCCGAGCGGATCGTCAAGGTGCTGCGGGAGATCGACGATCCACGCAGCCTGGTCCGCAAGAGCTTCCACGACCTGCCTCAGCCCTGAGGCCCGCGTCCGGTGAGGATGTGGAACGTCCCGGTCAATCCGTGCTGCAGCGGCCAGTAGAGCGGCCAGGCGATCGCCCAGATCAGCCAGCGCAGCGGCGGCGCCCACCACGGCCCCACGCCCTCGCGCCTGATGATCTGGAACGCCAGCGTCAGCAGTGCGATGATGGCGTAGACGTAAAGCAGGATCGAGAGCACGCGATGCGACTTCCGGCCGAGGCGGCGCCGCGATGAGCGACGCACGAGGGGCGCTGATCATCGCCGAGGCCGGGGTCAACCACAACGGCTCGGTCGACCGCGCGCTGGAACTGGTGGACGCGGCGCAGGACTGCGGCGCCGACATCGTCAAGTTCCAGACCTTCAGCGCCGAGGCGCTGGCCGCCGCGGCGGCGCCCAAGGCCGAATACCAGGCCGCCAACACCGGCGCGGCCGGCGCGCAGCTCGAGATGCTCCGCGCATTGGAGCTGGACGAAGCGGCCCATCGCCGCCTGGTCGAGCGCTGCGCCGAGCGCGGCATCGAGTTCCTGTCCACCGCCTTCGACGCCAGGAGCCTCGATTTGGTCCTGTCGCTCGGCGTCAGGCGCCTGAAAATGCCCTCGGGCGAGATCACCAACGGGCCGCTGCTGCTGAAAGCCGCGCGCAGCGGCTTGCCGATCCTGCTGTCCACCGGCATGGCCGACCTGAAGGAGATCGAATCGGCGCTCGGCGTGCTGGCCTTCGGCTACAGCGCGCCCCGGGAAGCCGTGCCCTCGCCGCTCGCGTTCCGCGCCGCGCTGCTGGGCGACGAGGGGCAGCGGCTGCTGACCGAACGGGTGACGGTTCTGCACTGCACGACGCAGTATCCCGCGCCGCTGGAGGACGTGAACCTGCGCGCGATGGACACGATCACCAGGCGGTTCAACCTCAAGGTCGGCTATTCCGACCACACGCTGGGCATCGCGGTCGCCATCGCCGCCGTGGCGCGCGGGGCGGTGGCGATCGAGAAGCACCTGACGCTCGACCGCAGCCTGCCCGGCCCCGATCACAAAGCCTCGCTGGAGCCGCCGGAGTTCAAGGCGATGGTCGCGGCGATCCGCGGCGTCGAAGCCGCCCTCGGCACGCCCGACAAGCGCGCGACGGACAGCGAGCGGCCGAACATCCCCGTCGCCCGCAAGAGCCTGGTCGCCGCGCGCCCCATCGCCCAGGGCGAGACCTTCACGGCGGAGAACCTGACCATGCTGCGCCCGGGTGGCGGGCGCTCGCCAATGGAGTACTGGTCGCTGCTGGGCCAGCCCGCCCCCCGCGACTACAAGAAGCACGAGCCCGTCTAGTGTCCCGATTCCGAAGTTCGTCAGTGTTTGCGACGCACGCCGTACGAACGTCGGAATCGAAAAGGACACGAGCAACTATTTGAGTCTGGTGCCCCTTTGGAACCCGAAGTTCGCCTCCGGTCTTGCGATCAAGAGAGGGCGAACTTCGGGTTCGGGGCACTAGGCGCAGGCCGCCTGGGGCAGGCGCGCGAGGCGCGGCACGGGCGAGGACATGATCACCCCGGCCTGGACCGCGAAGCCCAGCGCGGCCAGCACCAGGCAGGGCTCCGGCCCGTAGCCCGCGCCGACCAGGCCGCCGATGGCCGCGCCCATCGGCCGCGCGCCGGCGGTCGCCATCATCACCAGGGCCGAGACGCGGCCGAGCATCGCCGCGGGCGTGACCGCCTGGCGCAGCGTCGTCTGGCCGATCGTCCACAGGATCGGGCCGAAGCCGAACAGGAAGAAGGCGATCGCCGGCATGACCGCCCCCGGCAGGATCGCGCGCGGCAGCCAGATCGATCCGGCCATGGCCAGGGCGGCGGCCACCGACACCAGCGGCCCCAGCGCGATCGAAAGGCCGAACGACACGATCCGCGCGATGCGCGGGGCCAGCACGGCGCCGCTGACCATGCCGACCCCGAACATCGCCAGCGTCGTTCCCACCGCGGCCGTGCTCAGCCCCAGCCGATGCACCGCATAGGGAACGTAGGCGGCCTGCAGCACGAACCACGACACGTTCCACGCCACCGCCGTCAGCAGAATCGGCCGCAGCAGGGCATGGCGCCAGGCGAACCCCGCGCCTTCCATCAGGTCGTGCAGCACGGGCCGACGCGGCATCGCCGCGCGCGGCGGCTCGGGAAGCCGTGCCAGCAACACGCAAGCAACGACCGACAACGCGACTGCCGCCGCGAAGGCGGGCGACACGCCGGCCCAGGCGACCAGCGCCCCGGCCAGGGCCGGCCCGGCGGCAAAGGCAAGGCTGCGCGCCAGCTCGAGCCTTCCGTTGGCGCGGGCCAGGTCATCGCGCGCCACCAGCGCCGGCACCAGCGAGGGCGCCGCGACGCTGAACACCACCGTCCCGGTCGCCGCGAGGAACCCCACCACCGCCAGAAGCGGCACCGACAGGGCGCCGAACACCAGGCAGGCCGGCACCGCCAGCAGAACCGCCGCGCGCAACATCTCGGCCCCCGCCATCAGGCGCGCGCGGGAGAAGCGGTCGGCCAGCAGCCCGGCCGGCAGCGACAGCAGCAAAAACGGCAGGCTCTGCATCGCGGCCAGAAACCCGGTTTCGCCGGCGCCGGCGCCCAGCGACATCACCGCGACGATCGGCATGGCGGCCAGCGCCACCTGCTCCGCGGACTGCGCGGCGAGGTTCGACCAGGCGAGACGGCGGAATGAATTGGACACGGGACACTCCTGTCGCTGGCGATGCGACAGGGTTAGCGGCGTCTACGCGCGGGGGCGACCCGGTTCTTGCGCGGAGGCGAAGGTCTCGTCCTTCGATAGGCTCACCCTTCGACAAGCTCACCCTTCGACAAGCTCAGGGTGAGGTTATTTCTTGTTCCTCATCCTGAGCTTGTCGAAGGGTGAGCTTGTCGAAGGATGAGGCTTCCGATGCGGCCACCAGCGCCTCGGCCGTGGCGAAGTCGAGCAGCGTGTCGATGTCGATGGAGCGTTCCTGCGGCATGGCGACGGCGCCGGTCTTGCCGAACAGCAGGCTCAAGCCGCCCTTGCCGGCGCCTTCCATCAGCCCGTCGATCGAAAACACGTAGACCGCGCCGTTGAGCTGGTGTGCCGCCGGCAAGGCCTGGCGGCGTTGCCAGGGATCGACGCCCGGAAGGAACGTCTCGGGCCTGCCGTCGACGAGCTTCCAGGCGCGGTGGGGGTTGAGGTCGGCTTCCTTGAACGTCGCCACGCTGTCCAGGCCGCGCGCGACCATCAGGTCGAGGCAGGCGGCGACGTCGCCCGGCAGGCGCAGCGGCGCGGTCGGCTCCAGCAGCACCATGATCGCGGCCGTCTCGCGCTCGCGGCGGAGCGTGCGGATCAGGTCGCGCAGCGCGTCGGTCACCTGGGCCGCGTCGGTCGCCAGCGCCGCCGGGCGGTCATAGACCTCCGCGCCATGCTTGCGCGCCACCCCCGCGATCTCGGCGCCGTCGGTCGAGACGATCACGCGGTCGATCGCGGGCACGGCCTTGGCCACGTCGATCGACCAGGCGATGAGCGGCTTTCCCCCAAGGGGGCGGATGTTCTTGCCGGGCACCGACTTCGAACCGGCGCGGGCCGGCACCACGGCGACGACACGATCTCCGCCGATCACGGCTTGTCCTGGGGAAACTCGCGCTCGAACTCGTCGTTGGCGCGGATGAAGTCGTCCAGCCGGCCGATATCCAGCCAGTATTCGCGCAGCGGGAAGACGATCGCCTCCTTGCGCTGGGTCAGCATGGCGTCGAACAGGCGCGGCATGTCGTAGGGCCGCCCGGTGGGCACCATCGCCACGGCCTCGGGCTCCAGCGCATAGATGCCGGCGTTCACCAGGAAGCGCTCCTCGGGCTTCTCCTTGATGTCGACGATGCGGTGCTGGTCGACCGAGACGACGCCGAACGGCACCTGGAACTGGAACTCGCGCACGCACATCGTCGCGAGCGCGCGGTTGCGGGCGTGAAAGTCGAGCAAGGCGCGGAAATCCACCTTGGTCAGGATGTCGCCGTTCATGACGATCAGCGGCGCCGTCGGCTTTTCCGGCAGCAAGTTGAGCGCGCCGGCCGTGCCCAGCGGCTCTTCTTCGACCAGATAGTCGATCTGGACCCGCCAACGCGACCCGTCGCCGAAATGCTCGCGGATCGAATCGGCCATGTAGTTGACCGCGAAGAAGAAGCGCTTGAACCCCTGCTCGGCCAGGCTGTCGACGATGGTCTCGAGAATCGGCTTCGAGCCTACCTGCAGCATAGGCTTGGGCACGGCGTGGGTAAGCGGCTTCAGGCGCACGCCCTTGCCGCCGGCCAGCAGCACCACCCAGTTGTCGCGCTCGGCGATCTGCAGCATCTCCAGCAGGGTTTCGAGCCCGACGACCCGGCCCGTGGCGTCCACCAGCGGGATCTGGCGGTATTGCTCGCGGCGCATCAGCGCCAGCAGGCGGCCCTTGTCCTCGCCCTGGCGGGCGACCACGGGCTTCGCGTTCATCACCTCGGTGACCGGCCGGTCGAGCCCGATGCCGCGCAGCAGGCCGCGGCGGAAATCGCCGTCGGTGACGACGCCCATCAGCCGCCGGTCGCCGTCGACCACAAGCGCGATCTTGCCCTCCGACCGGTTGATGGTGGCCAGCGCCTCCGTCACCGTCGCCGCGGGTCCGACCAGGTACTCGTCCAGAATGGCCATCGGCTTTGGCCGCCGTTCCGTATGCTGCAAATGCCCCGGTTCAGCCTAGGCGAAAATGGTTAACGGGAATCGAACTTGCGGCCTTCGATCCGGCGAATAATCGCGGAATCATGGCGTTGGAGCCGCTTCGTGATGGTTAATGCGACGGTGGGCCAGCGTCCCCCGTTCGGATCGCGACCGACTTTACCCTGTCCTTTTAACTGACTGATCTTGAATGTTTTTTGCCATCATTTGGCGAAATAGGTCTTGTAGAGTAGGTCGGCCATGAACTGGTTGCCCTTGGGCGACAAGTGCCCGAGCTGCCCGCCCTCGTCGAGCCACAGCTCGACAAATTCCTTGCGGTCGCGCCTCAGCACGGCGCGGACCGGCTCGTAGCTGTCGATGGCTTCCAGCCCGCGCTGCCGGGCGCAGGCAATGACGGGCGGGCCGAACCAGGGCGCCGGCTGGGCTTCGACCTCGCCCGCGCCGTACATCATCAGCACGATGACGCGCAGGTCCTTGTCCTTCTTGAGCGCGGCAAGCCGGTCCATCAGGAGGCACGAGATATCCACGCCGACCTTGTCGGGGTGGATCTGCTTGTAGCGCAGCCGGTTGTCGATCCACCATTGCTGCAGGCCGAGCGCCTTGATCGCGGCATCGACCATGTAGGAATGCCCGAGCACCGTGCGGACGATGCCCACCTCGATGGGCTTGGCATCCACCAGCGGCACCGGGACGCCCTTGAGCACGGCCTTGCCGCCCTCGATAACGAAATACGGCTTATAGCCGCCGCCATAGACCGTGAAATTGTTGCGCAGGCTGTCCTGGCCCAGGATGCCGACGATCAAGGTCGTCGGATTGACCGCGGGCAACAGCTGCTCGGCGCGCAGGATCATCTGGTCGACGCCATAGGCGCCGGCCGCGCCATTGATCACGGGCTGACCGACCAGCGCCTCCAGCCGCGCGGGCCACGCCTCCTCGTCGCGGACGCCGGAACCAGCGGTAAAGGAATCGCCCACGGCCAGGATGCCTCCCGTGCGCAGCGGGCGGACGACGCTGTCGTTCATCCGCACGCCCATCGCCCCGGTCGCGTATCCCCCGTTCGCAACCAGCACGTCGTCCTTCAGGCGCCAGCCAAGCAGCGGATCGTGCGCCATCACGAAACTGTTCGCGCGCATGATGTCGAGCGCCTGCTGGACCAGGTTGTCGCGCGACCCGAGCGGCACGCCCTTCAGCCACCGCCACGCCAGCTCGGCGCCGATCAGCGACAGGATCGTGAAGATCAGCAGAAGACCGAGTGACAGGATAGTGCCGCGAAAATTCTTCATCGAATGGCCGCCCGGCTCCGGCCGCAGCTAGGTATTGCGCAGGATGAATACCGGCTGGATGTGGCCCGGGCCATCGTAGTGGATCTCGGCCATGCCGAACTCGTCGATCTTCTCCCAGCCTTCGATCAGCTTGGGCAGGCGCAGGCGCCCATAGATCCGCGCGTTGTTGAAAAGAATCTTGTCCGCGCCCACGGGCAGCGACAGGAACATCAATCCGCCCGGCTTCACGATCCGCTTCATCTTGCGCATCGCCTTGAAGTCGCCTTCCGGGTCGAGCGGGTCGCCATACATCCCGAGGCCGTCGTGCTCGAAGGACGAGATCGACCAGGCGACGTCGAAGGTCGGCTGCTCCTTGTCCCACTGCGCGATCGTCATCGTCTTGATGCGGTTCGACAGCGTGATGATCGGGTTGTAGTCGATCGTGGTCGAGCTGGCGCCGTGGAACAGGCAGTTCGATTCGTACCAGGGCGTGAGCGACCCCATGTTCACGACGTTGAGGCCGCGGATCGGATACTTCGCGATCGCCTCCCACATCCATACGTCGGTCTGACCGTAGATGAACCATTCGCGGCGCTTGATGCGGTCCAGGTAGGTGTCGATCTCGTGGTCGGTATAGATCAGCGGCCAGTTGCCGGGATAAGTGGCATCGAGGTAGTTCAGCTCGACCGGAATCCTGCCGCCCATCGTGAACGCGTCCAACAACTCGGCCGGAATTTCCCGCGGCGGCTTCGGTGTCGGCGCCGGCGGGCCGAACAGTTCGCGGCAAAGCGCGTAGTGCCGCCACATGAACGACCGCTGCTCATCATAGGCCACGCCGAAGAACCGCCGCGTCTCCCGCAGCTTCGTCATCCGCCGCGTCGCCTCCTCGCGCATCTTCGCGTTGGCCACGAACAGCGCGCGGATATGCAACTCCAGCGCTTTGCGGTCCATCGTGTCGAGATCGTTGCTCATGCTGCTTCGCATCCGTTTGCGCTCGCTAGGCTGCATTGCTCAGGACGAACAAGGAACGGTCCTCGCCGCGGCCATGCAGCAGCGGCTCCTGGTGGCGATGACGGTCGACCGTCGTCCACCCGTCCAGCAACCGCTTCAGCCGCGCATCGCCGTAGACGCGAGTCGTATTGAAAACGGTGCAATCGGGTCCAGTCGGCACGACCAGGAACAACGTACCGTCCGGCTTCACCAGTCGCTTCAGCATGGCCATGAGCTTCAGATCGCCGTCCGGGTCCAGCGCTTCGCCATGCATGCCCAGCCCGGCCTGCTCGATCGTCCAGACGGCGATCGCCGCATCGAACCTGCGCGGGGCCTTCTCGACCTCCGCATAGGTCGCGGTCTCCAGGTCCTTGGCCCGGTTGTCGACCTTGCCGGGCCGGATCGTCGTCGGCCGGGCGCCCAGGCCGAGGCACAGCGCCTCGTAGACCGGGCCGCGCGAGCCGATCGCCGCGACCGTGTCGCCGCGGCCGACGCGCTTCGTCACGAAGTCCTTCATTGCCTTGTCGGTCGGACCCAGCGCCAGCGCGAAATCGATCTGGCATTGCCGATCGTCGTCGCCGGCCGCCGGCTCGCCCCGCCAGACCCGCTGGAATACTTGGATGTCGAAGTCCGTGTAAATGTCCTGGTAGGAGTTCGGATAGGCGGCATTCAAGTAGCCCTGCTGAATCTCAGCGCTGCCGTTCATCGAGAAGCCCTGCGCCAGATGGTCCGGTATCGCCGCCGGCGCCACGGGAAGCTTGTCCACGACGCCATGGCGCCGCATGTAGAGGGCGAGCGCGCGCATGTAGTACTTCGTGTGCTCGTATTTGATCCAGGTTTCCAGCGCTTCGACGCGATGGCCGAGTTGCTGGCGCAGCGGCTCCAGATGCATCGCCAGCCCGGCATTCTCGGCCGCGACTGTCTTGGCGAGCGCCTTCAATCGCGACACGGCCTCCGCATCTGTTTCGTTGGCCGACGGATGGATCGGCCCTAGTCCTGGCCTCGCCAGCATGTCCAGCAACTCGCCGTCTTCCTGCAGCAGGGGCTGGGCGGGCGGGGCTTCGCCGTGCGCGCTGCTTCGCGCGGCGGGCGAACGCTGCGCAATGGCGTATTCCGCCTGGCCGAGCTGAAGCCATGCCGACATATCGCCGGGGAAATCCGCCACGACCTGCCGGGCCCTGTCCCGCGCCTCCTCCCACCGTTGGGCAGAGATCAACGCCTGCACGGCGCCCAGGCTGGCGCCCAGGTCCTTCTTGCCCGCTCCCAGAGAATCGAAGGCGCGAACCGCGTCGTCGGTATTGCCGCGCAGCGCCATGTGCATGGCGTGCTCTTCCGGCCGGGTATAGTAGCGCTGCCGAAGGTGGTGCAGCCGCGTAAGCAGAGGCTCCAGCGCGGGTATATCCAGCGCCCAGCGCGGCACGCGCAAGCGGTGAAGCATTCGACGGCAATCTCGCTAGTGCTGATTCGGGAGGTTGCGGGCCGCGCGACCCTAGCGAAACCGCCCGAACGGCGCAATGTCCAATGATCGTTTCTCCGAGCGGCGGGAACGGGCTCGACTCGCCACGCATTGTCCAATCGCCCGCGCGCCATCGCGCCCGCGGCCAGGAATCACGGAGAACTCCATGAAAGCATTGCCCTTGGCCTGCGCCGTGCTGCTGCTCGCATCGCCGGCCCGATCCGGTCTGCCGCTCGTTCCCCTATCCGGCGGCGGGACAATCGAGCTGGGTGCTGCGCAAGACGGAAGCGCGCTGATCGTCGACGCCACGGCTGGAGACACCACGCTGGTGATTCCCGATATCGCGGCGCTACCGGCCGGGTTTCACATCCCTGTCATTTTCAAGGCCGATCCCACGAGCAACCTGGTCGGGTTCCGCGTGCTGAAGCCCGGCGACCGGCTGAACTGGTTCTGGCAGTCCGACGCGCCCTATCCGCTCTGGATCAACCTGACGCAAGGAGCCGCCGAACTGCTGTGCGACGGCGTTTCGCGCTGCCACCTGATGGCCAAGCCCTTCCAACGCTCGATTCCCCAGTCGCAGCGTACCTTTGTCGTCGGCGAGGCGCAGGGCAGTTCGTTCAATGTACGGCCGGCCGAGGCCAACGAGGTGGTCGAGATCAATGCGACCGCCGGCGCCGCCGGGATCTATTTCGAGCCGGTGGCGCATTTCACGGGCGGCGGCTACCTGTCGTCGGTCGTCGAATTCCTGCGCATGGATGCGAGCGGCAACCCGGTCACGATCTGGGCCGCGAAGGGCGAGGCGATCAACGGGGCCCCCAGCGTGGCGCTCAACGGACTGCATGCCCGGCTGCGCTGCTACATCGACAGTGCGCGCATCACCTGCAATTGAGCGGCGGCCATGGGGCGGGCAGGCCAATCTTCCAGTCACGGTTGCCCCCCGGCCCGTCGCGCGCTATGAAGGCCCGGATTCGGCAGGCCTCGGCCGGGCCGTTTCCCCCTTGGCAAGCACAGGGCGCTGCAACCGGTGTCGACGCACGAACGGATTTCCCACGACGAAGAGGTCGTCGGCAGCTCCAACCGATCCTTCGGGTTTGTTTTCGCTGGGTTTTTTACGCTCCTGACGGTGCTCAAGTGGTGGAAGGGGTGGACCGACGCGGGGTTCGTTTGGCTGGCGCTGGCGGCCGGGTTCGGGGCGCTGGCGATGGCGGCGCCCAGCCTGCTGGGGCCGCTCAACCGGCTGTGGCTGAAGCTGGGCCTGGCGCTGCACAAGGTGATGACGCCGCTCATCATGGGGCTGCTGTTCTTCACCGTCGTCACGC
>JADLEG010000211.1 GCA_020846275.1 Alphaproteobacteria bacterium
TCGGGCGGACCCTTGAGGGCCCGCCCGATCGCTCGAAGCGCCTGACGCGCTGAAGGCGGAGACTACGACCGGCGGCGGCGCGCTGCCGCGCCCAGGCCGATCAGGCCAGCGCCGAGCAGGCCGAGCGTCATCGGCTCGGGAACACCTGCCTCACCCGTCGTCAGCGACAGGTAGATCGAGTAGTTGCCGCCATCGATGAAGCTGGTGTTCTGAATGAAATTGAGCGTTCCGAACGAACCCGGGGGCGAGCCGGACGTCCACTGCGTGCCATCGGTATCCTGGGCCGCCGTATTGAAATCGCCGATGCCGATGTAGTAGGTGCCGGCGGCGATGCTGACTGTCAGTAGCGATTCGCCGCCCGGCCCGGAATCATCATCCGACCCGATTCCGCCGCCGGAAGCGCTGAACAGGAAGATTTCGGGGTCGATACTGGAACTGGTCGAAATCGTCAGCGTACCGCCGGTGGCGAAGGTCACCCGGAACAGGTCGCCCTCGTCGCCGTTGCCGATGCTGCCGTTGATCTGGTTGATGCCGGAGCCGACGACCTCGGCCGCGCTGAGGAAATTGGACGCGCCGAGCTCGGTGTGGATCGCCGCGTTCGCGCCGGTCGCCAGGCCCATCCCGAGGCCCAGGCCCATCGCACAGCCCAGCAGCTTCTGCTTCATCGTCATCTCGGCTCCTTCCTGATCATTTCGGACGGCGCCCATCCGGCCGCCAGTCCCGCGATCGGGAAGAAAGCAATTCTCGCGCCACAATTCTACTTAAGTCATTTCAATGGGTTAGACGGGATCCGCCATGTGGCCGCCTTGGCCGTGTAAAGCGCTGGACAGAGTCCGATGTAAGATTTTACGACACCGGTCCCGACCGTCGTGAGGGCCCATCCAAGCAATAGGGCGGACCCTTGATAGGGCCCGCCCGGTCTTGCAAATCGGTCCAGAGCGTAAGAGTAAAAGACTACGAGCGGCGACGCCGGGCCACCGCGCCCAGGCCAATCAGGCCCGCGCCCAGGAGGCTGAGGGTCATCGGCTCGGGAACGCTGCTGCTGGTTGATTCCGACACCAGCGTGAACTGCGCGTTGACGTTCCGCGTCTGCGTGCCTGTGAAGGTGACGGTCTGGATGTCGATCCGATACTGGCCGCCATTGCCGAAGTTCTGAACGATCTCGCCAAAGGCCAGCGTCAGGTCGGTTCCGCTGTCATCGACATCGCCGGTGACCGCGACGCCCACGGCCGATACGTCCACCTCGACGTTGCCCGGCAGGATTACGTTGAACGTATACGTGACCTGAAGGTTGTTGGTCTCGTTGCCGCTTTCGCCGCTGCAGGCGTTGCCCGACCCTTCGATGCAGGAATCGACGAGCTCGATCTCGCCGATCTTGAACGTCTCGGTTCCGCCGACGTTCATGGACCATTGGCGGTTGTTGACGTTGGTCAGATCGAAGTTCGCGCCCAGCACGCCCTCGCCGCCGTTGCTGAAGCCCCAGCCCGAGCCGAGGTCGAGCGAAACGCCCGGCGAGCCGAGCTTGAACGTGGTCGCCGCGTCCGCGCCGGCGGTCAGGCCCAATCCCAGGCTCAAGCCGATCGCCAGGCCCAGGAGTTTCTTGTTGAAGGTCATCGGTCTCTCCACTTTCCCCTCATTCCGCATGGCACCTTGCCGCGCGGGAAGTCGGGTCATAGAGAGCAAGCAGCGTGCCAGTCGAATGATATGAGTTCTTTCAAAGGCTTATTGGATTTCAACGTCAATTCAACCCTGTGGCGTATAGATTGGATGTCCAATTTTCAAAACAGGTATTTTACCCACCGCAGACTTCACGCTGTTGGAATGACGAGGGATTCTGCGGAAATCCCAAAAGAGATCGGGCGGGCCCCAGAGGGACCCGCCCGACTTTGACGAGCGCTACGTGCGCGGTCTTCAGAGAGTTACGAGCGGCGACGACGAGCCGCGATGCCCATGCCCAGCAGACCGGCGCCCAGCAGGCCGAGGGTCATCGGCTCCGGGACGTTCTGCGAGTCGGAAATGAGCAGGTAGGTCACCGAAACTGGCTGGAAGTTGTTGCCAGTCTGATTGGTGCTGAACTGCATGTCCGACACGTTCAGGACATACTCGCCGCCGACGCCGAAGAACACATGGATCGGCGAGAAATCGATCGTCAGGTCAACGGCGCCGTCACTCACCGAGCCGGTCTGTGCGACACCCGTCGCCGTGATGTCGACGTTCGAGTTGTTCGGCGTCACCATGTGGAAGGTGTAGGTCACGCCCAGGTTATTGGTTTCGCTGAAGTCGATGTCCTGTTCCCGCAGCGTCACGACGCCAAAGCCCAGCGTCTGAGAGAAGGTGCCACCCACGTCGAGAGTGAAGGACGAACCCGCCAGGTTGTTGTTGATCGCGAAGGTCGCATCGAGCTGGCCGCTCAGCGTGCCCCAACCCGTGCCGAGAGCCTGGGTGACGCCGGGGTTGCCCAGCAAGAAGGACGTGGAGGCGCTGGCATCGGCCGCCAGACCGGCGATCCCGGCGAGCCCGACCACGGCGCCCATCAGCTTCATCTTCATCGACATCGTCATCTCCCTAGACCCATTTCGTCGCCCGGCTCCGTGCCCGGCGGTCGGGGCAAAGGTTGCAACCCACGTGCCACGAAGGCATGTCAGTCATTTCAAAGGCTTAGTGCTGGGTCGGTCTCGGCTTCTTGAGGATTTGTAAATGAATCGGCGGAGGCGGTGTAAAGATCGTCAGACATGCCTCCGGTGGAGAAACCGGGGCAATTCACTCATCCCGCCCCGGAGCGAAGCTTCTCCGCCAGGGCCTTCGAGGCCGCGTGCAGGCGGTCGGCGATGGTTTCCATCCGCTCCAGCCGGTCCTCCACCTGGCTGAGGCGCTGTTCGACCTGGGCGCCGTTAACCATATGCGCAGGGTCGGCACCGTTCGGAGGGGGCGTCGCCCCGCGGGCCGGGGCCGCCGCAACGGCGGGTCCCGGGGCAGCGGACGTCCCGGCTGAAGGCGCGGCAGGTGCCGGTGTTTGCGCCGGGGCCGGCGGGGGAGCGGCGGTCCCTGCGCTCTCGACCGGCACCCCCAGCTCCCGGGCCAGATCCTGGGCGGTCTGGCTGACCAGCTTGCCGTCGATCGCGGTCAACTGGTCGAGGCAGCAGGCCAGAAAGACCCGGCTGCACAGCCGGTTGATCTTGCGCGGGACCCCGTCCGTGTCGCGGAAGATCGCGACATGGGCGTCCGCCGAGAAGGACGGCTTGCCCGCCCACCCGACCGACCGCAGCCGGTGCTCGATATATTCCTTGGTCTCGGCCTCGGTCATCGGGCCCAGGTGGCAGGATGCCGTCACGCGCTGGCGAAGCTGCTCGAGGTCCGGGCTGGAGAGGATGTGGCGGAACTGCGGCTGGCCCACCAGGAAGCTCTGGAGCAGCGGCCGGTTGTCGAGCTGGAAGTTCGACAGCATGCGCAGCTCTTCGACCGCTTCGAAACTCAGGTTCTGGCACTCGTCGACCACCAGCACCGAGCGCTTGCCGCGCCGGCGGGTCTCGATCAGGAACTGCTCGAGCTGGCGCAGCACCGCCGCCTTCTGCCAGTTCGTGACCGTCAGGCCGAACGACGTGGCGATCGCCTGGATCATGTCGTCGCCGCGCAGGCTGGTGGTCACGATCTGGGCGGCGACGTACTTGTCGCGGTCCAGATGGTCGAGCAGGTACTGGATGATCGTGGTCTTGCCGGCCCCCACCTCGCCCGTCACGACGATGAAGCCTTCGCCTTGCGAGATGCCGTAGCTGAGATAGGCCAGCGCCTTGCCGTGGCCGCTGCTGCGATAGAACAGCTTCTGGTCAGCCGTCAGCTGGAACGGGTCGGCGGAGAATCCGAAATGCTTCGCGTACATGGCATGAAGCCTAGCGCGCCGCGTTCGACGCGGTCGCGACAACCGGCAACACCGGCGTCCGCCCCGACATCAGAATGCCTTCCTGATGCCGGCGGTGATCAGGTTTTCGCGGAGATTGTTGCCGGACGAGTTGGAGTCGCGGTCGAAATAGCGATAGCCGAGCGTGCCGGTCAGGGTGTCGCTGAAGCTGTAGTCGAGCGATCCGCCGCCGGTGATCGTCAGATCCTCGCGCTCGGGATTGCCGTCCGTCTTGGTGAACGCGGCACCGATGTTGAAGCCCATGCGCAGATAGGTGCTCAGCGAGCGGGTATAGCCGTAGGTGGCGCCGTAGGAGGTCTGGTCGGCCTGGCTGTTGCTGCCCGTGCGCGATTCGCGATAGGCCGCAATGGTCGAGGTCGCGTTGTCATGTCCCAATGTCAGGCGCGATTCGAAGCGGTCGGCGATAAAGGAAGCCGAGGTCAGACCGAAGATCGAATCGCTGAATGACAACCCCTGCCCGGTCCTGACGTCGACCAGGTTGCCGAAGCCGTCCGGCGCCAGGAATGCCACCGAATTGGCGGCCGTCGGAGAGGTCGAGCGCACATTGGTCCCGTAGCTGAACTCGATCGTCGAGCGCTGCGAGATCAGGTAGGAGAAGCCGCCCGACACGCGGCGCCGGTCGTAGCGGTCGCCATAGGCGAGCTGCAAGGTCGTGCGCGGGCCCGGGCGATAGCGGAAACCCACGGACCAGATCGGCCCGTCGGGCTGATCGTCGAGCGTGGCGTCTTCGATGCGTTCGTAACCGGCGGAGGCCGCGAGGGAGAATTCGCGGGTGATCGGCACTTCGGCGCTGAAGACGCCAAGATAGTTCTGGTTCGTCCGGTCGCCCGTCGGACCGATCGCGGCCTGGCCCGACAGATCGGTCTTGCCGTGATCGAACGTGGCGCCCCAGATGAAGGTCTGGAATTCCGTACCCGAGGCGATGTTCTGCGTAAACTGGTGCGTCTCCGAATCCTGTGTGCCGCCACCCAGCGAGGTCGATCTGCCATAGCGATAGCGCGTCTCGAAATTCGCCAGGTTCTCGAGGCTGTAACGGAAGAATGGCGATGCGCTGGCGGTCAGGACGGTCGTGCTGTTGTTGTTGAGTTGGACGGTCGGGTCCGCCGACACGCTGCCCAGCTCGTTGAGCGTGCCGTCCTGCAGCGCCACCTGCGTATCGACGAAAAACAGCCCGTCAACCAGCTCGGACTGGCTGAACGTGTTCAGCGAATGCTGCAGGCGATTCAGGTCCTCGTTGTCGTAGTACCAGCGCTTGGTAAGCGTGTAGTCGACAATGAAACGATGGTGCGCGCTGGTGAAATCGAGCAGCGCGCCCGGCTCCACCGTCGTGTAGGTATCCATGCGGCGCAGGAAAGGCGGCGCACCGCCGGCATTGTCGGTGAAGGATTGCGAGACGCCGATGCGCGGATCGAACAGGAATTGCGGACGGATCACGGCGGCGGGGCCGACGACGAGCCCGTTGATCGGAGCCGCGAGGACGGCGCTTGGCGTGGTGGCGCTCAGTCCTTGCGAAGTGGTGATTGTCGGCTGGATCGCAGCAGCGTCAGGACGCTGCGCCATCGCCGGCGCGATCGCGAAGCCCATGCCGGCAAGCAGGGTTAATGCTCGAAGAAACGGAGCAAACGAGGGCGCACGCACCCACCGGATGCTCCCCATGGAGTCCGGCGGTCCGCCACCGTCGACGCGGGCGCCGCAAGTGCTTGATCGCCGTTGTAGTTCCGCACGGCGATGTCGCTCGCGATATCCAGCGTCGGGAGAGGTCGCGAAACCAAATCCCATGGAATCCCTTGTAACACCCAAATTACTAAGAGACAAACCTACCGGCGCCCTGGAATAACTACAGAACGTAGGACATCTATTTGATAAATATGGATTCTACAAAAGCAAAAGAGGTGCTGATCTGCATCTGTGCCCTTCCGGCCGCCCGCCGTGGCAAAAATGCCATGGTTCTGCGTAGCGCGCGCGGCCCCGATGCTCTCAGCCGTAGTAGTTGTAACCTCCGAAGGTGCCGTCGTCGGTGCCCACCTCGCGCTTGTTCAACACGACGGAAATGTGCGGGCAGACGCTGATCAGGCTGACGCCTTCCTGGACCACAGACGCCCCGGTGGCATGGGCCTCGACGACGAAAACGACCTGCCCGACCTGGCGCGCCAGCACGCTGGCCTCGCTGGTCGACAGGATCGGCGGCGTATCGATGACGACGATCCGGTCCCGGTAGCGCTGCGAAATCTCGTTCATGAGATCCGCCATGCGCTGGCTGGCGAGGATTTCCGTGGTTTCCGGCACGCGCTTGCCGGAGGGCAGGACCGTCAGGTTCGGGCAGTCCGTGCGAATCAGCACGTCGCCCAGGTCGAGCTGGCGGTCCTGCAGCACGTCGAGCAAGCCGCGCTCGGCCTTGATGCCAAGACGGTCCGGAATCGAGGGGTGGTGGCAGTCCGCGTCGATCAGCAGGACGTTCATGTCGCGCTCGGACGCCAGGCTCATGGCCAGGTTGATCGCCACGTAGGTCTTGCCCTCGCGGGGCTTCGAGCTCGATACCATGATGATGTTGCTGCGCGGCGCGCGCTCGCTCGACCGGTCGCCGGCCAGCGCGATCAGCGGGCGCTTGATGATGCGGAATTCCTCGGTCACACGCGTAGGCTCGGCGTTCGGCACGATCAAGCCGCCAAGCCGAAGCTTGCCCCAGTCGATCGTTTGCAAATTCCCGCCGCGCGACGGCTTCGGAGCGGGGGTGGCCGCCATGGCCGGGCGTGCTGCCGACACGCTCGCAGCGGCCGCAGGCGCGGCGGTGTCGAGCGGCTGGTCGGCCCACAGCTCATGGATCACCGCGCGCTTTGTGCCGGCATGGTCCTCTGCGGCGTGCTGTGCCGCGCGTTCGACGAGGTCGGGCCGGTCTTCCGTGCGGCCCGGCTCCATGGCGCGGGAAATCAGGTCTCGTTGCATATCATCACACCGCGGCTTGGGTTCGTTCTCGTTGATGTCAGCGCTCAAGCGTTGCTAGCCCTAGAACTTGATCGGTATAAGTTGTCGATACTGCGCCAGCTGCGCCGTGCCGACTCCCGTAACGATCGCCGTCGAGACGCCGCCGAAGGCAAGCACCAGCATGCAGCAGGCGGTCGCAAAGGTGATCATGCCGCGGCGCTTGGCGCGCAGGCTCTCTGGCGACGTCACCAGGGACACCGTGCCGATCACCGGATAAGGCAGCGCATTGCGCAGGTCCCGCGCGCCGGCAAAGCTGTCGTCGAACTGCGCCAGCCCATAGGCGACGAAGATCCCCGCGCCGATTGACGCGATGAACACGCCCGCCGCCAGCAGCGAGCGGTTCGGATAGGCCGGCGAAATCGGCAGGATCGGCGGCTCGATCACGCGGAATTCGACCTTGTCGGCCTTGGTGTCGACTTCCTGCGACAGCCGGGCCGACTCGCGACGTTCCAGCAGCTCCGCGTAGTTCTTCTTGAGCATGCCGTACTCGCGCGTCAAATCGTTGTAGTCCGCTTCGATCTTCGGAGTGGACTGGCTCATCGCCTCGAGGCGCTCGACGTCGCGCTTCTGGTCGTTGTACCGGCGCTGCATCATTTCGACCGCCGTCTCGGCGTCGGCGAACTTGATCTGCAGCTGCTCGTAGACCGGGTTCGAGACCCGCTCCGTCAGGCTCTCGTTCGAGCCGTCGCTTTCGCCCGCGTCTTTGCGCTGCTTCTGGAGCTGGTCGAGGATTCGCTTCTGCTCGACGACGTCCGGATGCTTGTCGGTATAGCGGACCATCATTTCCGAGAGCTTGCTTTCGGCCTCGGCGATCCGCGCGTTCATGTTCAGGATGGCCGGCCGCCCCGGCGCCGCCCAGCCCTTCTGCGTCACTTCGAGCACGCGGGGAACGGCGGCGAGCTGGCGGGCCGTCGCCGCGCGGCGCGCCGTGGCGTCGTCCAGCTCGCGCTTGCTCGATGCCAGCACCTCGCGTGCGCGCGACAGGTTCGCGATGAAGCTCCCCTCGCCCCCCAGCGCCGCCGGCAGCATGTCGCGATGCTGTTCGCGGAACTGCGCCACGCGCGCCTCTGACTCGCGCAGCTGGCGCTCGTAGATCGCGACCTGGCCGGTGATGAAGGCTTGCGCCTTCTCCATGTCCTTGCGCTGCGAGCCGACATTGCTTTCGATGAAGATCGTCAGAAAGGCCTGCAGCACGTTGCGGGCCAGTTCCGGATTGCGGTCGGCATATTCGATCGTGAAGAGATTGCGCGCGGCTTCGGGCCGGATCTTCACCTTGGCCTCGATCATCTCGATCATCGATTCGCGCGCGGTCGGCGTCGGCGCCTTCACGTCCATGTCGGTCGAGCGCAGCACCTTCTCGATGTTCGGGCGCGCGAGCAGGGTGCGCTGCACGACTTCGACCTGCTTGGTGATGTTGGTTTCGACCGCCATGCCGCGCAGCAGCGGCGACAGCATCGTTTCGGTGTCGACATAGACGCGGGTGCGCGACTGGTAGGAATTCGGAATCGCGGCGACGGCGATCCAGCCGGCGACGCAGACCGCCCAGGCGACCCCGACGGCATACCAGCGACGGCGCCATGTCTGATAGAGGGACGTCCTGAGAATTTCTTTCCAATCGCCCATCGGGATTTTCCTCTCGGGGGGCCGCGTCGGCTTCGGCCGACGGCCCTAGAAGCCCACTAAATTGTTTATGCGCGGTAAACTTCGCTCGTCATCGCCGGGCGGCCCCGCTCAAGCGGCCGCGCGAGACGCAGGTTCCCGCCGGGCGCCGAATGCGGTCCGACGCAGCGAAGACAGGCTCAGCCCGCCACGCGCACGCAGAACGAGCGTGCCACGCGACGCAGCAAAGCAGGTGCAATTCTGGAAATTGCCAGCGAGAAACATTGCGCGTGATCTCCTATCACTGCGGGGCGTGCCCTAACGCCGGCGACTGGGCGGCCCATAAACGCACCTATAAGCCGGCCCCCTAGGTGCGATGTCCACTACATGCGAACAAATCAACTCATACGTTAAGTGAACAAAACGATCAACTGAAAAATTATCACAATAAAATCACATACTTGCTGAATTGGTCAGAGCTTTCCCGACGGTAACGTTTATTAATCCGCTCCCATTCCCGTTTTAAACGACCGAAAGGACGATGGAATTGGGATTTCAGCGCTGCCCGCCGCCATACCCTCATTTACCAACCTAACCGACAACCGAACACGACATCAACGGACAGGTTTGTTAAAGCCGGCCTGTTAAACCCAGCCACCCAAGCGTAAAGCTTGGCTTACACTCATAGCCGTGGTCCGAGGCCCCCGCGTCGCCCCCTGCCCACCTGTTTTCCCCGCATCCGCGAAGTCAGACTCGCGCCGTCTGTGGATTGGAATTAAATGATACGAAAGCGATTCCCTCGCATTTCTTAAAATATGCCCGTCCAGTCGCAAGCATTCAAATAATCGCGTATCCTCCAATCTGCGAGAAACTGCAGATAAGCATTTAATTGACTGCGTGCTTATTTGCATTCTGCCAAGGCCTCGTCATGCCTGCTCGCGGAAGCCCGGCCATTTCTTCAGCGGGGTTTGCGCGGCTTTCAACCTATAGTCCGCTGGCATGCCCAGTGCATAACTCGCCTGCAACTCTGCGAGGCCCGAACGGTTTGAGACGGGCCCGCTCAATGTTGCAGGAGGCGTTTGACTGGCGATGACGGCCAAACCGACCGACCCGCGAGCGGCCCCCACCGCGCCCGGCGAACCGGTGCCCAAGACGCCGCCGCAGGAAGCGGCCGGATCCGGCCGACGATACCAGCGCGCCGCGCGGATCATCCAGATCGAGCGACATGTGGGTTCCCTGGTGCGGATGCGGCGCATCATGCTGGGCCTGTCCCAGAGCCAGCTCGCCCAGCTTCTCGGCGTCACGCTGCAGCAGGTGAACAAATACGAACGCGGCCACAGCCGCATTTCCTCCGGACGTCTGTTCCAGATGAGCGAGGCGCTGGGCGTTCCGGTCGATTTCTTCTACCAGGGACTGAGCGACTTGCGCGACGTGCCGGGGTCAGCACCAGGCACAGGGCCGTCGCGTGACCGCATCTGCCTGGAGGTCATGCGCAGCTTCGGCATGATCAAGAACGAGCGCCATCAGGAAGCGCTGAACCAGCTCGTGCGCGCGCTGGCCGACCGCTCCAGCTAAGGGGCGCGCGCTTCGATCGTCATAGGCGGCGAAGTCGTCCTTGTGGCCGTTCCCGCAGATCGGGCAACGAAAGCATCGGGCAACTCGGCAAACGCGTTGCCCGGCGCGATGCCACGCCGCGGTTCGCCGAGCGCGGGATTGTCGTCATCGCTGCAGCATGCGCCACATCTCGCGGTCGCGCTGCGCTGTCCAGATGCGCGGATCCTTGATGCCCTTGGCCTCGTCGTAGCCGCGCGTCACGTTGAACGGCATGCAGTGCTCGAAGATCACCCACCGGCCATAGAGCGGTTTCAGCGCCGCGGTCGTGGCATCGAAAACCTGCTTCAGCGTCTGCCGCCGCCGGACGCCCGACCGGATGGCGCCCGTCATCGCGCGCAGGAAAGCCTGCGTCGCCTCGATCGCGCGCAGCGCGGCGCGCGGCGTCATCATCGCCTCGCCGCGGCCCGGCACCAGCTTGCGGGCGCCCAGCTTCTTCACGCGCTCCAGCGTGTCCGGCCATTCGGCCAGGTAGGCGTCGCCGCAATAGGGCGTGGCCCCCTCCTCCACCAGGTCGCCGGAGAACAGGATCTTCTCCTTCGGCAGCCACACGACCGTGTCGCCCTTGGTGTGGCCCGGCCCCAGATGCATCAGCCTGACCTCGCGCTTGCCCATCCAAATCGTCAGGGAGTCCTTGAACGTCATGGTGGGCCAGGTCAGCCCGGGGATCGTCTCCACCGCGTCGAACAGGCGCGGGAACCGGCCGATCTCGGACTTCATGTCGTGCCGTCCGCGCTCAACGATCAGCGCCCGCGTGGACTCGCTGGCGATGATCTGCTCCGCCCCGTAGGCCGAGGCACCCAGCACGCGCACGGCATGGTAGTGCGTCAGCACGACATACTTGATCGGCTTGTCGGTCACCCCGCGGATCAGCTCGACGAGCTGGCGCGCCATCACGGGCGTCGCGCGCGCATCGATCACCATCACGCCATCGTCGCCGATGATGACGCCGGAATTCGGATCGCCCTCCGCGGTCAGGCAGTAGACGCCGTCGCCCAGCCTGGCAAAGGTCTGTCTCTTCTCGGCCAGGTCGCCGGTCGAAGCGAATTTCGCGCTCATGCCGGGAATACCTCGCGATGTGTTTTCCCTCCGCCGGTAATTGTAGCGGAACGGCAGCGGCGAAAAACAGGGGCCGGGTCGCGCCGCCGAACGAGCCGGCGTGTGCGCCGCAGCAAACACGCGGTCGCGCGGCGCGGCGGTTGCCGCGGCGACCTCGTCTCGTGGAATTCGTGTCGAGCCAACAGGAATAATTCCGCCGCCCGTGCCGTCTATCACGCTGGATTGACTTGTTCCCCGTCGCGCAGCCAAGGCAAGGTCCGGTGGATCAAGTCAAGAAACCAAGGGTGAGAGGGAAAACTATGCGTATCTGGTTGAAGCGGGCCGTCCTGGCCGTGGCGGCGATCACCGTGGTCGGCGGTCTGGGCATGGGCCTGTCTCAGGCCCAAAACGATCCGATCTCGCAGCGCAAGGCGCTGATGAAATCGAATGGCGATGCAATGAAGGCGATCAAGGCGGCCGTCGATGCCAACGGGCCCGCCACGGCCGTGGCGCCCGAAGCCGCCAAGGTCGCATCCAATCTGAAGGCGGCGGCCGTGCACTTCGTCCCCGGCTCGGACAAGGGCGACACCAAGGCCTCGCCGGACATCTGGGCGAACCTCGGCGATTTCCAGAAGCTCGACAATGATTCGGCGGCGGCGGCGGCGAAACTCGAAGCCTCGGCCAAGGGCGGCGACATGAAGGTGGTGGCTGCCGATTTCGGCGATCTCGGCAAGAGCTGTGGCGCCTGCCACAACAAGTACCGGCTGAAGTAACCCGCCGGTCGAATTCCAGTCGAAGCACGGGGGGCCTTGAGGGCCCCCCGATGTTTTTGCGGCCAGGCTACTTGCCGTAGATCGCGAGCCCGCCCAGCACGATCGCCAGCGACACGGCCAGCAGCAGCACCGCCGTCACCGCCGAGCCCCCCGCCGCCGCGGCGGTCGCCGCCGTCGCCCGCTTCCGCCCCGTGACCATGGCGCCGACAAGGTTGTCCTTCTTGACCAGCAGGTAGAACAGGACGGCCGCGACATGCAGCCCGACCAGCACCAGCAGCACGTTGACGCCATAGCGGTGCAGCGTCGTCAGCCGCTTGCTGGTGTCGTCGGAGACCAGGTACTTGAGCGGCCCGTCGGTATAGATGTCGTCGGTGGCGAACATCCCGCTGATCGCCTGGAAGCCGATCAACAGGACCATCGCCAGCGCCGACCATCCGCCCATCGGATTGTGGCCGAGATAGCGTTGCGCGGTGCCGCGAACCGTCGCCAGTGCATAGCC
Source organism: Alphaproteobacteria bacterium (assembly GCA_020846275.1). Classification (GTDB taxonomy): domain Bacteria; phylum Pseudomonadota; class Alphaproteobacteria; order JAEULC01; family JAEULC01; genus JAEULC01. The sequence goes on from JADLEG010000211.1 coordinate 12,419, forward strand.
GATCGTTTCGCCCGGGCCCCGGAGAAATCCCGCGAAGCGCGCGTGCTCGTTGCCGGCGAAGCCCCACAGCACGCGGAACAGCACCAGCGCCAGGATGACCTTGCCCGAGTACATGTGCCATTCGATGCGCCCCATCTTCCCGGTGACGAACGAGAAGACGATCAGCACCACCAGCCCCCAATGGAACAGCCGCGTCGGCAGGTCCCAGACCCGCACCGCAACGCCGCTCGATGACTTGTTCATTCCCCTGCCCCGCTCGAACTCGCCCCGGCGAATGTGGCAAGGGGTTCCGGCAGGGTCAACCGAACCGCCGCGCCCGACCCATCACAACGCGCGGAGCGTCCGGTGGCGCGGGCCTCGCCGGGCCGGGAGGGCCACCCGGAGAGGGTTCCCGTCCCGGCGCGCCCGCCGCCGATGCGAATCACAGCACGCGATCAAGGCAGGCAGAGGGAGACCGCGTGGCCTTTGGATGACAAGTTGCCGATTCGCGGGTGATGCCTTCCGGTGGGGCGGTCTGCGAAGCCAGGGAGAGTGTTCAGAAACTGGATCAAGAAAACGGATCGATCGGTCGACTTTCAATCGTTTACTTGATCCTCCTGATCACGAATGTGAATACGCCGTTGTCGGCCGTGGCGGATTGCAGCTCGTTGCCCGTGGCCTGGCAGAACGCGACGAAATCCTTCTGCGCGCCGGGATCCGTCGCATAGACCGTCAGCGTGCCGCCGACGGCCAGGGTCTTGATCGCCTTCTTGGCGCGCAGCACCGGCAGGGGGCAATTCAGCCCCTTGGCGTCGAGCACCGCCTGCGCGGTCGCTTCCATGCACCTCGCTCCGTGCGAATTGGCAACATCGGGCAAGGGTCATATAGCAATGCGTCGGCATGCCGGCAATTCGCCGGACCAGGGAGAATCCCGCGATGGCGGACCTGCCCGTCCATATCGTCGTAGCCACCGCGGGATTCGCGGCGGGGATTGTCTTCGGCGCGGCCGCGCAGCGGACGAATTTCTGCACGATGGGCGCGATCGCCGACCTTGTCCTGCTGGGCCAGGCGAATCGCTTCCGCGCCTGGCTGCTGGCAATCGCCGTCGCCATGCTCGGCAGCCAGGCGCTGCACCTCGCGGGCATCGTCGATCTCGGCAAGTCGATCTACCTGACGCCAAGCCTGGGCTGGACGGGCGCCGTCCTGGGCGGGTTGCTGTTCGGCTTCGGCATGACGATGGCCGGCGGCTGCGGCAACAAGACGTTGGTCAGGATCGGCGGCGGCAGCCTGAAGTCCCTGGTCGTGTTCCTCTGCCTTGGTTTCGCTTCCTACGCCACGCTTCGGGGCCTGCTCGCAATGCCACGCCAGGCGATCGAGTCCGCGATGAACCTCGACCTGTCGAAGTTGGGAATGGCGCGCCAGGGCATCGTGGACCTGCTGGCCCGCTTCACCGGCGCTGGTGCGCGCGGCATCGCCGCGAGCGGCATCCGCCTCGCCGCCACCCTGGCCATCGCGGGCGGTCTCCTCTACGCCTGCTTCCGCGACGCCGCCTTCCGCGCGTCGGGGCGCGATATCGCCGCCGGGCTGATCATTGGCAGCCTGGTCCCAATCGGCTGGCTGATCACCGGCGTGCTGGGATTCGACGATTTCGAGCCGACCCAGCTTGCCTCGTTCACCTTCGTGGCCCCGATCGGCGACACGCTGCAATACGCGATGACCTTCACCGGCGCGAAGATCGGCTTCGGCGTCGCCGCCGTGCTGGGCGTGATCGCCGGCGCCTTCGCGTCCGCCAGCGCGGCGGGACAGTTCCGCCTCGAAGGCTTCGTCGACACGCAAGATACGCTGCGCCACATGGCCGGCGGCGCGATGATGGGGGTCGGCGGCGTGCTGGCCCTGGGCTGCACCATCGGCCAGGGCATCACCGGCCTGTCGACCCTGGCGCTGGGGTCGGTCATCGCGTGGCTGTCGATCATGGCCGGCGGCTGGCTTGGCATCCGATACCTGCAGGAAGGCAGCCTGCGCGCCGCGCTGGCCGCGCGCGGCGATTGAACCCACGGCGTTGACAGGGCGTCCCGTTTACTGGACATTTCGTCCAGTATTCTGGAGGAGGCGCTTTTGGCCGATCCGGACGTCAACCACCGCATCGCCGCACGGCTGCGGGCGCTGCGAACCGAGCGCGGCTTCGCGCTCGAGACGCTTTCCGAGCGCAGCGGCGTCAGCCGCTCGGCGATCTCGCTGATCGAGCGCGGCGAGGCGAGCCCGACTGCCATCGTGCTCGAGAAGCTGGCGGCCGGTCTCAACATCGCGCTGGCCGCGTTGTTCGAGCCGCCCGCCGAGACGCCCGAACCGGTGACGCGCCGGGCGCGGCAGAGCGTCTGGCGCGATCCCGATTCCGGCTACGTCCGCCGCAACGTGTCGCCCAGCGGGCGGGTCACGCCGATCCAGATCGTCGAGGTCGAGTTTCCCGCCGGCGCGCGCGTCGCCTACGAGAGCACCGGCCGCCAACCCCCGGTGCATCATCAGGTCTGGGTGCTGGACGGGGCGATCGAGGTGACGCTGGGCGCCGAAAAATATGCGCTGGCCGCCGGCGACTGCCTCGCCTTCGTCCTCGACCGGCCCACGGCCTATCGCAACCGCACCCGCAGGCCCGCGCGCAGGAAACTCTCCGCAACAATCCTAGCTCTTATGCTCGAGATGGGCGATCGGCTGGACCGATCGACTCGCTTGGCTCAAGGAGCGTGTGACGCGCCCGAGTTTGAAGCCTATCGAACCGCCATCGGGCAAGTCATGGGAGCAATGTGGACCGAGGTAATGAACCCTATTCTCGTGCGCCATCCACAACTGACACCGTCACGACTCAAGCGGAAGGTCACCGCATCGCTGAAATCACGCAAAGGGCCGCGTCATGGGCAGACCAAGTCTGGCACTGATCGCGCCACAACCAAGGTCGTATCAGGAGCCCGGCGCGCGAGAAGGCGCTCATTAAAGCCCAACTGAGGTATTCGTCGGTCCACTCAACCAGCAATCTCCGGCATCCGAAGGTATGACCCAGATGGGCGGGCGCGCCGCGCGCCGGAGCGGTTCGAACTCGCACAGGAACTCGTCGATCTCGTCAATACAACGGTCCAGTCCGTGCGCAATAGGCTGGGGCGGAATGCAACTCCAGATGAAATCGAAGCCGCACTGAGAGGTAGTCCGGTCTATCGCGTATGGGGCGGCCGATCTGGCCCGTGGGGAGAGTCATGGACTACTGTCGATCCAAGGACGATTCCTGATTTTAGGAGTGCTGCTGGTTTGCCAGACGTCAACGCAGGACGATTTGCCAGCGAAGGTACACTGGCATCGACCAATGGCGTATCTCGAAGAGGCGCTCTGCGAATTAAGCTGGAGCAGCAGGGTGGGTTGCCGGAGTTGGTCATCAAGGACCCAGAAAGCAAGATTGCGCTCGGTCGCGTATCGGGCGTGAACCCGGAGTACTAGCTCCAATGGAATTCTTGCTCGCCAGCACCGAACTGCGCACGCCGTACGAACCACGGCTTTGCCGACTCGTTGCAAGGCTGCGGTCGGAGATTCGCGATGATCTGGCGCTGGTCGATGTCATCCCGCCGCTGCCGCGCGAAGTATACGGTAGCGAGGATGAAATCTCGCAGCTTGTACTTGCCACGCGCCATCAGGGCGCCTCAATGTTTCCAGTCAGCGAATGGCCGCTCGCAGTCTATATCTGCCGGCTCAAGTCCGGCGACATGCCGCATGGCGATTTCGTGCCAAGCGGGGAATTGTCGATTCTGGATTGGGGGGAGATCGCGGAGGTAACAGGGGTTAGGCAATCGCCAGGTTCCTTGTAGCGCATGCGGCGTCGCAGATCGCGGCGCAATGGGCAAGCGGCACGAGGGGTCGTAGCCGGCACGCTCTGCGTGTATGATCCGTCCGCCAGACTCAGGCCCCTGACCGGAGCGGCGCATGAACGGCTTCGAAGCGGCTGACCTCGCGCGCATCCAGTTCGCCTTCACGGTCTCGTTTCACATCCTGTTCCCGGCCTTCACGATCGGGCTGGCGAGCTGCCTTGCCGTGCTCGAGGGCCTCTATTTGTGGACCGGGCGCGCGGAATTCCGTCGCCTGTTCCGCTTCTGGGTCACGATCTTCGCCGTGACCTTCGGCATGGGCGTCGTGTCGGGCGTGGTGATGAGCTACCAGTTCGGCACCAACTGGAGCCGCTTCGCCGATGCGACCGGCGATATCCTGGGCCCGCTGCTCGGCTACGAGGTGCTGACCGCCTTCTTCCTCGAGGCCGGGTTCCTGGGCGTCATGCTGTTCGGCTGGGACCGCGTCGGCCGGGGCCTGCATTTCTTCGCCACCTGCATGGTGGCCGTGGGCACGCTGATATCGAGCTTCTGGATCCTCGCCGCCAATAGCTGGATGCACACGCCGGCGGGCTACGCGATGCGCGACGGGCGCTTCGTGCCGGCGGACTGGTTTGCCGTCATCTTCAACCCGTCCTTCCCCTACCGCCTCGCGCACATGGTGCTGGCGGCCTATCTGACGACGGCTTTCGTGGTGGGCGCGGTCGGCGCCTGGCATCTGCTGCGCGATTCCTACAACCAGCCGGCGCGGGTGATGTTCTCGATGGCGATGTGGATGGCGGCGCTGGTGGCGCCGATCCAGCTGGTCGCCGGCGACCTGCACGGGCTGAACACGCTGGAGCATCAGCCGGCCAAGATCGCGGCGATGGAAGGGCATTGGACTACCGAACGGGGCATGCCGTTCTACCTGTTCGGCTGGCCCGACATGGCGCGCGAGGAGACGCGCTGGGCGCTCGCCATCCCGCATGCCGGCGCGCTGATCCTCACCCATGACTGGAACGGCGAAGTGAAGGGTTTGAAGGACTGGCCGCCCGACCAGCGCCCGCATTCGACCACGCTGTTCTGGTCGTTCCGGGCGATGGTCGGGCTGGGGATGCTGATGATCCTGACCGGTCTCGTTTCGCTATGGCTGCGAAGCCGCCGCGAGCTCTACCACGCGCGCTGGTTCCTGCGCGGCTGCGTGGCGATGGGGCCGGCGGGCTTCGCGGCGCTGATCGCCGGTTGGGTCACGACCGAGATGGGACGCCAGCCCTGGCTGGTCTACGGGCGGATGCGCACGCTCGACGGCCTGTCGCCGGTGCTGCCCGGCAATGTCGCTCTGTCGCTGGCGCTGTTCATCGCGGTCTACGCCGCGGTGTTCGGGGCGGGCGTCTTCTACCTGCTGCGGCTGATGGCGGCCGGGCCGGATCACGTAGCGCCCCCGGCATCGCCGCGGGGCGAGGCCGCCGGCATGCGTCCGCTGGCCGCCGCGCCCGCGGAGCCCGCGCCATGAGCGCCGCGCCCTTCGACCTGGTCGCCGTCTGGGCCGTCATCATCGCCTTCGGCGTGCTGATGTACGTGGTATTGGACGGCTTCGACCTGGGCGTCGGCATGCTGTTTCCGCTGTTCAAGGAACGTGGCGACCGCGACGCGATGATGAACTCCGTCGCCCCGGTGTGGGACGGCAACGAGACCTGGCTGGTGCTGGGCGGCGTGGGGCTGTTCGCCGCCTTCCCACTCGCCTATGCGGTGATCCTGCCCGCGCTCTACCTGCCGCTGGTCCTGATGCTGATCGCGCTGGTCTTCCGCGGCGTGGCGTTCGAGTTCCGCTTCAAGTCGCGCCACCGCCGGTGGCTGTGGGATGCCGCCTTCGCCGGCGGGTCGACCGTCGCCGCCCTGACCCAGGGCGTTGCGCTCGGCGCCTTCATCCAGGGCATCAAGGTGGCCGACCGCGCCTTCGCCGGCGGCCCGTTCGACTGGCTGACGCCGTTCAGCCTGATGACCGGGGTCGGGCTGGCGGCGGGTTACGCCATGCTGGGATGCGGCTGGCTGATCATGAAGACCGAGGGGCCGTTGCAGCAGCGTTGCTTCGCGCTGATGGCGCCGCTCGGCCTGGTCGTGCTCGGCTTCGTCGCCGCGGTCAGCCTGTGGACGCCGTTCCTGTCGCCCGCCATCGCGGATCGCTGGTTCTCCTGGCCGAACCTCGCCTACCTGTCGCCGGTGCCGCTGCTGGTGGCGATCGTCGCGCTGGCGCTGTGGCGCGCGCTGCGCCGGCGGCGCCAGGCCCTGCCGTTCGTGCTGACCCTTTGCCTGTTCGTCCTGTCCTATCTCGGCCTGGGCATCAGCCTGTGGCCGCACGCGATCCCGCCCTCGGTCACGATCTGGCAGGCCGCATCCTCGCCCGAGGCCCAGCGCTTCCTGATCGTCGGCGTCCTGGTGCTGATCCCGGTGATCCTGGGCTACACCGGCTACGCCTACTGGGTCTTCCGCGGCAAGGTGACGGGCGCCGGCTACCATTCATGACCGCAAGGGTACCGGACCGCTGGCGCCGGCTTGCGTGGTTCGCCGCCTTATGGATTGGCGCCGTAGCTGCAACGGCCGCGCTTGCCTACATCGCGCGCTCCCTGACCCGCTGGTAGGCTTGTGCTAGAGTTCGCCATCGCCATCGCCCCGGAGAGCGTCGCATGCGCGTCGAACTGAACTACGGCAGGGGGATGCTGCCGGTCGAGCTGCCGGACGGGCTGGACGTGCAGGTGATCCGCAAGCCCGCCATGCCCGTGCTGCCCGATCCCAAGGCGGCGACGGCCGCGGCGCTCGCCAAGCCGATCGGCGCCTCGCCGCTGCGCGAACTGGCGCGGGGGCGCGAGAACTGCTGCATCCTGATCTGCGACATCACCCGCCCGGTGCCGAACGGCACGATCCTGCCCGTGCTGATCCGCGAATTGCTGGATGCCGGCATGAAGCCGGCGGACATCGTCGTGGTCGTGGCGACCGGGCTGCATCGCCCGAACGAGGGCGCCGAACTGGCCGAGCTTGTGGGCGATCCCTGGGTGCTCAAGACCGTGCGAGTCGAGAACCATTTCGCGCGCAACGACGCCGACCATGTCGACCTGGGCACGACGAAGCGCGGCACGCGCGTTAAGCTCGACCGCCGGCTGGTCGAAGCCGACCTGCGCATCGCGACCGGCCTGGTCGAGCCGCATTTCATGGCCGGCTGGTCCGGCGGCCGCAAGGTGATCGTGCCGGGCGTGGCCCATGCCGAGACCATCACCCGCCTGCACAGCGCCGCCTTCATGGAGCACCCGAACGCGGCCAACTGCGTGCTGGAAGGCAATCCGCTGCACGAGGAGCAGATCGAGGTAATGGGCATGCTGGGCGGCGCCTTCGCCGTCAACACGGTGATCGACGACCACCGCCGCATGTCCCACGTCAATTTCGGCGAGATCGTCGCCAGCCACGCCGACGCCGTCGCCTATGTCCGGCGCTACGCCGAGGTGCCGGTCCGCCGACGCTTCGCGACCGTGGTGACCAGCGCCGCCGGATACCCGCTCGACAAGACCTACTACCAGACGGTCAAGGGCATGGTGGCGCCCGTGGACATCCTGGCGCCGGGCGGCGACCTGATCGTCGCCTCGGCCTGCTCCGAGGGGATGGGCAGCCACGAATACGTCGAGGCGCAGCGCCGCCTGCTGGCCCAGGGCAATGCCGGCTTCCTCGACGGCATCAAGGCCAAGACCCGCGCCGAGATCGACGAATGGCAGACCGAGATGCAGTTGAAAGCCGCGCGGGTCGGCGCCATCCATCTCTACGCCGAGGGGCTGAAGGGCGATCAGCGCGGGCTGACCGGCGTCACGATGATCGATGACGTCCGCGCCGCCATCGCCGCCAGCGTCGCGCGCTCGGGCGACCGCCATGTCGCCGTGATCCCCGAAGGCCCCTACGTCGTGCCGCAATATCGGCCGCAGTGAGAGCGACAAGCGTATCAATGAAGTGGAAGAAATGATGAACCGTGCGTCATTTCGTTGGCTGTCTCTTGACTTCGCGAACCCGAGTACGGCGAGTGAAACGACGGCGACCATAACTGCGTTGGCCGAGCAAGCGATCGCTGAGGCAATTCAACTGCACAGAACAAGTGGTGCTCCGATCTACTTCCGGAATCGGGCCGGACAACTCATCAAAGAGTATCCGAGCGGGCGCTTGGTCGTAGTTCGGCTCAACGCGGACGACCTCGAAGAGGAAACGGACGAACTACCCGTGCAGCCTTGATGCCAGGGCCGACCTTCATTCTCCTTGCCGGCCCAAACGGCGCCGGTAAGACGTCTCTGGCTCCAACGCTTCTGGCCGAGTTGGCGCGCAATCGCCTGAACCCCGATGAAATCGCGGTCGAACTGTCAGCAACCAATCCGGACCTCGGTCCCGTCGCAGCCGGTCGAGAGACGCTTAAGCGCATAGACCGTGCCCTTCGGGCGCGAACGAGCTTCGCGGTCGAGACGACGCTATCTGGAAATGGCTACTACCAACTTGCAGCCAAAGCCAAGGAGCATGGCTGGCAGATCATCCTACTTTACGTCGGCCTATCGGACCCGGAGCTCGCAATTCAGCGCGTGCGAAGCCGTGTGAAATTGGGTGGCCATGACGTGCCGGTGAACGACATTCGTCGACGATATCAACGCTCCATGGCAAATCTGCCGCATTTCTGCCGCCTTGCGGAGTTTGCAACCCTCTACGACAATTCAGGGGTGGCCCCTCCAGGGATTCACTTGATGAGCCTTCAGCGAGGCCAAGTCGTCAGCCACGCATCGGAACTGCCAGCTTGGCTGAAACGTGCGATGCATGGTTTTGGGAACGGCTTTTGACCATGTCGTCACATTCCCCTGTCTCAATCGTAATAAATGCGTCATCAAACCCCTTTACTGGAAGCAGGGATTGGGGTGGAATGTCCGCGGGGAGCAAGAACCGGGTGTCCGCACGGAGCGCCGGTGGGGGTCAAGCCGAATTGATCTGACCGACTGCGTCCGTTCCGGCTGTCCGGAAGGGCCCTAAGGCTCGTTCCGCCGTCACACTGCCTGGGAGCATGAAATCCATGTCGCATCCTTCGTTCGGCCGCCTGCTGGCGGGCGCCGCCGCCATTGCCGCGACGGCGCTTGTCGCCGATCCGGCGCTGGCGCAGCGTACCAAGATCACGGTCTACACCGCGCTGGAGAATGACCAGCTCGGTCCCTACAAGCAGGCCTTCGAAAACGACGTGAAGGACGTTGAGATCGCCTGGGTGCGCGATTCCACCGGCGTCATCACCGCCCGCTTCCTGGCCGAGAAGGACAATCCGCGCGCCGACATCATCTGGGGCCTGGGCGCGTCCAGCGTCGCGCTGTTCGACTCGATGAAGCTGCTCGAGCCGTACACGCCCAAGGGCACCGACACGTTGAAGGCCGCCTTCAAGAGCCCGACGGCGCCGATGGCCTGGACCGGGATGGACGCCTGGCTCGCGGTCATCTGCTACAACACGGTCGAGGGCAAGAAGAAGAACATCCCCGCGCCGGCCACCTGGGCCGACCTCACCAAGTCGGTCTACAAGAACGAGATCGTAATGCCGAACCCGGCCTCCTCGGGCACGGGCTACCAGCAGGTCTATGCCTGGATCCAGATGATGGGCGAAGGCCCGGCCTGGAACTACATGGACAAGGTGCACGACAACGTCGCGGTCTACACCCATTCCGGCTCGGCGCCCTGCGTGCAGGCCGGCAAGGGCGAGCGCGTGATCGGCATCGGCTTCGACATGCGCGGCGCGCGCGAGAAGACCCAGGGCGCGCCGCTCGACGTGATCCTGCCCAAGGAAGGCGCGGGCTGGGACATGGAAGCCACCGCGATCGTCAAGGGCACGAAGAACATGGAAGCCGCCAAGAAGCTCGCGGATTGGGCGATCACGAAGCAGGCCTACGAGCTCTACGGCAAGTTCTATGCGATCGTCGGCCTGCCCGGCATGAACCCGGCGCCGCCGAACTATCCGCCCAGCGCCGACGCGGCGATGATCAAGATCGACGTCGCCAAGATGGGCCAGGACCGCGACCGCGTCCTGAAGGAATGGACCAAGCGCTACGACATCAAGTCGGCCGCGAAGTAAGCGGCCGCTCCTGAGGCTCGGTTTGACCCCTGCCCCGCGCTATCCGCGCCGGGCAGGGGTTTGAGTCCATTGGCATGACGCAAGATAAGAGCACGCCGTATCTGCGCATCGAGCGGCTGACCAAGCAGTTCGGCACCTTCACCGCGCTCAAGGACATCTCGCTCGAGATATTTCCGGGCGAGTTCATCTGCTTTCTCGGCCCCTCCGGCTGCGGCAAGACCACGCTGCTGCGCGCCATCGCCGGGCTGGACATCCAGACGTCGGGCCGCATCTTCCAGGGCGGCCGCGACATCTCGGCCCTGCCCTCCTCGCAGCGCGACTTCGGCATCGTGTTCCAGTCCTACGCGCTGTTCCCCAACCTCACCGTCGCCGCGAATGTTGGCTACGGGCTGGTGAGCCGCGGCCTGCCGCGCGTGGAGATCGAGACGCGGGTCAATGACCTGCTGCGCCTGGTGGGATTGCCGGATTCCGGCCCGAAATACCCGGCCCAGCTCTCCGGCGGCCAGCAGCAGCGCATCGCCGTGGCGCGCGCGCTGGCGCTATCGCCCGGGCTCCTGCTGCTGGACGAGCCGCTGAGCGCGCTCGACGCCCGCGTGCGCGCCCATCTGCGGGTCGAGCTTCGCCGCCTGCACCAGCGCCTCGGCGTCACCACCATCATGGTCACGCACGACCAGGAAGAGGCGCTAACCATGGCCGACCGCATCGTGGTGATGAATCACGGCGTGATCGAGCAGATGGGCTCACCGACCGAGGTGTATCGCAAGCCGGCCAGCGCCTTCGTCGCCGACTTCGTCGGCACGACGAATTTCTTGCCCGCCGTCGTGGCCGGCCCCGACCATGTCCGCCTGGGCGAGATCAACCTGGCCTGCGAGCTCAGCGTCAATATCGGCCCCGGCCAGGACGTGACCCTGGCGATCCGGCCAGAGGATGTCGTGGTGCGCAACATCAGCCCGACCACGCCCAATACCTTCGAGGCGCGCGTCGCCGAGATCGAGTTCCTGGGCTCGTTCTGCCGCGTGGGCTTGGCCATCAACGGCGGCGATCCGGCGCTGCTCGCCGACTTCTCGATCAATGCCGTGCGCGACCTGTCGATCACCGAAGGCAAGGTGATGCCGGTGGCCCTGCCGCCGGACCGGCTGCGGGTGTTCGTGCGGCCCCCGCAGGCACCGTGACCGCCACGGTCACGCCCGCCCCAGGGGCCGCGCCCGGGATCGCCGCCGCCGCGCCCGTCATCCGCCGCCGCCTCGACCGCGACGACGTGTTGATGCGCCTGGGGATCGCGCTCCTGATCGCCTGGCTCGCCTTCACCCTGGCGCTGCCGCTTTGGTCGCTGCTGTCCAAGAGCTTCCAGGACCGGGACGGAGCCTTCGTCGGGCTGGCCAACTACATCGAGTATTTCTCCACGCCCGCGCTGTTCGCCTCGGTGTTCAACAGCCTGGAGGTTGCGGTCCTGTCGACCGCGATCGTCCTGCCGCTTGCCTTCGCCTATGCCTACGCGCTGACGCGGACCTGCATGCGCTGGAAAGGCCTGTTCCAGGCCCTGGCGCTGATCCCCATCCTCGCCCCGTCGCTCTTGCCGGCGATCTCCCTGATCTATTTGTTCGGCAACCAGGGCATCCTGAAGGAGCTGCTGCTCGGCGGCTCCATCTATGGCGAAGGCGGGATCGTGCTGGCCCAGGTGTTCTATTGCTTCCCGCACGCGCTGATGATCCTGGTCGCCGCCCTCAGCATGGCCGACGCGCGGCTCTACGAGGCGGCCGAGGTGCTGGGCGCCTCGCGCCTGCGCGTGTTCTTCACGGTCACCCTGCCTGGCGCCAAGTACGGCGTGATCAGCGCCGGCTTCGTCATCTTCACGCTGGTCATCACCGACTTCGGCATCGCCAAGGTGATCGGCGGGCGCTTCAACGTGCTGGCGACCGACATCTACAAGCAGGTCATCGGCCAGCAGAACTTCGAGATGGGCGCCGTGGTGGGCATGGTGCTGCTGGTGCCGGCGATCGTCGCCTTCGCGGCCGACCGGATCATCCAGCGCCGCCAGACGGCGCTCTTGTCCGCGCGAGCCGTACCGCTCGATCCCAAGCCCGCGCCGCCGCGGGACTGGGGAATGTTCGCGTTCTGCGGCGTCGTCGGCGGGCTGATCTTCGGCGTGCTCGCCATGTCGTTCTGGGCCTCGCTGATCACGCGCTGGCCCTACAATCTCTCGCTGACGCTCAACAACTACGCCTTCGGCAATTTCGACACCAACGGCTGGGAGACCTACTGGAACTCGCTGACGCTCTCGGCCTGGACCGCGGGGGTCGGCACGGTCGTCATTTTCGTCGGGGCGTACCTGCTGGAGAAGTCGCGCGGCTTCCCGGTCGGCCGCGCGATCGCGCAATTCATGGCCATGCTGCCGATGGCCGTGCCCGGGCTGGTGCTCGGCCTGTCCTACATCTTCTTCTTCAACGCGCGCTGGAACCCGTTCGGGTTCCTCTACGCGACGCTGGCGATCATGGTGCTCAACTCGATCACGCACTTCTACACGGTCTGCCACCTGACCGCGACGACGGCGCTGAAGCAGATGGATCCCGAGTTCGAGGCGGTCTCGGCCTCGCTCAAGGTGTCGCTGCTGCGGACCATGGCGCGGGTCACGGTGCCGGTCTGCCTGCCGGCGATCTTCGACGTCAGCATCTACCTGTTCGTCAACGCCATGACGACGGTGTCGGCGGTGATCTTCCTCTATTCCACCGACACCAAGCTCGCCTCGGTCACGATCGTCAACATGGACGAATCGGGCTTCACCGCGGCGGCCGCGGCGATGGCGATGACGATCGTGTTCACCTCGGCCGCGGTCAAGGTCGCGCACCTGCTGATCACGCGCAAGCTTGAAGGCACCACCCAGGCCTGGCGCCGGCGCTAGACCGGCGTGCGATAGAACGGGTGCTCGACCCCGTCGCGCGGCGTCAGGAAGTAGCGCCGCAGGATCTCGCCGTAGCCGTGGAACAGGAAATTCCCATTGCGCCGCAGGACCGCTTCGCGCTCCGCGCGGTACAGCCGCGGCAGCGCATACCAGGCGACCCCCGGCCGCTCGTGATGCACCGCGTGCAGGTTGTTGTTGAGGTAGAGCAGCGCCATCGGCCACGACGCCTCGACGATCGCCGTCGCGCGGGCCTGGTCGCGATCGGGCCGGTGCTCGGCAAAGGACCGCAGCAGCCCGAGCGCCAGCCCGGGATAGGCGAAGAACGCCACATAGCCCCAGAACGGGATGCCGCAGACGCCCATCACCCAGTAGAGCACCGGCAAGGTGGCGGCGGCATGCGCGGCCCACTGGCGCCAAGCCCGCCGATCGCCGCGCGCGAGCATGGGCAGCTCGTGGCGCAGAAGTCGCGTCACCGCGACGAGCGGCCCCAGGACCAGCCGCCCGGCGACCGTCTTGCGCGCGCCGTGGATCGCCCGCGTCAGGGGGCCCATGGCCTGCCACTGGCTCGGGATCATGTAGTTCGATTCCGGGTCCGCGACCGGGCAGGTCAGCCGGTCCGTCCGGTGATGGGCAACATGGCTGTCGCGATAGATGCCATAGGGGAGCCAGAGCCACAGACCCGGGCGCGCCAGCAGGTCATTCAGCCAGCGCCAGCTCGTGGGGTGGCCGTGCAGCAACTCGTGTTGCAAGGAACCATGCAGCGCTACCACATAGGCACCGGCCGGCCACAGCAGCCACCAGGGCAATTCGTGATAGAACCACGTCAGGCCCAGCCAGGAGCCATAAACGCCGGCAATCAGCAGCCAAGTGGGGCCTTCGAACCGACTCCAATGATCCGACATAATGGTTTGATTCACAGGCATGTTTAATAAATAGGCGCGGCGTCGACTGACTCTCAAGAGGCGTTCCGTGACATTTGATATGGAATGTGAAAATTGTCTCATTTTTGGCGTATATCGTGACATTCTGTTGTATTTTGTGAATGCGCGGGGAGCGCAAACGATGGGCCTCCAGGGCACGGACGATTTCCCGGCCGGGCGAAACAGTCTTGTCGACCGCTTTCGCCAGCGCCTGGGTGAGGTGATTGCGCGTTCGGGGCTCGGCCGGGCGTCGTTTGCCGCCGCGACGGGGATCGAGCGCTCGACCCTGTCGCAGCTCCTGTCGCCCGACACCGACCGCCTGCCCCGCCTGGACACGCTGGCGGCCATCGCCGCCGCGCGCGGCGTCAGCATCGACTGGCTGGTGGGCCTGAGCCAGCGGCAGGACCTGGGCGGCGACATCGTCGAGACGGCGCCGCTGGAAATCGCGCCCACCGACAACACCCCGCTCGATACGCGCCTGGCGCGCTGGCACGCCGAGGCCGCCGGCTACAAGATCCGCTACGTGCCGGCGAACCTGCCCGACCTGCTGAAGACCGACGAGGTGATCGCCTTCGAGTGCCGCGCGCTCGGCGTCGGGCGATCGGCGCTCGAGCTCGGCATCAGCCAGGACAATCTCAGCTACCAGCGCCGGCCCGACACCGACATGGAGGTTTGCGCCAGCCTGCAGAGCGTCGAGGGTTTCGCGCGCGGCGAAGGCATCTGGCACGGCCTGCCCGTCGGCGCGCGCAAGGCCCAGCTCCGGCGGATGATCGCGCTGGTCGACGAGCTCTATCCCGGCTTCCGCTGGTTCCTGTTCGATGGGCTGGAACGTTACTCGGCGCCGGTGACGATCTTCGGGCCCCGGCGCGCTGCCGTCTTCGTCGGGCAGATGTACCTGGTCTTCAGCGCCACCGAGCAGATCAGGGCCCTCAGCCGGCACTTCGACGACCTGATCCGGGCCGCCCGGGTGCAGCCGAATGCCGTCGGCGCCCATCTTCGCGCGCTGCTCGAGCAAACCGACCACGCGTCCCCCACGCGATGAGCGGCAGCGCTTCGCTCGCCAGCCTGCCGATGTACGACCCGCCGGAGGTGCGGGCGGCGACCGACGCCTGGTGGCAGGCGCTGGCCCGGCACTTCCGCGCCGCCGGCATCCAGGGCGTGCCGGACGCGCTAACCCGCCCCGCCGACTTGCACGCGCATTGGGGATCGTCCGTGCTGCTGTTCAGCCAGGGTTGCGGCTTTCCGCTGACCCACGCCTTCGCCGGTCGCTGGCAGGTGGTCGCCACGCCCTGCTACCGGGCGACGGGCTGCGGCGGCCCCTACTACCGCAGCGTCCTGATCGTGCGCGAAGACGCGCCGTTGCGCTCGATCGAAGACCTGCGCGGCCGCACGGCCTGCTTCAACAGCCGCGATTCGCATTCCGGCTACAACATCCTGCGCGCGACGGTGGCGCCCCATACCCGCCATGGCCGGTTCTTCGGGCAGGTGGTCCAGAGCGGCGGCCATATCCGCAGCGCCGCGATGGTCCAGCGCGGCGAGGCTGACATTGCCTCGCTCGACTGCGTGACCCACGCCCTCTACGCGCGGCATGCGCCGCACCGGCTGGAAGGGACGCGCGTGCTAGCCCAGACCGGTCCTGCGCCGGGCCTGCCCTACATCACGGCCGCAGCGACCGACGCCGCGACCCTGCGCCGGCTGCGCGACGGGCTGCAGGCCGCGCTGGTCGATCCCGCGCTCGCCGACCTGCGCGCGGACCTGCTGCTCGGCGCCGCATCGCTGCTGCCCGAGGACGCCTATTCGGCAATAACCGACGCCGAGCGCCAAGCCGCCGCGGCAGGCTACCCCGATCTTGCCTAGGGCGGTCGGGGCGCGATTTACAAAGCCCGGCGCGGCTCGTACGGTCCGCCTCTTCCGAGCGCAAAGGTAGCCCAATGGCCCGAGACAATGTCCGCCGTCGCGAGCGCCGCGTTGTAACGCGCGGACCGAAGCAGCTCGACTGGCGGGCGATCGAGAACCCCTACAAGCCGATCGAGGTCCTGAGCGACGACCAGGTCGAGGCGATCCACAATGCCTCGCTCCGGGTGCTGCGCGACCTGGGCATGGAGTTCCTCGGCGATCAGGCGCTCGATCTGCTGCAGAAGGCGGGCGCCACGGTCGACCGCGCCACGCGACGCGTGCGTTTCGACCCCGCGATGATCATGGAGCACGTGGCCAAGGCGCCGAAGCGCTTCACCCTGCACGCCCGCAACCCCGCCCACGACCTGGCGATCGGCGGCGCGGCGGCCGTGTTCTCGGCGGTCGCCAGCGCACCGAACTGCTCGGACATGGACAAGGGCCGCCGGCCGGGCAACCACGAGGACTACAAGAACCTGCTGCGCCTGGCGCAGAGCCTCAACATCGTGCATCTCTGCGCCGGCTACCCGGTCGAGCCGACCGACCTGCCGGCGCCGACGCGCCATCTCGACTGCTACCACGGCTACATCACGCTGACCGACAAGGTCTGGCACCCCTATTCGCTTGGGCGCCAGCGCATCGTGGACGCCCTGGTGATGGACCGCCTCGCACGCGGTATTGACGAGCAGGCGCAGGTCGAGCGGCCGGGCCTGGTCACGATCGTCAACACCAACTCGCCGCTGCGCCTCGATACGCCGATGATCGAGGGGCTGTTCGAGATGGCGGCGCACGGCCAGGCCGTCTGCGTGACGCCCTTCACCCTGTCCGGCGCGATGGCGCCCGTTACGCTGGCCGGCGCGCTGGTGCAGCAGAATGCCGAGGCGCTGGCCGGAATCGCGCTGTGCCAGCTCGTGCGCCCCGGCACGCCGGTGATGTATGGCGGCTTCACGTCGAACGTCGACATGAAATCGGGCGCGCCGGCCTTCGGCACGCCCGAATATGCGCGGGCGGCGCTGGCCGGCGGCCAGCTCGCGCGGCGCTACGGCATTCCCTATCGCTCCAGCAACGCCAATGCCTGCACGATCGTCGACGCCCAGGCGGCCTACGAATCCGAGATGTCGGTGTGGTCGGCCGTGATGGGCCACGCCAACCTCGTCATGCACGCCGCCGGCTGGATGGAAGGCGGTCTCGTGGCCTCGTTCGAGAAGATGATCGTCGATGCCGAGATCCTGCAGATGATGGCGGAGTTCCTGCGCCCGATCGAGGTCACGGACGCGACCATGGGCATCGACGCCATGGCCGAGGTCGGCCCCGGCGGGCACTACTTCGGCGCGCAGCACACGCTGGAACGCTACGAGACCGCGTTCTACAGCCCGATCCTGTCGGACTGGCGCAATTTCGAGACTTGGCGGCTGGACGGCGCCAAGACCGCGTTCGACCGCGCCAACGCGATCTACAAGGAACTGCTGGCGATCTACGAGCCGCCGCCGATCGATCCGGGCATCGACGAAGCGCTGGGCGAATACATGGCCAAGCGCAAGGCCGAGCCGGTCGCCGCCTAGCTCAAGCCTCCACCCGCCGCGTCACGATGCTGATCTCGGACGTGAGTGTCCGGTGCACCGGGCACTTGTCCGCGATCTCCATCAGCTTGGCCAATTGATCCGCCGACAGCGGGCCTTCGAGCACGATCGCGCGCTCGATCCGGTCGACCATCCCGACCTTGGTCTCGCAGTCCGCGCAATCCGCCGCGTGGATCTTGGCGTGGCTGAGCAGGACGCGCACGCGCGACAGCGGCCATTGCTTGCGCGCGGCGTACATGCGGATCGTCATCGAGGTGCAGGCGCCCAGCGCCGCCAGCAGATAGTCGTAGGGTCCCGGCCCTTCGTCATTGCCGCCAGCCTCTCGCGGCTCGTCGGCGGTCAGGCGATGCTTGCCGGCGATCACGTCCTGGGTGAATTTCCCGCTCCCGCGTTCCTCGACGACAAGCTGGGCCATGGCCGCTCTCCCGAATCGTTTGCCGCGCGCAGTCTAGGCCACAAACGCCGACGGCGCGGCATCGCTGCCGCGCCGTCGTGTTCTGCCGCCGCCGTCGTTACGGGACGATCGTCACCGCCGGGGCCGGATACGCGTAGGGATAGGGCGCGGCCGGGGCCACCGGAGCCGGGGCGTAGTAGTACGGATAGGCCGGGGCGGGCGCCGCATAGGGGTAGTAGACCGGCTGCGGCACATACTCGACCGTGGGCTGCGAGTACGCGCTGACCGCATAGCCCAGCGCCAGGCCCGTCGCCAGGCCGCCGAAGCCATAGTAGTAGCCGTTGTTGTGGTGGTGATGGTGATGGTTCTTGTTGCCACCGCCGCCCGCGAAGGCCGGCTGGGCCGCAAAGGTCGCACCGGTGAGAGCAATGACTGCAGCGATCGCGAGGGTCTTGAAGGTGGCACGCATGATTGTTCTCCTTGGTTCCGTTTGTGCGAACCCGTTGTCCGCCTCTGATGGATCAAGGATCGCTCATCCCGGCACACGAGGCTGTGAACGCCGTCACAGGAAAAGCCTGAATCTGCGTTCCGCGTGACAGTCGTCACACCGATGCTGTGATGCCGATACGAACGCAAACGGCGCCGCCCTCGGGCGGCGCCGCGCCGTTGCTCCCCGGAACTACAGGTAGAGGACGAATTCCTTGCGCTTATCGTCGTATTCCTTGCCCGTCAGCACGCCGCCGTCGGCCATCGCCTTGAGCTGGCGCAGGCCCTGCTGGATGCCGACCGAGCGGCTGACCTGACCCGCATCGAGCGAGGCAAGCACCGCCTGGCGCTGGGCGCGGTACTCGTCCTTGGTGATCAGCCCCTGCTGCATCGCCATGCCGAGACCGTTCAGCCGGGCGAAGAACGCCTCGAACGGGTTTGGCGCCGCCGGCGCGGTGGCAACTGCCCCCGGCTGGCCATAGACGGCCTGGCTATCGGCCACCTGCGCCTGGGCGTAGACCGGCTGATAGACCGGCGTCGGCACGTACTCGACCGGCGCCGCCGCGGCGAAGCCGAAACCGAAGCTCGGCACGAAGTGGTCGTGCACGATCACCTTCGTGCCGCCACCGCCCATCCCGCCACCGGGAGGCGTTCCGGGCATGCCGGGCATCCCGGGCATTCCCGGTGTACCTGGCGTTCCGGGCATGCCGGCCGAACCACCCGGCGGGGTGCCAGGGGTGCCCGGCGCGGGCGTTCCGCCACCCGGGGGCGTTCCACCCGGCGGCTTGGGCACCCCGACCTTGCACGCCAGGCACTCCTTGACCGCATCCTGGATCGGCACCTTGAGCTTCGGCGGCGCAGGCGGCGTCGCCGGTGTCCCGGGCGTCGCGACCTTGCAGGCCTGGCACTCCTTGGCCGCGTTGCCCAGCGACCCCTTGTAGGGGCTGGGGCCGGTGGGCGTGACGGAGCCGCCCGCGCCACTGCCGAGCCCGCCGCTGCCGGGGAAGTACTTGGTGGCCTGGCTGTTCGTAGCCTTGGCCTTGCTGAGCGGCGGCACGTTGGCGAAGGCGGCGCCCGCCAGGAAGATCGTGGCGAGGGCCGTGGTGACGCAGAGAAGTGTCTTACGCACCAACACATTGAATTGACAAGGAAAGTGACGGCCGTCACCCGGGCTGTGACGGACGGCTTTCCGGCCGGTCGCGGGGCTCGAATCCGCGTTATGATGCGGCGCAATTCTCGGAGGGACGATGGAAGCTGCCCGGTTTCGATCAGCCGCCGCGGCGGCGCTGGCGATTGCTGCGATTCTCACTACCCCGACAAGACCGATCTTCGCCGAGACGGTCGACCTGCTGCTCGCCCTGTGCGTCGACGGGTCGGGCAGCATCGACGAGGAAGAGTTCCGCCTGCAGCGCGGGGGCTACGCCCAGGCGTTCACCGATCCGCGCGTGCTGAACGCGATCCGGTCGGGCCCGCAGGGCGCCATCGCGGTCGCCTATGTCGAATGGGGCACACCCGCTGCCCCGCGCACCGTGCTCGACTGGACCATCATCAAGGACCAGGCGACGGCAGAGGCCTGGGCCGACCGGCTGCTGAAGGAGCCGCGCCGGCCGCAAAGCTACAACGCCATCGGCGACGCGCTGGCGCACGCCACCGCCATGATCCGCGGCTCGCCGATCAAGGCCGAGCGCGGGGTGATCGACCTGTCCGGCGACGGGCCCGACCTGCGCAGCGTAAAGCCGGCGCAAGTCGCGCGCGACGAAGCGGTTGCCGCCGGCATCACGGTCAACGCGCTGGCGATCTTCAAGCCCGGCTCGGGCAACGTCGGCGGGCTGCGCGGCGAGCCGCTGGACCAGCACTACGAGCGCGCGGTGATCGGCGGGCCCGGGGCCTTCGTCCAGATCGCCGAGGATTTCAAGTCGTTCGGCCAGGCGATCCTGCAGAAGCTGGTGCGCGAGATCGCCTCCCTGCCCGCGCCCACCCGCACCGCGCTATCGAGCGAGAACCGATGACCGCGACGCCGATGCCCTCCCCGCCGCTGACGGCCGCCGACGTCGAGATCATCGAACGGACGACGCGCTACCAGGGATATTTCCGGATCGACCGCTATCGCCTGCGGCACAAGCTGTTCGCGGGCGGCTGGACGGGCGAGGTGATGCGCGAATTGTTCGAGCGCGGCCATGCCGCCGCCGTGCTTCCCTACGACCCGCGGCACGACCGGGTGGCCCTGGTCGAGCAGTTCCGGATCGGCGCCCATGCCGCGGGCCGGCCGCCCTGGGTGATCGAGATCGTGGCCGGCATCATCGAGGACGGCGAGGAAGCGGCCGAAGTCGTGCGACGCGAGGCCGTCGAGGAGGCCGGCGTCACGCTGACGGCGTTGCAGCCGGTCCAGCGCGTACTCGCGAGCCCCGGCGGCACCTCGGAAACCTGCATGATCTATTGCGGCCGGGCCGACCTGACCGGAGCGGGCGGCATACACGGGCTTGCGCACGAGCACGAGGACATCCGCGTGCTGGTGCTGCCAACGGCCGAAGCGCTCAAGCTCCTGGATGACGGCCGCATCGAGAACGCCACCGCCGTCATCGCGCTGCAGTACCTGGCGCTCCATCGCGGCCGGCTGCGACGGATGTGGTCTTAGCGGCGTGGATGCCGTAACGACCCTGCTGCTCGCGTGCGCGGGCCTGGCGGGAGGGATCATCACCGCGGTCGTGGGCGGATCGTCGCTGCTGATCTTTCCCGTCATGCTGGCGGCCGGGCTGCCGCCGATCCTCGCCAACACGTCGAGCACCGTCGCCATGACGCCGAGCAGCCTGGCGGCGGCGCTGGCCGACCGCGAACGCATCCCGCCCTGGAACCGGTCGTTCCTGGGGTTGCTGGTCGTTTCGGTGCTGGGCACGGTGACCGGCTCCCTGCTGCTCCTGTTCACGCCGCAGGCCGCGTTCATGGCGGTGGTGCCGCTGCTGGTCGGGGCGGCGACGGCGCTGTTCGCCTTTTCGGACCAGATCAAGCGGGCGATCGCGCGCCGGACCGCCGGCAGCGCGAACGGCGCGCGGACGCACACGATGGTCCAGCTGTCGATGGTCGCGGTGATCGCGGTCTATGGCGGCTATTTCGGCGCGGCGATGAGCGTGATGCTGCTGGCGGCGCTGGCGCTGGGCCACGAGGGCGATTTCCGCACCATCAACACGATCAAGAACATCCTGTCCGCGCTCGTGGGCGCGATCGCCGCCGCCATCTTCATCTCGCAGGGCGCCGTCGGGTGGCCGCAAGCGCTGGCCGTCATGGTTGGCGCGCTGTTCGGCGGCTACCTGGGCGGAAAGCTGGTCCGCGTGCTGCCGGGCGGCCTCCTGCGATGGATCGTGATCGTGGTCGGCGCAGGCCTGGCGATCTACTATGCGTGGCGCTACTGGCGGGTGTGAATGGCGGACGTACTGGTCACGGGCTTCGAACCGTTCGGCGGCGGCGACCGCAATCCTTCGCAGGAGATCGCGCGCGCGGTCGACGGCACCTCGGTCGGCGGCGGGCAAGTGACGGGGCGCGTTCTGCCGGTCTCGATGCGGCGGCTGGCGGACGCGCTGCGCCAGGCGCTCGACGAAACCCGGCCGCGGCTGATCGTGTCGCTGGGGCTTGCCGGCGGGGAATCGATGGTCCGCCTCGAGCGGCTCGGCGTGAACCTGGCCGACTTCCCGTTCGGCGACAATGACGGGCGCAAGAGCCTGGACGAGGCGATCGCGCCCGGCGGCCCGGCCGCCTTCCCGACCACCCTGCCCAACCGGGCGATCCTGAATGCCCTGCTGGCGGCCGGCATTCCGGCGCGGCTGTCGGACACGGCGGGCACGTATCTATGCAATGCCTGCATCTACCTTACCGGCAAGATGCTGGCGGAGCGTGCCGCAGGCGCGCCTTTCGGCTTCATCCACCTGCCCTATATGCCGGAGCAGGTCGCGGCCCTGGTTTCAGCCGGTAGCCAGCCCGAGCAGATGGCGTCGATGCCCCTGGCGTTGATGGCGCGTGCCACCGAGCTTGCGATCGAAACCGCCCTTCAGTCGAACGTCACCATCGCGCGCGCCGCCTCGCGGTCGTAGCCCAGCGACGCGCGCAGGAGCTGGCGCGTGTAGGCCTCTCCGGGCTCGTGGGCGCGGAGCTGGGCGACCGTCATCTCCTCGACGATGCGGCCCTGGTTCATCACCGCCAATCGTTCGCACATATGCGCGACCACCGCCAGGTTGTGCGTCACCAGCACGTAGGTCAGTCCGTGCTGCGACCGAAGGCGCGCCAGCAGATTGAGAATCTCGGCCTGGACCGACACGTCGAGCGACGAGGTCGGCTCGTCCAGCAGCAGGATCTGCGGCTCGACGATCAGCGCCCGGGCGATGGCGACGCGCTGGCGCTGGCCGCCCGAGAGCTGGTGCGGAAAGCGGAAGCGGAAAGCCGGCCCCAGCCCGACTTCCTTCAGCACGCGCTCGATGCGGTTCTCGGCGTCGTCGATGCCGTGGATCGCCAGCGGCTCGGACAGCACGCGGTCGACGGTATGGCGGGGATGCAGCGACCCATAGGGATCCTGGAACACCATCTGCACCCGCTTGTAGAAGCCGCGCTCGCGCCGGGGGCCCAGCGGTTCGCCGGCGACGCGGATCGCGCCGCTCCAGTCGGGATTGAGCCCGGCGATTGCGCGCAGCACCGTCGACTTGCCCGATCCCGACTCGCCGACGATGCCATAGGACTCGCCGGCCGCGATCGAGAATTGCGCGCCGCGCACCGCATGCACCTCGCCGAAGCGCACGTGCAGGCTCTCGACTTCCAGCACCGCCTGGCTCGCGAGATCGAGCTCGGGCAGCCGGCCCTGGCGCCGCACGGCCGCTGTCATGCGACCTTCCTCATGCCCCGCCCGTCATGCCACACCCGTCATGCCGCTGGCCCGTCGATCCACGCCGGGTCGCGCCGCAGCACCGCCAGTTCCGTCGTCGGCTGGTCGATGCGCGGCAGCGCCGCCAGCAGCCCCTGCGTGTAGGGATGCCTGGCGCTCGCCAGTTCGCTCGCGCGCAACTGCTCGACGATGCGGCCGGCGTACATGACCAGCACGCGGTCGCAGAACGACGCCACCAGGTTCAGGTCGTGGCTGATGAAGATCAGGCCCATGCCGCGCTGGCTGACCAGATCGTCCAGGATCGCGAGTACCTGCATCTGGACCGTCACGTCCAACGCGGAGGTCGGCTCGTCGGCGATCAGAAGGTCGGGCTCGGTGCCCAGCATCATCGCGATCATCGCGCGCTGGCCCATGCCGCCCGACAATTCGTGCGGATAGGAATCGTACACCCGCCGCGGATCGCGCATCTTCACCGCCGACAGCATGTCCAGCGCGTGCTGGCGCGCCGCCCCGCGGCTGAGCGGGGCATGGGCGCGATAGGCCTCGGCGATCTGCTTGCCCACCGACATGACCGGGTTCAGCGAGAATTTCGGATCCTGCAGCACCATGGCGATGCGCTTGCCGCGGATGTCGTACATCGCGCGCTCGCTCGCCGTCAGCAGGTCGATGCCCTCGAACGTCATGCGCTTCGCCGTCACGACGCCGGGGCGCGGCGTCAGGCGCAGGATGGCGCGGCCGGTCTGGGACTTGCCCGACCCGGACTCGCCGACGATGCCCACCTTCTCGCGACCGACGTCGAACGACACGCCGCGCACCGCGCGCACCAGCCCCGTGCGGGTCGGGAATTCGACCCGGAGGTCCTCGACGGACAGCAAGGGGGCTTGCGCGGTCATTGCTGCTTGGGATCCAACACGTCGCGCAGGCCGTCGCCCAGCAGATTGAAGCCCAGGCTGACGACGCAGATCGCCACGCCCGGGATCGTCGCCACCCACCACTGGTCCAGCAGGAAGCGGCGTCCGCTGGCGATCATGGCCCCCCATTCCGGCGAGGGCGGCTGCGCGCCCAGGCCGAGGAAGCCGAGGCCGGCGGCGGTGAGGATGATGCCGGCCATGTCGAGGGTGACGCGCACGATCACCGACGAGGTGCACAGCGGCACCACGTGGCCGAACACGATGCGCAACGGTCCCGCGCCGGTCATGCGCGCGGCAGCGATGAAGTCGGCATTGCGGATCGTCAGCGTCTCGGCGCGCGCGATGCGGGCATAGGGCGGCCAGGCGGTCAGCGCGATCGCGATCACCGCGTTCTCGATGCCCGGCCCCAGGGCCGAGACGAAGGCCAATGCCAGGATCA
>JADLEG010000212.1 GCA_020846275.1 Alphaproteobacteria bacterium
ATGCCGGACCGTCTCGTCGATCCGGCTGTGGACGCCGAGCGTGAGGCCGTAGCCGGTGGCGGCCACCTGGTCGAGCACCTGGTCGAGCCGGTCGGCGTCGTAGCGCACGACGTGCAGGATCGGGCCGAACACCTCGCGCTCCAGGCGCTTCAGGCTGTCGATCTCCACCAGCATCGGCGCGAAGAACGTGCCGTTCTCGGTCCCGGCCGCGAGCCTGCAGCGGCGCAGCACCTTGCCCTCGCGCGCCATGCGCTGGGCGTGCTTGTCGAGGGTTTCGCGCGCGTCGCGGTCGATCACCGGGCCGACATCGGTGGACAGCAGCGCCGGATCGCCGACCACCAGCTCGTCCATCGCCCCGGCGAGCATGGCCAGCATGCGGTCGGCGATGTCCTTCTGCACGAACATCACGCGCAGGGCCGAGCAGCGCTGGCCGGCGGAATGGAAGGCCGAGACGATCGCGTCGCCGGTCACCTGCTCGGGCAGGGCCGAGCTGTCGACGATCATCGCGTTCTGCCCGCCGGTCTCGGCGATCAGCGGCACGATCGGGCCCGGGCGGTCGGCCAGCGCGCGCTGGATGCCCTTGGCCACCTCGGTCGACCCGGTGAAGGCGATGCCGGCCACGCGCGCATCCTTCACCAGCGCCGCGCCCACCACCTCGCCAGCGCCCGGCAGCAGGTGCAGCGCGTCGGCGGGCACGCCGGCGCGGTGCAGCAGCTCCACCGCCTTGGCCGCGATCAGCGGCGTCTGCTCGGCCGGCTTGGCGATCACCGCGTTGCCGGCGGCGAGCGCCGCCGTCACCTGGCCGGTGAAGATCGCCAGCGGGAAGTTCCAGGGGCTGATGCAGGCGAAGACCCCGCGCCCGCGCAGCGCCAGACGGTTGATCTCGCCGGTCGGGCCGGGCAGCGCCAGCGGCTCGGCGAAATCGGCGCGCGCGCGGGCGGCGTAGTAGCGGCAGAAATCCACCGCCTCGCGCAATTCGGCCAGCGCGTCGGGGATGGTCTTGCCCGCCTCGCGCACGGCCAGCGCCATCAGCTCGGCGCCGTTCTGCTCCATCAGCTCGGCGGCGCGGTCGAGGCAGGCGGCGCGCTCGGCAGCCGGGAGACGGTCCCAGCCGGGCTGCGCGCGGATGGCCCGCGCCAGCGCGTCGCCGACCATCGCCGCGTCGGCCTGGGCGACCGTGCCGACGGCGCGGCCGTGATCGGCGGGGCTGGTGACGCCTTGCGGGCGCACATGCTGCTCGACGCCGCCGATGATCGGGCCGGCGCGCCAGTTGCCCCGCATCGCCGCGTCCATCGCGGCGGCCAGCGGCGCCATCACCGCCGGGTCGCTGAGATCGATGCCCTTGCTGTTCGCGCGTTCGGGCCGGAACAGGTCGCGCGGCAGCGGGATGCGGGGATGCGGCTTGACCGGCAGGCGCCGCACCTCGGCCACCGGGTCGGCGATGATCGCGTCGATCGGCGCCTTCTCGTCCACCAGCCGGTTGACGAAGGACGTGTTGGCGCCGTTCTCCAGCAGGCGCCGCACCAGGTAGGCCAGCAGCTCCTCGTGCCCGCCCACCGGCGCGTAGACGCGGCAGGGCCGGTCCATCTTGTCCTTGCCGACGACCTCCTCGTATAGCGCCTCGCCCATGCCGTGCAGGCGCTGGAACTCCCAGTCCTTGCGGTTGCCCGCCAGCTCCAGCACGGCGGCCAGGGTGTGCGCGTTGTGGGTGGCGAAGCAGGGATAGAAGGCCTCGGCGTCGGCGAACAGCGCGCGGGCGCAGGCGAGGTACGACACGTCGGTCGAGGCCTTGCGCGTGAAGACGGGATAGCCCTCGACCCCCCGCTCCTGCGCGCGCTTGATCTCGCTGTCCCAGTAGGCGCCCTTGACCAGCCGCACCATCAGCCGCCGCTGGTGGCGGCGCGCCATGTCGGCCAGCCAGTCGATCACCGCCGTGGCGCGCTTCTGGTAGGCCTGGACGGCCAGGCCGTAGCCGTCCCAGCCCTTGAGCTGCGGGTCGGCCGACACCGCCTCGATCACGTCGAGCGACAGGTCCAGGCGGTCGGCCTCCTCGGCGTCCACGGTCAGCCCGATGCCGCGGTCGCGCGCGCGGCGCGCCAGCTCGGCGATGCGCGGGACCAGCTCGTCCATCGTGCGCTTGCGCTGCGCGAACTCGTAGCGCGGGTGCAGCGCGGACAGCTTGACCGAGATGTTGGGCGCGTCGTGCACCGTCGCCGCGCCTTTCGCCGCCCGGCCGATCGCGTCGATCGCCGCGCGGTAGGAATCCATGTAGCGCTGGGCGTCGGCCGCGGTGCGCGCCGCCTCGCCCAGCATGTCGTAGGAATGGCGATAGCCCTGGCGCTCGGCCTGCTCCGCGCGCTCCAGCGCCTCGCCGATGCTGCGGCCCATGACGAACTGGCGGCCCATGATGCGCATGGCCTGCACCACCGCGGCGCGGATCACCGGCTCGCCGCTGCGGGCCAGCATGCGCTTCATCACGCCGGTCCAGTCGGCGCCCGCGTCCGGTTCGGGGCCGACGATGCGCCCGGTCAGCATCAGGGCCCAAGTCGAGGCGTTGACGAACAGCGAATCGCTGCGCCCGACATGGCGCTCCCAGTCGGCGCCGCCGATCTTGTCGCGGATCAGCCGGTCGGCCGTATCGGCGTCGGGGATGCGCAGCAGCGCCTCGGCCAGGCACATCAGCACGATGCCCTCGCGCGAGCTGAGCGCGTATTCGTGCAGGAAGGCATCGAGCCCGCCCTGGCGCTGGCGGCGCTGGCGCACGGCGCGCACCAGGTTGCGCGCCCGGTCGGCGATGCGGTCGAGCGCGTCGGACGGAAGGGTGGCGCGGCGGACCAGTTCGTCGACGCATTGCGTCTCGTCGGCGCGGTGGAGTGCCCGCACGGCCGCGCGCAGCCGGTCGGGGGGCGGAAGCGGTTCGGCAAAGATCATCGGGGCAGTATATATAGCCAGATGCCTGCCGGAACACGCCCCAAGCTCGTCTACCTGGTCACCGAGGACTGGTATTTCCGATCGCATCGCCTGCCGATGGCGCGCGCGGCGCGCGACGCCGGCTTCGAGGTGATCGTGGCCACCCGGATCAATTCGGCCGCCGACCGCCAGGCGATCGAGGCCGAGGGGTTCCGCGTCGTCGCGCTCGATTGGCGGCGCGGCGGGCACAATCCGCTGCACGAGCTGGCCGGCATGGCGGCGATCGCCCGGCTCTACCGCGCCGAACGCCCGGATATCGTGCACCACGTGTCGATGAAGCCGGTGCTGGAGGGCGGCATCGCCGCCTGGATCGCCGACGTGCCGGGCATCGTCAATGCGCCCACGGGGCTGGGCGCGCTGTTCATCGGCAGCGGCGCGGCGATCCGCCTGCTGCGTCCCGCCATCCACCTGATCCTGCGCGTGGCGCTGAACCACCCGCGCTGCCGGCTGGTGATGCAGAACCCGGACGACCTGGACCTGCTGGTGCGCGCCGGGCTGGTCGATCGCGCGCGCGCCGTGCTGATCCCCGGCTCGGGCGTCGACACGGCCCGCTTCGCGCCGTCGCCCGAGCCGCCCGGCCCGCCCGCGGCGGCCCTGGTCGCGCGCATGTTGTGGGACAAGGGCGTGGGCGAGCTGGTCGAGGCGGCGCGCATGCTGAAGACCAGGGGGGTGGACTTGCGCGTGCGCCTGGTCGGACCGCGCGACGACCACAACCCCGCCGCGATCCCGCGGGCGACCCTGGACGATTGGGTGGCGTCGGGCGCGGTGGAGTGGCCCGGCGAGGTGAAGGATATCGCCGCGCTGTGGCGCGACACCGCCATCGCGGTGCTGCCCTCCTATCGCGAGGGCCTGCCCAAGGCACTGCTGGAGGCGGCCGCCAGCGGCCGGCCGATGGTGGCGACCGACGTTCCGGGCTGCCGCGAGGTGGTGCGCCACGAGGAAACCGGCCTCTTGGTCCCGCCGCGCGACCCCATGGCGCTGGCCGACGCGCTGGCGCGGCTTGCCCAGGACCCCGCGCTGCGGCGCCGCCTGGGCCGGGCCGCACGGCGCCTGGTCGAGGAGCGCTTCGGCGAGCAGGCGATCGCCGCCGCCACCGCCTCCCTCTACCGCGACATGCTGGCGCATGCGGCATCCAAAGTGGCCGCTTAAACGTAGTGGAAACGTGAGCAACCGCATCCTCGACGAGATCGAACGCCTGGACCCGGAGCGCGACCACCAGCGGATCGTGTTCCTCAGCACCTGCTTCGATTTCCCCTTCGACACCACCCGCGCGCTGGAGTTCGCGCTGTTCCGCACCTTCGCCGTGCCGAGCATCGCCGCCCTGCTCGACCGCACCGGCGAGTTCCGCCACCGGGTGCAGAAGCGCTACGACGACACCGACATCATCGTCAGCGAGATGCTGGAATGGGGTTACGACAGCGCGCGCGGGCGAGCGGCGCTGGAGCGGATGAACTTCATCCACGGCCATTTCAAGATCGCCAACCGCGACTTCCTCTACGTGCTGTCGACCTTCGTCTACGAGCCGATCCGCTGGAACGCGCGCTTCGGCTGGCGGCCCATGATCGAGGCCGAGAAGCTGGCGCTGTTCCATTTCTGGCGCGCGGTGGGCGCGCGCATGGGCATCCAGGACCTGCCCGGGGACTATGCCGCCTTCGAGCAATTCAACCGGGACTACGAGCAGCGACACTTCCGCCGCACCGAGGGCGGGGTCAGGACCGGGGGCGCCACGCGCGCGCTGTTCGCGGGATGGTTTCCAAGACCTTTCCGGCCGCTCGTGCGGCTTTCCATGCACGCGCTGATGGACGATGCCACGCTGGCCGCCTTCGCCTTCCCGCCGCCGCCGCCGGCGGCGCGGCGCCTGGTGATTGGCGCGATGGAGCTGCGCAAACGCCTGCTGCGCCTGCTTCCGGAGCGCCGCAAGCCGCGCCTGCGCACCGCGATGCGGCATCGCTCCTATCCCCAGGCCTATCGGATCGACCAGATCGGCCCGCCGCACCTGACCGGCAAGAATTGATTCAACTTGGCGGCAAATTGCGCGGACGGTCAGGAATGCCTTTACCGCGTCTTCTAACCCGATCCTAAGACCTGGCGCGCATGATGGGCGGCATCAGAACGATGTCTCTTCCCGAAGGGAATTCCGATGCGCGTCTTCGTGTGCCGACTGTCGCAGGTCTTCAGCGCCCTGACCGGGATGCTGCTGCTCGCCGTCGTCCTGCTCGCGCACGGCTGACCGCGACCGCCGTGGCCTCGGGGCTGCGGTAGCGGAACACACCCTCGCCCTGCGCGATCAGGGTGCCCTTGGCATCCCGCACCTCGCCCTTGGCGAAGAAGATGCGATTGCCGCCGCCGGTGCGCTTGCCGGTGGCGATCAGCGTGCCGCGGTCGACATTGGCGACGAAGCTGGTGGTGATCGAGATACTGGCCGACAGGACCGATGGCGCATCCGGCGGCCTGTATTGACCGGCGACGCTGCAGGCGACGTCGATCAGGGTCATCAGCACGCCGCCATGCACCACCCCGCTGCGGTTCAGGTGCTTGGGCCGGATGCGCAGCGTGACCAGCGATCCTTCCGGCCCCGAGCCCTTGATCTTGTAGCCGATCGTGTGGCCGAACAGCGGGACGCGCGCCGACGCCGGCGCTTTCTTGGCTGAAGCCATTCTTGTCTACTTTCCCAGGTCCTTGAGGATTTCGCGCGCCGCGTTGTAGCCGGGAATGCCCGACACGCCGCCGCCGGGATGGGCCGAGGAGCCGCACAGATAGAGCCCCTTGATCGGGCTGCGGTAGTCCGCGTAGTGCGGCGCCGGGCGCTGGAAGAAGAGCTGGTCGGGCGACAGCTCGCCGTGGAAGATGTGCCCCTGTGGCAGGCCGATCAGCTCCTCCAGGTCCGGCGGCAGCAGCACCTGCATGTCGATCACGTCGCCCGAGAAGCCGGGCGCGAACCCGTCCATCGTCTTCATCACCGTGTCGACGAAGCGCCCGCGCTCGTTGTTCCAGTCCTTGCCCTTGAGCGTGTAGGGCGCGTGGCCGCCGAACAGGTTGACCACGTGCTTGCCCTTGGGCGCCAGCGTGTCGTCGACGATGGTCGGGCAGACCGGCGTGATGAAGGGCCGCGACGAGAAATCGCCGTACTTCGCCTCGTCGTAGGCACGCTCCAGGTACTCGATGGTGGGCCCGAGATGCACGTAGGTCGGATAGTCGAAGCCCGCCTTGGCCTTGCTGAACGCCTTGTATTGCGGCGGGCGCTCGCACGCGATGTTGATCTTGAACGCCGTGGAGAAGGTCCGGTAGCTCTCGATGTCCGCCACGAAGTCGGCGGGCAATTCCTTGCGCTCGACCAGTTTCAAATAGAGCGTCTTGGCGTTGGCGTTCGACGCCACCAGCTTCGCGCGAATTTCTTCGCCGCCCTTCAGCGCCACCCCGACGGCGCGGCCGCTTTCGACCAGCACGCGCTCGATCGGCGCGTTGATCCTGGTCTCCATGCCCCAGCGCTTGGCGGATTCGGCGATGGAGTTCGAGATCGCGCCCATACCGCCGCGGACGAAGCCCCAGCCGCCCGCGCCCGCGTGCTCGCCCATCACGTGGTGCATCAGCACATAGGCCGTGCCGGGCGACTTCGGGCCCGCGAAGGTGCCGATCGAGGCGTAGTAGGCCAGCACCGCCTTGATGGTGTCGCTCTCGAACCAGCGCGAGAGGTAGTCGTAGACCGACTGCGTCATCAGGTCGGCGATGCGGTACATCTTCCCGGCAACGTCGCGGTAGCGCCAGACCAGCGACGCCGTATCCCGGAAACTCTTCCAGTCGCGGCGCGACGGGTCGACCGGCGTCTCGTAGAGCAGCCGGCGCACCACGTTGGTCGCCTCGCGCAGGTACTGGTCGAATTCGGGATAGATCTCGGCGTCGTGCTTCGAGAAGCGCGCGAACTGCGCCTGGGTCTTCTTCACGTCGTCGTGGAAGACGATGTGGTCGCCGTCCTCCAGCGGCACGAACAGGTCGTTGGCCGGCAGCACGGCCAATCCGAACTTGCGCAATTCCAGGTCGTTGATGACGCGCGGGCTCAACAGGCTCATCACGTAGGATGCGACCGACCAGCGGAAGCCCGGCACCACCTCCTCGGTTACCGCCGCCCCTCCGATCAGGTGCCGGCGCTCCAGCACCAGCACCTTGAGCCCCGCCTTGGCGAGATAGGCCCCGCAGGTCAGCCCGTTATGCCCCGCGCCCAGGATCAGCGCGTCGTAGCTCGCTTGCGCCATGGATCAGGCCGCCCGCCACACCACCGGGAACGCCTCGCTGTCCATCGGGCCGCCCGGCTTGGGGCCGCCGGTGGCGGGCGGCGGGGGCGACATGTAGCCCTTGCGCAGCGTGTAGACCGCGTCGTCGCCGGTCCAGCGCGCGGCGAAGCCGCGGCGGCGGTTCTTCGAGCGGTTGGGCGGCGCGCCGTGCACCGTCAACCCGTGAAAGGCGATGCAGTCGCCCGGCGCGAGCTCCCAGGCGAGGACGCGGTAGTTCTCCGGCGCGGCGTCGATGTCCGGCACCGACTCGAACTTGTCCTCCTTGTTCGGGTGGTCCTTGCCGTCGGCGAAGCGCGCCGGCACGTACCACTTGCCCCATTTGTGCGAGCCGGCGACGTAGCGCGGGCAGGTCTCGAGCGCCACCGGATCGAGCGGTATCCACAGCGAGCAGACCTGGTCGCCGTCGACGAAATAGTAGGGCTGGTCGTGGTGCCAGGGCGTGGGCTCGTCGGTGCCCGGCTCCTTCACCAGCACGTGCTCGTGGAACAGGTTGACCTTGCGGGCGCCCATCAGACCGCCGGCGACCGCAGCGGCCGGTGACCTGGTCATGAAGTCGCGGAATTCGGGGATGCGGTTCCAGTTGCAGTAGTCGCCGAAAAACAGGCCGGGCTTGCCGTCCGGCGTGTATTTCTTGGCGAAGGGGCCCGGCTCGGCCATGTTGCGGTCGACCCCCTTCCCCAGCGAGTCGATCCAGTCGCGCGAAAAGACCTGGCGCAGGACCACCGCGCCGTCCGCGCGATAGGCCGCGATCTCGTCCGCGGTCGGCCGCGCCTGCTGGTTCATGTCCGGACCCGCCCCTCTTCCGCCCCGGGCCAGTTTGTCGCGCCGGGCGGGCTTGCGTCAATGCGCTGCCATGCGCGCCGCGCAGGCGTAAATGCTTTCCCCGGATCGCGCGGCCGGCTAACAATCTGGCAGGCGCATGCCGAGAATCCGATCAAGGAGGAAGCGATGTCCCGCGAGTGGATCACGGTCGAAACCAAGGACGGCGTGGCGACGCTGACGTTGGTCAACCCGCCCTTGAACCTGGTGACCCTGGGCCTGACGCGCGAGTTGAACCACAAGCTGGACGCGCTGGCCGCCGATCCCGGCGCGCGCGTGCTGGTGATCACGGGCAGCGGCGCGAAGGCGTTCTGCGCCGGGTCGGACATCAAGGAGTTCCGCGACTACATGCAGCCGGGCATCGCCATCGAGAAGAAGATGTGGATGGAGAACGCCACCTACTCCAAGCTCGACGATTTCCCCAAGCCGACCATCGCCGCGGTGAACGGGCTTGCCTTTGGCGGCGGGCTGGAGATGGCGGTGTGCTGCGACCTGATCGTGTGCGAGGAAGGCACGAAGCTGGCCCTGCCGGAGATCAAGCTGGGCGTGTTCCCCGGCTCGGGCGGCACGGTGCGCGTGACGCGACGCATCGGCGAGGGCCGCGCCAAGGAGATGATCTTCCTGGGCGAACCGATCGACACCGAGACCGCGCTCAACTGGGGCCTGATCAATCGCATCGCGCCCAAGGGCACGGCGCTGAAGACCGCCCAGGCGCTGGCCACGGAGATGGCGCAGCGTCCGAACAAGGCGCTGCAGATCGCCAAGAAGGCCGTGGACATGGCCTTCGACGTCACCGAGGACGAGGCGATCGCCCAGTCCCTGCCGCTCAGCGATCAGGCCTTCTCGTCGAACGACTGCAAGGAAGGCGTGCGCGCCTTCTTCGCCAAGGAGAAGCCGCGCTTCACCCATTCCTGACCGGCGGCGGTCCTCATCCTTCGACAAGCTCATGGTTCGACAAGCTCATGGTTCGACAAGCTCACCATGAGGACGCTTCTTTGTTCCTCATCCTGAGCCTGTCGAAGGATGACGCAGTGCCTTCAGGAACGCCGCCGCGCGCGCCACCAGCGCGTCGTGCGCCTGGACGTGCGGCACATGGCCGCAGCCGGGGATCAGGAAGGACTCCGCCGGCCCGGATACGCCGCCCGCGATCGCCGCGACCTGCGCCGGCGTGCCGTGCTCGTCGTCCAGCCCCTGCACGGCCAAGACCGGGCAGGTGACGCGCTTGAGCCGGTCGGTCATCGACCAGCCCCGGGGCGCCAGGCGCCGCCAGGTCTCGTTCCAGCCGCGGAACATCGCGTCGGTGTTGGCGCCGTGATGACGCTCGAGCCGCGCGCGCAAATCCGTGGTCGCATAGGCCGCGGCCGCCGCGGCCAGGGCCGCTTCGGTGGCGGGCTCCAGGAACACGTGCGCGGCGACGGTGATGCAGGCCCGCGGCCGCTTTGGGAACGCCGCCGCGAAGAGCAGCGCGATGCTGCCGCCGTCGCTGTGGCCGAGCAGGGCCGGCCGGTCGATCCCGAAGAGGTCGAGCAGCGCCGGCAAGGTCCGCTCGGCCTCGACGACCAGGAAATCGTCGGGCCGCGGCAGGTTGACGGGATCCGACCCGCCATGTCCCAGCCGCTCGTAGACCAGCCCCGCCAGTCCGGTCGCGGCGCAGAGCGCGTCGGGGAAGTCGCGCCATTGCGTGATGCTGCCGAGCCCCTCGTGCAGGAACACGATGGCCGGATCGCCGCCGGCAATGCGCCGGCAGCGCAGGCGGTTTCCGTCCACCCTGGCAACGTCGTACTGTGTCACCGCCCGCCGCCACGCACCGGATTCGCCCCGCCATGCCCCTGCTCACCCTGACAGACGGCGACCAGCTCTACTACGAAACCCACGGCAAGGGGCCGCCGCTGGCGCTGGTGTCGGGGCTGGGCGGCACGCTGTCGTTCTGGACCCCGAACGTCAAGGCGCTGGCGAAGCAATTCCGCGTCATCCTGCACGACCATCGCGGCACCGGGCGCAGCGGGCGGCGGCTGATCCAGTTCTCGGTCGAGCAGATGGCCGACGATTTGCTGCAGCTCCTCGACCACCTGAAGGTCAAGCAGGCCGACCTGATCGGCCATTCCACCGGCGGCGCGATCGGCCAGACCATCGCGCTCGACCAGTCGCAGCGCCTGCGCAAGCTGGTCCTGAGCGCCACCTGGACGTCGCCCGACGAATACTTCCGCCGGCTGTTCGACCTGCGCGCCGAGGTGCTGCGCACGCAGGGGCCGCTGGCCTACATGCAGGGCACCTCGCTGTTCGGCTGGCCCGCCGCGTTCCTGCGCGACCACGCCGAGATGCTGCAGAACGAGGAGCACGCCGTCGCCGCGGCGATGTCGCCCGAGATCGTGCTGGCCCGCATCGCCGCCATCCAGCGCTTCGACCGACGCGCCGAGCTGGCGCGGATCGAAGCGCCCACGCTGGTGTTCGCCGCGCGCGACGACCTGATCACCCCCGCCTATTTCAGCGAGGCGCTGGCGCACGCGATCCCCAAGGCGCGGCTGGTGATGCTGCCGGAAGGCGGCCATTTCTACCCGCGCGTCGTGCCCGAGATTTTCCAGAAGACGGTGATCGAGTTCCTGACCGAAGACTAGGGCTTGCCCCGGCGGATGTCGCGCGGCGCGGGCCGCGTGGCCGGCCGATCCGCCGCCATCAGCTTCTTCAGGAAATCGAGCAACGCGTTGAGCCGGGCCGAGGACTGCTCGCGCACCGCCTTGGCGTCGCAATTGCCCCAGTCGTAGAAGCCCTTTCCGGCGGCGAGCCCGGTGGCCCCGCCGGCGATCATCGCCTGCACGTCGGGGTTGGGCGTGCGGTCATGCGCCAGGTTCGGCACGATGCCCTGCTGCGCCTTGGCGTGGACCCCGAGGCCGCTCAGGTCCTTCTGCAGGATCAGCCCGGTGATGCACATCCGCGGCCCCAGCATCTGCCGCGCCACGTCGTCCACGTCCTCCACGGTGCAGGCGCCCTGGCTGACCATCCAATAGGCTTCGTGCAGGATCGCATGCTGCAGCCGGTTGATCAGGAAGCCGGCGATCGGCCTGCGCATCACGATCGACTGCTTGCCGGTGCGCGTCATCGCCTCGGCCACGCGGTCGAGCACTTCCGGGGGCGTGTGCTCGCCCGCCACAACCTCGACCATCGGGAACACCTCGGCCGGCTGGAAGTAGTGCGTGGCGAGAAACCGCCCGGGATGCTTCATGCCGGCAAACAGCGGCACCAGGTCGAGCCCCGAGGTGTTGGTCGCGATCAGGACGTTGGCGGGGTAGACGCTTTCCAACCGCTGGTAGAGCTCACGCTTCAGCGCCAGTTCCTCGGGGATCGATTCGATCACCAGGTCCGGCACCTCGCGCGGCGGCTCGGCCGTCGCGCGCACGCCGGCCGGCAGGCCGATGAGCGAATTGGCGCGGCGACTCATCAACCATGTGTCGAAGCCGCCGGACGCGAAGCTCTTGGCGATGCCCGTGCCCATGACGCCCGCCCCCACGACCAGGACGCGGCGGATCGGATTGCTGTCGGTAGCCATGCGATTTTCCCCAGGAAAAGGGCGCGGAGCCATGCGCCAAGCGTCGGAAAGCCTTGCTGAAAGCGATTACAGGGGCGGCTTGAATTCGTACCCCTCAGGTGCGAACATAGCCGAGCAATTCTGCCCAAGCCAACCCGAGGAAATGCCATGGCTCGCTTCAAGGACTACGTACCCAGCGGAGTCATCCCGGCGACCCTGCTGGCCTTCCGCGACGACATGTCGATCGATGACGCCGAAACCACGCGGCACCTGCGCCACGTGGCGGGGGTCAAGGGCATCTCGGCGATCACCGTCAACGGCCATGCGTCGGAGGTGCATGCCTGCACGCTCGACGAGCAGCGCCGCATCCTGGCGGTCTCGGCCCAGGCGGTCGGCGACCGCGTGCCGCTGATCAACGGCGTCTACACCGACAGCAGCCTGGAGGCCGCGCGCATCGCCCGCATGGCCGAGGAGGAAGGCGCCTCGGCCCTGCTGGTGTTCCCGCCCAACAGCATGAGCATGGGCGGCCAGCTGCGCCCGGAAATGGCGATCGAGCATTTCAAGCGCGTGGCCGACGCCACCGACCTGCCGATCATCCTGTTCCAGTACCCGGCCGCGGTGGGCCTCGGCTATCCGTTCGACACGCTGATGAAGCTGCTGGAGAAGTACCCGACCATCCGCGCGATCAAGGACTGGTGCGCCGACCCGATGCTGCACGAGAAGCACATCCGCACCCTGCAATCGCTGAAGCGCCCGGTGAACGTGCTGACCACGCACAGCGCCTGGCTGATGGCGTCGCTCACGATGGGCGCCAACGGGCTTCTGTCCGGCGCCGGCAGCGTGATCGCCGACCTGCAAGTCGCCCTGTTCCAGGCCATCCAGGCCAAGGATCTGCGCCGCGCCCAGGCGATCAACGACCGCATCTATCCGCTGCAGCAGGCCTTCTACGCGCCGCCCTTCCTCGACATGCACAACCGCATGAAGGAATGCCTGGTGATGCTGGGACGCCTCGATCGCGCCGTCGTGCGCCCGCCGCTGATGAAGCTGGGCGCGGCCGAGCTGCAGCGCCTGCGCGATGCGCTGCGCCATGCCGGCCTCGGCACGGACGGCGCCTTGCCGCAAGCGGCCGAGTAGCGCGCGCCTTCGCTTAGCGGCGGCGGCGCATGTCGAATCCGCTGCTGACGCCGGGGCGCATCGGCGGGGTCGAGCTGCGCAACCGCGTGGTCATGCCGTCGATGACCACGCGCGGCGCCGACGCTGAAGGCTTCGTCACCGACGATTCGATCGCCTACTACGTCGCCCGCGCGCGCGGCGGGGTCGGTCTGATCACGGTCGAGATGGCCTCGCCGGAACGGGCGGGACGCCATCGCCTGCGCGAACTCGGCATCTACGACGACCGCTTCCTGCCGGGGCTCAAGCGCCTGGTCGCCGCCATCCGCGCCGAGGGCGCGCGCACCTCGATCCAGCTCGGCCATGGCGGCGGGCACACGCGCCTGGACATATGCGGCGAGACCCCGGTGGCCCCCTCGGCGATCCCGCATCCCGTGCAGGAAGTCACCTTCGCCACCATCGTGCCCGAGGCGATGTCGCGCGAGCGGATCGCCGAGACGACCGCCGCCTTCGTCGCCGCCGCCGTCCGCGCACGCGAGGCCGGGTTCGACATGGTCGAGCTGCACGCCGCGCACGGCTACCTGATCTCGCAGTTCCTGGCGCCGTTCGAGAACCGGCGCGAGGACGAGTACGGCGGCAGCCTGGAGAACCGGGCGCGCTTCGGCCTGGACATCCTCGCCGGCATCAAGCGGGCGATGCCGGACTTTCCCGCCATCTTCCGGCTCAACGGCGACGATTTCTTTCCCGGCGGCATGACCGAGCCGGAAGGACTGGAGGTCGCGGTCTGGGCGGCCGAGCGCGGCGCCGACGCGGTCCATGTGACGGGCGGCCACTACCGCTCGCTGCCGTCGGGCGCGGTGATGATCCCGCCGATGTGGATGCAGGACGCGCCCTTCCTGCACTACGCTGCCGCCCTGCGCGCGCGCGTCACGGTGCCGGTCATCGCGGTCGGGCGGCTGGGCGATCCCGCGACGGCCGCCGCGGCGCTCCGGGACGGGAAGGCCGACTTCATCGCCCTCGGCCGCTCGCTGGTGGCCGATCCGGACTGGGTCGCGAAGGTCGCCGCCGGCCGGCCGGTGCGCCGCTGCCTGGCCTGCAATACCTGCGTCGACGAGATGCGCACCGGCGCGAAGATCGGCTGCGTGGTCAACGCGGCGGCGGGCCGGGAGCGCGACTTCGTCGACGCCGCCCCGCCCCGGGGCGAGACCATCGCCGTGGTCGGCGCCGGCCCGGCCGGTCTCAGCTATGCGCTGCTGGTCGCGGCGGACAACCGGGTGACTGTCTTCGAGCGTGCGCCGGCGGCCGGCGGCGCACTGCGACTGGCCGGCAAGGCGCCGCTGTTCCAGGGCCACGCGGCGCGCGAGCAGGCGCTGCTGACCTATGTCGATTCGATGGTGGCGGGCTGCCGCGACGCAGGCGTCGAGTTCCGCTTCGGCGTCGACGCGCTGGCCGATCCGGCGACGCTGAGCCGCTTCGATCGCGTGGTCTACGCGAACGGCGCGACCTATCGCCACGGGCTGGGCGGCGCGGTCAGGATCGCGCTCGTCAGCGGCGCCGCGCGACTGCCCGGATTGCGCGGGTTGATGTCGCGCCCGGCCCTGCGCGACTGGCTCTACTACCGCGCCCGTCTCGGGCGGAAGCGCCCCGCCCCCGCGCACGCGGGGCAGCGCGTCGAGGTGATCGGCGACGCGCGCCGGCCGGGCAAGACCAAGGAGGCGATCGCCGACGCCTTCGAAACCGCGCTGCACCGCGCCGCCTGACCCCAAGCCCAAGCGCACCAAGCAAGGAACGATCCATGCTCGACATGCTGAAAGGCGTCCGCGTCGTCAGCTTCAACCATTTCCTGCTCGGGCCCGTGGGGATCCAGGCCCTGGGCGACCTGGGCGCGGACGTGATCGCGATCGAGGCGGTCGAGGGCGCGTGGCAGCGCCATTGGAGCGGCGCCGACAAATGGGCCGACGGGCAGTCGATGCTGCTCTTGGTCGGCAACCGCAACAAGCGCAGCGTGGCATTGGACCTGAAGTCGCCGAAGGCCAAGGAGATCGCGCTGAAGCTGTGCCAGACCGCCGACGTGGTGACGGAGAATTTCCGTCCCGGCGTGATGGACCGGCTGGGCCTGGGCTACGAACGCTTGAAAGCGCTGAAGCCGGAGCTGATCTTTGCCTCGGCATCCGGCTTCGGGCCGACCGGCCCCTATGTCGAGCGTCCTGGCCAGGATCTGATGATCCAGGCGATGTTCGGTCTGGCCAAGATCACCGGCGATGCCGAGCGCGGCCCGCGCACCGTCGGCGTGTCGGCCGCCGACCATCATGGCGCGGCGCTCTACGCCATGGGCATCCTGGCGGCGCTGGTCCGGCGCAACCGCACCGGCCAGGGCTGCCGCGTCGACGTGAACCTGATGCAGGCGTCGATGGACCTGCAGGCCGAATCCTTCACCGCCTTCTTCAACGGCGGGAAGTCGCAGACGGAAGTGCCGCCCAAGTACGTGGGCGGCTGGTACTATCCCGCGCCCTACGGCATCTACCCGACCAAGGACGGGCACATCGCGATCTCGCTCGGCAGCCTCGAAGTCCTGGCCAAGGCGCTGGGCGATCCGCGCATCGCCACCGTCACGGACAAGGAAGCCTTCGGCCCGCGGCGCACCGAGCTTGCCGACATGGTGGCGGCCTGCACGCGCACCAGGACCAACGCCGAATGGATCGCGATCATGGAGCCGATGAAGATCTGGCACGGGCCGGTGCG
This sequence comes from Alphaproteobacteria bacterium, assembly GCA_020846275.1. Lineage (GTDB taxonomy): Bacteria > Pseudomonadota > Alphaproteobacteria > JAEULC01 > JAEULC01 > JAEULC01. The sequence continues at coordinate 15,454 of JADLEG010000212.1, forward strand.
CGGCTACGACGCGATCGCCGCCGACCCCCAGGTCGCGCACAACCGCGCGCTGCTGAAGGTCAAGGGCGCCACCGGCGCGGACCTGACTTTCGTCAACCACCCCGTCCAGTACGACGGCCAGGCAGGCGAGGTCGCGCTGCCGCCGCAGCCGCTCGGCGCGCAGACGGAGGAGGTGCTTTCCGAACTGGGGATCGGGGCGGCCGAGCAGGACGCGCTGGAGAAGGAAGGCGCGATCAAGCGCTTGCGCGCCTGACCGGTTCAGTTCGGCGCCGGGCCGGTCGAGCCGCGGATCACAACCTTCGCTTCCAGCAGCATGACGCGCGGCACGATCTGGCCGCGCAGGCGCGCGACCAGGTAGTCGGCGGCACGGGTGCCCATCGCCTGGGTCGGGATATGTACGGTGGTCAGCGGCGGGTCCTGATGCAGCGACGAGTCGAGATCGTCGAAACCGGTGACGGAGAGCCGTCCCGGCACGGCCAGTCCCTGGGCATGGGCTTCGACCAGCGCGCCCGTCGCGTGCAGGTCCGTCGTGCACATCACCGCCGTCAGGTCCTGGTTGGCCTTCAACAGCCGGCGCAACGCAGCGCGTCCGTCCGGCAGCGAATACGGCGCCTCGGCCACCGAGGCGGCGGAGAACGGCAACCCATGGCGCAGGATCGTCTCGCGCATGCCGCGCATCCGCGCGCTGATGCGATCGTTGTTGGCGTAGGGATAGGTGATGAGGCCGATATGGCGGTGCCCCAGCTCGATCAGGTGCTCGGCCAGGCGCGCGGCGGCCGCGCGCTGGTCGAACCCGACGCAGGGATGCGGGCTGCCCTTGCTGGCCATGTAGGTGTTCACGTAGGGCACGCGAAACTTGCGCATCAGTTCATAGGTGTCGGCGCGATGCTTCTGGCCGACCAGCACCAGCCCGTCCACGCCGCGCTCGACCAGCGCGCGGATCTGGCGGGTTTCGACCGCGACGTCGTAGCGCGAATTGGCCACCAGCAGCGTGTAGCCGTACTCCTCGAGCCGCTGCTGCAACGCCGCGACGCCGCTGCCGAAGATGCTGTTGCTCAAGGTCGGCACCACCGCGCCGATCGTGTAGGAGCGGCGCGACGCCAATGCCCGCGCGGCGCCGTTCGGAACGTAGCGCAGTTTGTTCAGCGCATCCTGGATCCGCGCCCGCAAGTCCGGGCTGACTTTTTGCGGCGAATTCAGCGCCCGCGATACGCTGGCGGTCGACACCCCTGCGCGCCGGGCGACATCGACCAGGCGGGCATTGCCGCGCGCTTCCCCGAAAGGCCGCCGCGACGTGCGCATGAAGTCCCCCGATTCGAGATTTTCGCCGCAAAAAGCGGCGCTAACGAGCCCGATTCGGCACCCTGCTGCGCTGCCGATCCGTTGTCAACGCCGGCGAATGGCGCTAGGGTTGCGGCAGCGCGACGGGGAGCCTCGATGTAACCGATTACAACGGCGGGGCGCGCGACACAAGAACAACACCCTGACCACTCGCCGGCATCTCGCCGTCCGCAACGCGCGGGCGAACGAACCGGCGCAAGAAGTGTCACCGTTTAGGGAGTGATCGATGGGATTGCCAACACATACCGCCCGACGGCACTTGTTGTCGGGGCTTGCCGCGCTTGGCTTGGCCCTGGCCCTGCCCGCAGCAGCCGAAGCGCAGGTCGAGCTGAAGGTCGGCTACATGAAGCATCCGATCCAGGATGCCTCGCTCGACATGATGGACAAGTGGGCCAAGGCCAACAACGTCAAGCTGACGCGCGTCGCCATGGCCTACAACATCTTCATGGAGAAGGTCACCGCGACGCTGACCTCGGGCAACGACCAGTTCGACGTCATCTGGCACAACGACGATTGGGGCCAGTTGTGGGAGAAGTGGCTGGAGCCGACCGACGACGTCGCCGGCATGGACACGATGAGCAAGTCGCCGCTCGACGCGTTCTGGTCGGCGGACAAGAAGATGACGGTCGTGCCGATGGCCTACACCGTCGGCACGTTCTTCTACCGCAGCGACCTGGTGAAACCCGAGGAAGTGCCGAAGACCTTTGACCAGCTCGTCTCCGTCAGCCAGCGCCTGCAGAAGGAAGGCAAGGTCAAGTGGGGCTATGTCGGCGGCATGTCGTTCAACAACACGTGGTTCGCCCAGTGGTGGACCATGTGGGCCAACAATTGCGACATATTCCACCCGCTGTTCGAACGCGACAACGTCAAGCTGAAGGCCGCCGGGTTCAAGCCGGCGATCGCCGACCCCTGCCATCGGCAGGTGATCGAGTTCTGGTGGGATGCGATCAACACCCATAAGATCAGCCCGCCGGGCATGACGGCCTATGGCCGCAACGAGGCGAACGCTCTGTTCATGGCCGGCGATGCGGCGTTCACCCTGGTCGACTCCACGCACTACGGCGACTTCATGGACCCCAACAAGTCCAAGATCGTCGGCAAGATCGGCATGGCGCCGTTCCCGGTGGGACCGAACGCCAAGGTGCCGACGGCGTGGCACGAGATCTGGGGCTGGGGCATCCCGAAGGGCTCGCCGCCCGAGAAGAAGAAGCTCGCCAAGGCGATGCTCGGCGCGATGATGCTCGACGAGGAAGGCCAGATCGAGATGTGGAAGAAGACCGGCGGGCCGCCGCCGAACAACAAGATCCTGGCAAAGATCGCGGCCACGGACCCGGTGTTCAAGCAGTTGCAGAACGCCGTGTTCGACCAGAAGCCGGTCACCCACTCCGCCTACTATTTCGCGGAGTGGCCGGCCGTGCACAAGGCCTACTCGGACGTCACGATCAAGGCGCTGAGCGGCAAGCGGGAGGATATCCAGAAGACGCTGGAAGAAGGCGCACCGCTGCTGACCAAGGCGGCGACGAACTGATCGTGCGCTGACGGAACCGTCCGCGCGGGCCCGGCCACAGCCGGTTCCGCGCGGGCGCCCCTTTCCCGCCGCCGCCAGGAACAACGACGTGACGATTCCCGTCGCCGATCTCGCTGACCCGCCGAAGCCGCCGATGTTCGGCGAGCGGCAGCGCTTCATGCTGCTGCTGATCGCGCCGGCGGTGGTCGCGCTGATCTTCTTCCAGATCGTCCCGATCCTGACCGGCGCCAACGCCAGCTTCCGCGACTGGTCGCTGCACGACCCGAAATACACCTGGGTCGGTTTGAAGCATTACTGGTACGTCCTCAGCGATCCCGGCTTCGTGTGGACCGTGATGCCCAACACGCTGGTGTTCATGGCCGTCAGCGTGGCCGTTTCGCTGGTCTTCGGCCTGGGGCTGGCGCTGATCCTGAACCGCCAGTTTGCCGGACGCGCGGTGCTGCAGACCATCCTGCTGCTGCCGCTGATGGTGGCGCCGGTGGTGGCGGCGATCATGATCCGCTGGATGTTCAACGACCAGTTCGGCATCGTGAACGTGGTGTTCGAGGCGCTGGGACTGCCGCAGCAGCCCTGGCTGGCGCAGCGCTGGACGGCGTTCGGGGTGATCCTGGTCGCCGACATCTGGCTTTGGACGCCGTGGTTCGCGCTACTGCTGCTGGCGGGGCTGCAGAGCCTGCCCAAGGAGCCGTTCGAGGCCGCGGCGATCGACGGCGCATCGCGCTGGCGCGTGTTCCGCTACCTGACCCTGCCGATGCTGCGCTCGGTCATGGTCGTGTGCATCGTGATCCGCGGCATCGACGCCTTCCGCACCTTCGACATCGTATGGACCATCTCGGCCGGCGGGCCGGCGCGCTCGACCGAGCTGTTCTCGATCTACGCCTATATCGAAGCCTTCCAGGCGATGAACTTCGCGCGCGGGTCCGCGGCCGCCATCATCGGCGCGATCATCATCGTGGTCCTGGCGATGGTCGTCTTCCGGCTGCTGAACCGCTGGATGGAGGTGTCGAAATGACCCTCGCCTCGCCGGCATTGGCTTTGCCGCCCGTGCGAAGCGGCTTCTTCGCGAGCCTGGCGCCGGGCGGCGCCAAGGTCCTGTTCGCGCTGGCGACGATCGCGGTGGCGTTCCTGTTCGCCTTCCCGGTCCTGTGGCTGCTCTTGACCTCGCTGCGGCCCGAATCCGGCGTCTACTACGTGCACCGCGGCACGGAGTTCACCTGGCACAACTATGTCGAAGTGCTGCAGCAGGAGAACATCCTCAAGGCGTTCTTCAACAGCTTCGCGATCTCGACCCTGGCGACGATCCTGTCGCTCGGCGTGACCGTCACCAGCGGCTACATGCTGTCGCGCTTCCGCGGGCCGATCCCGAACGGCTGGTTCTCGGTGATCTACGTGCTGCGCTGCGTGCCCTACATCTCGTGGGTGCTGCCGCTGTTCTTTGTGACGCGGCAATGGGGCATCTTCGACACCTACTGGGGCCTGCTGCTGCCGCACGTGGCGGTGCATATCTGCTTCTTCTCGTGGATCATGAAGGGGTTCTTCGACGGCATCGACCCGTCGATGGAATACGCCGCGCTGATCGACGGCTGCACGCGCTGGGGCGCGTTCTTCCGCGTCGCCCTGCCCTCGGCCATCCCCGGCATGACGGCGCTGGCCATCCTGTGCTGGCTCTACACCTGGAACGAGTTCCTGTTCGCGCTGATGCTGACCGCGCACAAGACGCCGATCCTCACGGTGGTGATGGCGCAGTTCGTCCACGAACTCGGCATGGAATGGCACCTGATGAGCGCAACCGCGATGATGGCGCTGGTGCCGGCGCTGATCGTCACCATCTTCGGCCAGAAATACGTCATCAGGGGTTTGCGGGTGTGATCCATGGGTGAAGTGATCCTGCAAGGCCTTGGCAAGTCCTACGGCAATGTCGTCGCGGTACGCGACGTCAACCTGACCATTTCCGACCAGGAGTTCGTCGTGCTGGTCGGGCCGTCGGGCTGCGGCAAGTCGACCACGCTGCGGATGGTGGCCGGGCTGGAGGAGATCACGTCGGGCCTGATCGCGATCGGCGGGCGCGTGGTCAACCAGCTTCCGCCCAAGGACCGCGACATCGCGATGGTGTTCCAGAACTACGCGCTCTACCAGCACATGAGCGTGC
>JADLEG010000213.1 GCA_020846275.1 Alphaproteobacteria bacterium
GCGGCACGCCGGCGGTCACGATGATGACGTCGCAGCCCTTCAGCGCCGAATAGTCGGTGCCGCCGCTATAGGCCGAATCGAAGCCCTGGATCGGGGCGGACTGGGCGATGTCCAGCGCCTTGCCCTGGGGTACGCCGTCCACCACGTCGCACAGCACCACGTCGCCCAGGCGCCTCTGGCCGGCCAGCAAAGCCAGGGTGCCGCCGATCTGGCCTGCGCCGACCAGCCCGATTTTCTTGCGTGCCATTGGTGTCCTCGCCGGGGTAAATTGTGGGTGGGAAAGGGCGGTATTGTGCGGGCTAAGTAGCGCGAAACCCGCGGTCCCGCAAGCGCGCGCCGGGCGCGGGCCGGGCGGGCAAATCGCGGTTCTGGTGCCAAAAAACGGCGCGATCGGGGCTAAAATCGGCCATAATGGCAATCCATGGTGGCGCCCCATGGAAACCATCCCCACAACCGCCCCGGAACGGTCAACTCCGGACCTCACGCGCCCCGAACCTGAGACCAGCCGGCCCAAGGAGGGACAGCTAGCCGTGCCGCAGACCATTGCGCTGGTCGATGACGACCGCAACATCCTGACCTCGATCGCCATGGCGCTCGAAGCCGAGGGGTTCACGGTCAAGACCTATTCCGACGGCGCCGAAGCGCTGCGCGGACTGTCGGCCCAGCCGGTCGACCTGGCGGTGCTCGACATCAAGATGCCGCGCATGGACGGCATGGAGCTTCTGGGCCGCCTGCGCCGGCAGACCCAGATGCCGGTGATCTTCCTTACCTCCAAGGACGACGAGGTCGACGAGCTGCTGGGCCTGCGCATGGGCGCGGACGACTACATCAAGAAGCCCTTCTCGCAGCGCCTCTTGATCGAGCGCATCCGCGCGCTCCTGCGCCGGGGCGAGGCGCGCAAGGAGACCGGCACGCCGGCCGCCGAGGCCGAGGCGCAGATCGTGCGCGGCGACCTGGTGCTCGACCCCTCGCGCCACTACTGCACCTGGAAGACCCAGCCGGTGGCGCTGACCGTCACCGAGTTCCTGATCCTGAAGTCGCTGGCCGCGCGACCCGGCCACGTCAAGAACCGCGACCAGCTGATGGACTCGGCCTATGGCGAGTCGATCTATGTTGACGACCGCACCATCGATAGCCACATCAAGCGCCTGCGCAAGAAGTTCAAGGCGGTGGACGACAACTTCGCCCAGATCGAGACGCTCTATGGCGTCGGCTACCGCTATCGCGAGAAATAGCACCGCGGAGCGGGGGTAACGGGGGCGGATGGCGGTCGAGGTCGAGGCGGAGGGCACCGACAAGCGAGAGGCGAAGAGCCCGATCGCGCCGATCGTCGACCGCGACCCATCGGCGAAGCCGCGCCGGCGCGGCGGCCAGCCGCTGACCGCCGAGCGCGAGCGCGACGACGGCCCGCCCCGGCGCCGCCGGCGCCTGGTCTCTCCCCTCATCCGGCCGATCCTGGCGATCAACCTGCTCGCCCTCGTCCTGCTGGGCGGCGGGCTCCTCTACCTCGACGACTACCGCAAGGGCCTGATCCAGGCGGAGATCGAGAACCTGCGCTCGCAGGCGCTGATCGTGGCGAGCGCCATGGCCGAGGGCGCCATCGACACGGCGGCGATCGATCCGCCCTCGCTGCAGCCCGACGTGTCGCGCCAGCTCCTGCGCCGGCTGGTCGCGACCATGAACACCCGCGCCCGCCTGTTCGGCGTCGACGGCGAGCTGATCGCCGACACGCGCGTCCTGGTGGGGCCCGGCGGGGTGGTGCAGATCCGCGAACTGCCGGCGCCGCACGCCGGCAACTGGGCGATGCGCACGCTGTTCGACCTCTACGACTGGGTGGTCGCGCGCCTGCCGGCGCGGGGCGATCCGCCGCCCTACCAGGAGCTGGCGTTCCAGAGCGCCGCCGACTACGACGAGGCGCGCCTGGCGCTGCGCGGCGAGACCTCGGCCCTGGTGCGCGTCGCCGACGACCGCAGCCTGGTGATCTCGATCGCCGTGCCGGTGCAGCGCTACAAGCAGGTGCTGGGCGCGCTGATGCTGTCGCGCAGCGGCGCCGACATCGAGCGCGCGATGCGCACGGTGCGCTTCGACATCCTGCGCATCTTCGTCGTGGCGCTGGCGGTCACGGTGCTGCTTTCGCTCTATCTGGCCAACACGATCGCGCGCCCGGTCCGCCGGTTGGCCGCCGCGGCCGACCGCGTGCGCCGCGGCACCGGCCGCGCGCCCGAGCCGATTCCCGATTTCACCGGCCGCGGCGACGAGATCGGCGAATTGTCGGCGTCGCTGCGCGAGATGACCGAGGCGCTGTGGCGGCGCATGGACGCGATCGAGCGCTTCGCCGCCGACGTGGCGCACGAGATCAAGAACCCGCTCACCTCGCTGCGCAGCGCGGTCGAGACCGTCAGCCGCGTGACCAACCCCGACCAGCAGCGCCGGCTGATGCAGATCATCCAGGACGACGTGCAGCGCCTGGACCGGCTGATCTCCGACATTTCCGACGCCTCGCGGCTGGACGCGGAACTGAGCCGCGCGGAATCGGCGCCCGTCGAGATCGACCGCATGCTGTCGGCGCTGGTGGGCATGCACGAGGCGACGCAGGTCGACGCCGACAGCCCGCGGCTGACGCTCGACGTCGAGGATGCGGGACATCTGAGCGTGCCGGGCATCGACAGCCGGCTGGTGCAGGTCTTCCGCAACCTGCTGTCGAACGCGATCTCGTTCAGTCCGCCCGGCGGACTGATCGCGATGCACGCCGCGCGCGACGGGCGTTTCGTGACGGTGACGGTGGAGGATGAGGGGCCGGGCATCCCCGAGGGCAAGGAGCAGGCGATCTTCGACCGCTTCTACAGCGAGCGGCCGGAGGGCGAGAAGTTCGGCACCCATTCCGGCTTGGGCCTCAGCATCTCCAAGCAGATCATCGACGCGCACCGCGGCACGATCCGCGCCGAGAACCGCCTGGACGACGAGGGTCAGGTGCTGGGCGCGCGGTTCATCGTCCGCCTGCCGGTGGATTGACGTCTTGTCCCTCGCCCGTGCCGAAGGCGCGGAGGAGAGAGCGGCCTAAGTTAGACGGCCGCCGCCTGGTCTGGGCGCTCAATCCCTTCGTCATGGCCAGCCTGCGAGCCGGCCGTGAGGTTTTGGGCAGTATGCACTACGTCCGCCCTCGATCGTCAGAGCAGCGGGCCCATCCGCCGCTCGCCGCGCTCGTAGACCACGTGGGCGCGGCCGACCAGCAGCGGGTCGATCGCGCCGATGTTCTCGGGATCCTTGCGCTCGTAGGGCAGCTTGTGCAGCACGTAGCGCATCGCGTTCAGCCGCGCGCGCTTCTTGCAGTCGCTCTTGATCACCGTCCACGGCGCGTCGGCGGTGTCGGTGTGGAAGAACATCGCCTCCTTGGCCTTGGTGTACTCGTCCCACTTGTCGAGCGAGGCCATGTCGATCGGGCTCAGCTTCCACTGCTTCAGCGGATGGATCTCGCGCTCCTTGAACCGGCGGCGCTGCTCGGCGCGGCTGACCGAGAACCAGAACTTGATCAGGTGGATGCCGCTGCGCACGAGGTGGCGCTCGAACTCCGGCGCCTGGCGCATGAACTCGTCGTACTCGCCATCGGTGCAGAAGCCCATCACGCGCTCGACGCCCGCGCGGTTGTACCAGGACCGGTCGCACATCACGATCTCGCCGCGCGTCGGCAGATGGTGGGCATAGCGCTGGAAATACCACTGCCCGCGCTCGTCGTCGGTCGGCTTCTGCAGCGCCATGACGCGCGCGCCGCGGGGATTGAGGTGTTCCATGAAGCGCTTGATCGCGCCGCCCTTGCCCGCCGCGTCGCGGCCCTCGAACAGCACCACGACCCGCTGGCCGGTGTCCCGCACCCAGGCCTGGAGCTTCAAAAGCTCGACCTGCAGCCGGTACTTCTGCTTCTCGTAGTTCTTGCGCAGCATCAGGTTCTTGTAGGGGTAGCCGCCGTCGCGCCAGCCCTCGGTCAGTTCCTCGTCGAGCCGCTCCTTCGCCTTGACCGATAGGACCGATTCCGGCGCGGTCAGCACCTGACGCAGGCGGCGCGCGTCGTCGGGCGACACGCCGGCCAGGATCGTCTCGATCGACTTGGCGAGCGCGGGCACGTTGCCCTTTGCCGCGTGGCCGAGGATGTCGCGCACCACCGCCTCGTTCGTCGTCTGGGCGCCCGAGACCTTCGCGCCGACCGTGAACTTCTCGATGCCCCCGGCATCGAGCTTGGGCGCGACATCGCCGGAAGCGGCGCGGCGCGCGGAAACCGCGCGGGGCGGATGCTTGCCGTTGGTGGAAGCTGCTGTTCGCGTAGGCATGCGCAATTCCTCGAAGCTGCTCAATTCTACGATGCGCCGCTTTCGTCGCCATGCAAAGTGTACTTCCGGCGCGTGCGGCAGGCCGCCGCATGATCCGGTGAAATGATGAACTGGAGGTTTATTGCGAACTTATCGCAATCGCAGCGCCGGCGGCCCGCAAGGCGCCTATCCGCCGGTTTTCAGCAAGGGCGGGCGCTGGGCGGCACCCTGGGCCAGCACGTGTTCGATCAGCGCCAGCGCGTTCGGCCCGTCCCACTCGGCGTCGCCTTCCAGCCGGCCGACCTCGCGGCCCTCGCGGTCGATGATCACGGTGGTCGGCAGGCCGCGCCCGCCGATTGCCCGCAACGCGGTGCCTTTGGGGTCGAGATAGATCGGCAGCGTCTTCAGCCCCTGCTTTTCCAGGAAGCGAGCGACCTGCTTGGCCCCGCCGCGGTCCTGCGAGATCGACATCACCGCGACCGGCCGGTCCTTGACCTTGGCGGTCAGGCGCTCGAGCGACGGCATCTCCTTGATGCAGGGCACGCACCACGTGGCCCACAGGTTCACCACCACGACCCGGCCCTTGAACGCGTCCAGGCCTACCTCCTTGCCGTCCAGGTCGGTGATGGCCATCGGCGGCAGGGGCTTGGGCGGGTCGGCGAGCACGAAGTCCTTCATGTCGCCCTTGAGCGGCGGCCGGTCCGCGGCCATGCCCGGCAGGACCAGGCCCGCCGCCAGCAGGCCGGCAAGAAGCAGGACAGACGCGGCGCGATCCCGTATAACCGCGCCGGTCGCCGCAAGGAGAATATCGAGCTTCGCCATGGCCGTTACTTCCCGCAGAACGCCCCGCCGGTCCAATAACAATCGCGCGAAATCCGCCGCACCGGGGCCGGCCGCGGCCAACGCGCTGTGGGGCGGTCGCTTCGCCGCCGGCCCGTCGGCCGTGATGGAGAAGATTAACCCCTCGATCGACTTCGACCGCAAGATGTACCGCCAGGACATCCGGGGATCGATCGCGCATGCCCGGATGCTGGCGAAGCAGCGTATCATCTCCGCCGCCGACGCGCGCGCCATCGTCGCCGGGCTGAAGCGGGTCGAGGCCGAGATCGATGCCGGCCGCTTCCGGTTCAAGGTCGCGCTCGAGGACATCCACATGAACGTGGAAGCGCGCCTGGCCGAGCTGGTCGGCGCGCCGGCCGGCAGGCTGCACACCGCGCGCTCGCGCAACGACCAGGTCGCGACCGACGTGAAGCTGTGGGTGCGCGACGCCATCGACGCGGTCGACGACGCGCTTCGGAACCTGCAAGCGGTGCTGATCGACCGCGCCGAGGAGCACGCCGGCAGCCTGATGCCCGGCTTCACCCATCTGCAGCCGGCCCAGCCGGTGACCTTCGGCCATCACCTGATGGCCTATGTCGAGATGATCGGCCGCGACCGCGGCCGCTTCGCCGACGCGCGCAAGCGCCTGAACGAATCGCCGCTCGGCGCCGCCGCGCTGGCCGGCACCTCGTTCCCGATCGACCGCGCGATGACCGCGCGCGCGCTGGGCTTCGACCGGCCTTCCGCCAATTCGATGGACGCCGTGGGCGACCGCGATTTCGTAGCCGAGTTCCTGGCCGCGTCCGCGCTGTGCGCGGTGCATCTCTCGCGCCTGGCCGAGGAGCTGGTGCTGTGGAGCTCGGAGCAGTTCCGTTTTGTGCGCTTGAGCGACGCCTTCACCACAGGCAGCTCGATCATGCCGCAGAAGCGCAACGCCGACGCCGCCGAATTGACGCGCGGCAAGTCGGGCCGCATCATCGGTTCGTTGATGACCCTGCTGGTGATGCTGAAAGGCTTGCCGCTGGCCTTCAACAAGGACATGCAGGAGGACAAGGAACCGGTGTTCGACGCCGCCGAGAACCTTCAGCTCTGCATCGCGGCAGCCGCGGGCATGATCGCCGACCTCAAGGTCGACACGGCGGCGATGCGGCGCGGCGCGGCCGTGGGCTTCATCACCGCGACGGACCTGGCCGACTGGCTGGTGCGCAGGCTCGGCATGCCGTTCCGCCAGGCCCATCACACGACCGGCCGGCTGGTGAAGATGGCCGAGGATCGCGGCGTCGACCTGGTCGACCTGCCGCTCGACGCGATGCGCGCGGCCGACAAGCGCATCACCGCGGACGTGTACAAGGTGCTGACGGTCGAGCGTTCGGCCGCCAGCCGCACCAGCTTCGGCGGCACCGCGCCGGCCAACGTGCGCCGCGCCTGCAAGGCCGCGCGCCGCCGGTTCCTTGGCGGGAGGAAGGCATGACGCGCCTGGTCTCGTGGTTCCTGCTCGGCCTGCTGCTGGCGGCGCCGCTGGCGGCTTGCGGCAAGAAGGGCGATCCGGTTTCCGATCCGCCGACCGTGTTCAGGCCCTATCCCAAGCCCGACAAGACGGTGCCGCAGTGATGGCAACCGTCGGCTCCAACCCGCTTGCCCTGCTGAACGTTCGCGACGGCCAGGCCCATGTCGAAGGCGTCGCGCTGGCGCGGATCGCGGCCGAAGTCGGCACGCCCTGCTACGTCTATTCGCGCAGCGCGCTGATCGCGACCTATCGCGACTTCGCGCAGGCGGTCGACGGCATGAACGGCACGATCTGCTACGCGATCAAGGCCAACGGCAACCTGGCCGTGGTACGCACCTTCGCCGAGCTGGGCGCCGGCGCCGACGTGGTGTCGCTGGGCGAGATGAAGCGCGCGCTGCAGGCCGGCATTGCGGCGGGCCGCATCGTCTTCTCCGGGGTCGGCAAGACCGAGGAGGAGATGCGCGAGGCGCTGGCCTCCGGCATCCTGCAATTCAACCTCGAATCCTCGGGCGAGCTCGAGGCGCTGTCGCGCATCGCGGCGGCGGCGGGAAAGCGCGCCACGGTGGCGCTGCGCGTCAATCCCGACGTCGACGCCCGCACCCATGAGAAGATCTCCACCGGCAAGAAGGGCGACAAGTTCGGCATCGACTTCGCCCAGGTGCCGGCGATCGCCGCCCGGGCGATGCGCCTGCCGGGCATCGCGCTGGAAGGGCTGGCGGTCCATATCGGCTCGCAACTCACCTCGACCGAACCCTATCGCGCGGCCTTTGCGCGCCTGGCCGATCTGACGCGCAAGCTGCGCGGCGAGGGCATTCCCGTCCACAGCCTGGATCTCGGCGGCGGCATCGGCATCGCCTATGCCGAGGACAAGGCGCCGACGATCGACGTCAGCGACTATGCGGCCGTCGTCGCCGAAACCGTGGGGAACCTCGGCTGCCGGCTGGTGTTCGAACCGGGGCGGTCGATGGTCGGCAATGCCGGGCTGCTGCTGACCCGGGTAATCGGGGTCAAGGACGGCGAGGCCAGGCGGTTCGTGATCGTCGACGCCGCCATGAACGACCTGGCCCGGCCGGCGATGTACGGGGCCCATCACGCGATCCGACCGGTGCAGGCGCCGGCCCCCGGCTCCGTGGAATCCCCCGTGGACGTGGTGGGGCCGATCTGCGAGTCGAGCGACCGGTTCGCGGCCCAGCGCAGCCTGCCCCCCGTGGTCGCGGATGATTTACTTGTGTTGCTTTCCTGCGGTGCGTACGGTTTCGTCATGGCATCGACCTACAATATGCGGCCCCTGGCGGCCGAGGTGATGGTCGAAGGCGACCGCTTCGCCACGGTCAGGCCGCGCCAGAGCTACGAGGCGCTGCTGGGCCAGGACCGGCTGCCCGACTGGATGGCGGCGGGCCGGCCCCGGGAGATCCGGGGCGCGGCCTGAGATCGCCGGGCCATAGGAGCCAAGTTGAGCGAAAGGCTTGATCCTAAAGAACAATTGATCCCCCTGCCGCCGGGGCGCCTGGCGCTCGCCTGGGCCGCTTTGTTGTGGGAGCGCTTGTGGCCGGCTTTGTGGCCCCTGGTCGGCGTGGCGGTGCTGTTCGCCTCGCTGGCCTTCCTCGACGTCCTGCCCGACCTGCCGTTCTGGACCCATATCCTGATCCTGGCGGCTTTTGTCGCCGCCCTGGGCTGGGGCGCGTGGGCCGCCTTCCGCGACATCGCCGCCCCGGACCGCCTGGCGGCGCGGCGCCGGCTGGAGCGCGACAACCAGCTCGACCACCGCCCGCTGGCCGCGCTGGAGGACACGCTGGTCAGCGGCAAGGCCGACCCCTTCGCCGAAGCGCTGTGGAAGGAGCATCGCCGCCGCCTGCTCGACCGGCTGCGGCGCCTGAAAGTGGCCCTGCCCAGCCCCGGCTCGGCGCGGCGCGATCCCCTGGCGCTGCGCGTGCCGCTGGTGCTGCTGCTGATCGCGGCGCTCGCAGCGGGGTGGGGCGATTTCCTGCCCCGGCTGGAGCGCGCGGTCGTGCCGACGCCCGGATCGGGCGGCCCGGCCGAGATCCAGGCGCTCGAGCTGTGGATCACGCCGCCGGAATACACCGGCCTGCCGCCGATCTTCCTGCGCGCCGGCGACGTGAAGCCGGAAGGCGCCAAGGCGGCGAGTGCCGCCACGCAGCCCGCGCCGAAGCCCGGCGCCAAGAACGAGGAGGCGACCGTCCTGCGCGCGCCGGCGGGCAGCAAGCTGCTGGCCCAGGTCCATGGCCGGCTCGGCGCGCCGCGCCTGAAGCTGGGCGACAGCGAGCAGGCCTTCGCGCCGGTCGACGAAAGCACGCACCGGCTGGAGATGGTGCTGGAAAAGGGCGGCCGCATGTCGGTCGAGGCGGGGCGGCGTAGCTTCGGCGCCTGGACGCTCGACGTCGTGCCCGACAAGCCGCCCACCGTCGTCTTCGCGCAGGCGCCGCAGCGGACCCAGCGGTCGGCGCTGCGCCTGGAATACGACGCCAAGGACGACTACGGCGTCGCCGGCGTCAAGGCGACGATCCGCCTCTTGGGCGAGGACGAGGCGGTCAAGGCCGGCGAGGACCCGATCGAGCTGGAGCTGCCGCTGCCGGGCCTGCGCCTGAAGCAGGCCAAGGCCGCGAGCTATCACGACCTGACCGCGCATGTCTGGGCGGGTCTGAAGGTCGAGATGCAGCTGACCGCGACCGACGAGCCGGGCCAGACCGGCGAGAGCGAGAAGCTGACGATGGTGCTGCCGGAACGGGTGTTCAACCATCCCGTCGCGCGCGCGATCGTCGAGCAGCGCCGCCTGCTGTCGCTGGCGCCCGAGAAGCGGCGCGAGGTCGCGGCCGCCCTGTTCGCGCTGGCGCAGCGCCCGCAGCTCTTCTTCGACGACCTGGTCGTCTTCCTGGGGCTCAAGACCGCGCAGGCCCGGCTGATGCGCGACCGCACGCCCGAGGGCACGCGCGCGGTGCAGGCGCTGATGTGGGATACGGCGCTGCGGGTCGAGGACGGCAAGATCTCGATCGCCGAGCGCGAGTTGCGCGAAGCCGAGCGGCGGCTGATGGACGCGCTCAACAAGAACGCGTCGGACCCCGAGATCGAGAAGCTCATCAACGAATTGCAGCAGGCGTTGGACCAGTACCTACAGGCGATGATGGAGCAGATGCGCCGGCAGATGGAAATGGGCATGCAGCCGCAGCCGATGGATCCCAACGCGCGCATGATCGACAGCCGCGAGCTGCAGAAGATGATCGAGCAGGCGCGCGACCTGGCGCGGTCGGGCAACCGCGACGCCGCCAAGCAGCTTCTGTCGCAGTTGCGCGAGATGCTGGAGAACATGCGCCAGGGCATGATGTCGCAGATGTCGCCCCAGCAGCAGCAGGCCATGCAGATGATGCAGGGCCTGCAGGACATGATCAAGCGCCAGCGCGAGCTGATGGACCAGACCTTCCGCGACGCGCAGCAGCAGGGCAAGCTGCCGCA
>JADLEG010000214.1 GCA_020846275.1 Alphaproteobacteria bacterium
CTTCCTGGCCCAGCTTGGTGTCGCGGGCCATCACCTCGAACTCCTCGATGTGGATCGAGGTGAAGACGTCGTCCTTCACGATCCGCTCGGAGATCAGGATCGAGTCCTCGAAGTTGTAGCCGTTCCAGGGCATGAACGCGCACAGCACGTTGCGCCCCAGCGCCAGCTCGCCAAGCTGGGTCGACGGCCCGTCGGCGACGATGTCGCCCTTGGCCACCATGTCGCCCACCTTCACCAGCGGACGCTGGGTGATGCAGGTGTTCTGGTTGGAGCGCTGGAACTTCAGCAGGTTGTAGATGTCGACGCCCGGGGCCGCGGCCGAGGTTTCCTCGGTCGCGCGGACGACGATGCGGGTGGCGTCCACCTGGTCGACCACGCCGGCGCGCTTGGCGACGATAGTGACGCCCGAGTCGCGCGCCACCGTCTCCTCCATGCCGGTGCCGACCACCGGCGCCTCGGCGCGGATCAGCGGCACCGCCTGGCGCTGCATGTTCGAGCCCATCAACGCGCGGTTGGCGTCGTCGTTCTCGAGGAACGGAATCAAGGCCGCGGCGACCGACACCAGCTGCTTGGGCGACACGTCGCACAAGGTGATGTCCTCGGGCCGCGCGACGATGAACTCGCCGCCGCGCCGGCAGGCGATCAGGTCGCCCAGCAGCTTGCCCTTGGCGTCGACCTCGGCGTTGGCCTGGGCGATCGTGTACTTGCCCTCCTCCATCGCCGACAGGTAGACGACGTCGCCCGTCACCTTGCCGCCTTCGACCTTGCGGTAGGGCGTCTCGATGAAGCCGTACTGGTTGACCCGCGCGTAGGTCGCCAGGCTGTTGATCAGCCCGATGTTCGGCCCTTCCGGCGTCTCGATCGGGCAGATGCGGCCGTAATGCGTGGGGTGCACGTCGCGCACCTCGAAGCCCGCGCGCTCGCGCGTCAAGCCGCCCGGCCCCAGCGCCGACAGGCGGCGCTTGTGCGTGATCTCGCTGAGCGGGTTGGTCTGGTCCATGAACTGGCTGAGCTGCGAGGAGCCGAAGAACTCGCGCACGGCCGCCGCCGCCGGCTTGGCGTTGATCAGGTCGTGCGGCATGACGGTGTCGATCTCGACCGAGCTCATGCGCTCGCGGATCGCGCGCTCCATGCGCAGCAGGCCGATGCGGTACTGGTTCTCCATCAGCTCGCCGACCGAGCGCACGCGGCGGTTGCCCAGGTGGTCGATGTCGTCGATCTCGCCGCGGCCGTCCTTGAGGTCGACCAGAACCTTGAGGATGCCCAGCACGTCGGCCTTGCGCAGCACGCGCATCGTGTCCGGCGCGTCCAGCCCCAGTCGCGCGTTCATCTTCACGCGGCCGACCGCGGACAGGTCGTAGCGCTCGCTGTCGAAGAACAGTCCGTGGAACAGGCTCATCGCCGTCTCGAAGGTCGGCGGTTCGCCCGGGCGCATGACGCGGTAGATGTCGATCAGCGCTTCCTCGCGCGTCGAGTTGCGGTCGACGGCCAGCGTGTTGCGGATGTAGGGCCCGACATTGACGTGGTCGATCGCCAGCGTGGGGATCTCCTTCACGTTGTTCTCGGCCAGCAGCTTCAGCTTCGCCTCGGTCAGCTCGTCGCCGGCCTCGATATAGACCTCGCCGGTGTTCTCGTTGATCAGGTCGGTCGCCAGGTGCCGGCCGACCAGATCCTCGTCGGCGACCAGCTGCTCCTTGAGCCCGTCTTCCTGCAGCTTCTTGGCGGCGCGCAGGTTCAGCTTCTCGCCGGCCTCGGCCACCACCTTGCCGGTCTTGGCGTTGACCAGGTCGCGCACCAGCTTGATGCCGCGCATGCGCGCCGGGTCGAACGCGGTCTTCCAGCCGCGGTCGGTGCGGGCGTATTTCACGGTCGAATAGAAATGCCCCAGGATCTCCTCCTTGGACATCCCGCCCGTGCGTTCCTCGTCGTCGCTGAGCTTCTGGCTCTTGGCCGCGCGCTGGGCGCGCAGCGCCTCGGTCGCAGCGCCGTCGAGCGCCAGCAGCAGCGTGGTCGCCGGTAGCTTGCGCCGGCGGTCGATGCGCACGTACACGAGGTCCTTGGCGTCGAACTCGAAGTCCAGCCAAGAGCCGCGATAGGGAATCACGCGCGCGGCGAACAGGTACTTGCCCGAGGAATGGGTCTTGCCCTTGTCGTGGTCGAAGAAGACGCCGGGCGAGCGGTGCATCTGCGAGACGATCACGCGCTCGGTGCCGTTGATGACGAAGGTACCGTTCTTCGTCATCAGGGGCATGTCGCCCATGTAGACGTCCTGCTCCTTGATGTCGCGGATCGACCGCGCGCCGGTGTCCTCGTCCACGTCCCACACGACCAGGCGCAGCGTCGCCTTCAGGGGTGCGGCGAAAGTCATGCCGCGCTGCTGGCATTCCTCGACGTCGTATTTCGGTTCCTCGAACTCGTACTTCACGAACTCGAGCTGCGCGCGCTCGGAGAAGTCCTTGATCGGGAAGACCGACCGGAACACCTCCTGCAGGCCCACGCTGGTGCGCTTCTCGGGCGGCGTGTCCATCTGCAGGAACGCATCGTACGAGCTCTTCTGCACCTCGATCAGGTTGGGCATCGGGGCGACCTCGGGAATCCGCCCGAAGCTCTTGCGTACGCGCTTGCGACCGGTGAACGACGACTGCGCCATGTCTCAATTCCTCGCTCGGGAAGGGGTCGCCCGCCAGCAGCGGCGCCCGCCCGATCCAACAGCCAAACTCAACACCCGACCGACCCGACGATCCGAATTCCGCCCCGCCCGGCGCCGCTCCCTTGCGCAGGGGGCGGCGCCGCGGCAGGGCGTTCGGTTACTTCACTTCGACCTTTGCGCCGGCCGATTCGATCTGCTTCTTGAACTTCTCGGCGTCGGCCTTGCTGACGCCTTCCTTGACCGGCTTCGGCGCGCCTTCGACCAGGTCCTTGGCCTCCTTGAGGCCGAGGCCCGTGATCGCGC
>JADLEG010000215.1 GCA_020846275.1 Alphaproteobacteria bacterium
CATGCGCGAGGACGACGGGCCGGTCACGCGCAACACCAGCCGTTTCGTGCCGCATTTCTTCCGCTAGAATTGACGCCGGCCGCCAGCGGCCGCTTGGGGGGATCGCGTGGGTACCTATCTTGCCACTTTGCCGCAGTTCGCCACCGCCTTCGCCGCCAGCCTCGTCGCGCTGGCCGTCGCGATCGCGATCTATGTCGCGATCACGCCGGTCCGCGAGTTCGCGTTGATCGAGGCGGGCAACAGCGCCGCGGCGATCAGCCTGGCCGGCGCGCTGCTCGGCCTGGCGATCCCGATCGGCAGCGCCATCGCGCACAGCCGCGACCTGTTCGACCTGCTGGTCTGGTCGCTGGTGGCGCTGCTGGCGCAGCTCATCGTCTACGCGGTGGTCTGTGGCCTGTGGCGCGGCTTGGCGCGGCGGATCGCCGAGGGCAGCCATGCCCATGCCATCGCGCTGGGCGCCATCGCCGTCGCCGTGGGCGTGCTCAACGCCGCCAGCCTGACGACCTGACAAGATGCGACGCGCCGCCATCGCCGCGGTGATCGCCGCGGCGGCGATCTTTCTCGCGCTGCCCGCGCTGCCGTTCGGCCAGACCTGGCTCGAACCGGCCCAGGCGCGCGCGGCCGGGCTGGTGCTGCTGACGCTGGGCTTCTGGGCGATGTCCGTGCTGCCCGAGTTCATGACCGCGCTGATCTTCTTCCTGGTGGCGATGGTGCTACACGTGGCCCCGCCGCAGGCGGTGTTCGCCGGCTTCTCGTCGGCGGCGTGGTGGCTCGTGTTCGGCGGGTTGATCGTCGGCGCGGGGGTCGAACGGACCGGCCTGGGCAAGCGCCTGGCGCGGGCGATGTTCGGCAGGCTGGGCGCCTCCTATGCCCGGGCGGTTGCCGCGGTCGCGCTGGCGGCCGTCGCGCTCGCCTTCCTGATGCCCTCCACCATGGGCCGGGTCGTGCTGCTGATGCCGATCGTGCTGGCGCTGGCCGACAGGCTCGGCTTTCCCGCGGGCAGCCGGGGTCGGGTCGGGCTGGTGATGACCGCCGCGCTCGGCACCTACGTGCCGGCGACGGGAATCCTGCCGGCCAGCGTGCCCACCTCGGTGCTGATCGGCGCGGCCGAGCAGCTCTACGGCATCAAGCTGACCTACGGGCCGTACCTGTTGATGCATTTCCCGGTGCTCGGCCTCGGCTACCTGGCGATCCTGGTGCCGGTGGTGGTGCGCCTGTTCCACGATACGCCGCGCCCGCAGGCCGAGCGCGAGGCTGCGACCGCAATGTCGCGCGACGAGCGCGTGCTGGGCTGGGTCCTCGCCCTTGCTCTCCTTGGCTACGCGCTCGATTTCGTGCACGGCGTCTCGCCCGCCTGGGTTTCGCTGGCGGCGGGTTTGGCCTGCCTGCTGCCCGGCATCGCGATCGTCTCGCCCAAGCTGTTCTCCGAGCGCGTGAACCTGGCGGTGCTGGTCTATATCGCGGCGATCATCGGCATCGGCGGCGTGGTCGAGCATACCGGGCTGGGCACGCGGTTGGGTGCGATGCTGATCCAGGCCGCCGGCCTGGCGCCGGGGGTAAGCGCCTACGACTTCGCGGCGATCGTGGCGCTGTGCGTCCTGATCGGACTTGCCACCACGGTGATCCCGATCCCGGCCATCCTGGGCCCGCTCGCCGGCGACATCGCGGCGGCGTCGGGCTTGCCCTTGATGACCGTCTTGATGATCTATGTCATCGGTTTCGCCGTGATCCTCGTGCCCTATCAGTCGGGGCCGCTGGTGGTGGCGATGCAGCTCGGCGGGGTTTCGGCGCGCCAGGGCATGCGGTTGACCTTGATCATGGGCGGGGCGACGGTGGCCGTGCTGGCGCCGCTGGCCTATCTGTGGTGGCGGGCCTTGGGTTGGATCGGCTGACGGGCGCAAAGGGACGGGACGGCGGGGACGGGATGGCAGGGTCGAAGGTCGGAACAGGGAGGTCCGGGGCGCGGGGCAAGGCCGCTTCGGCACCGGCGAAGGCTGGGACGGCGGCGCGCGTCGCGGCGCCCGAGCTGCACCTGATCAAGCTCTGCGTCGGGGTGACCGACATCGCCGAGCTGGCCGACTGGCAGAAGCAGCGCCGGCGCAAGCTCAAGCGCCGCTACAACATCCATGTCACCCGCAGCTTTCCGCGCCGATCGGAAGAATTGCTGGCCGGCGGATCGCTCTACTGGGTGATCGGCGGGCGCATCCGCGTGCGCCAGCGCCTGATCGGCCTGGTGGCGCGGCATGACGAGGACGGCATCGCGCGCTGCGAACTGCGCCTCGACCCCAAGCTGGTCGAGGTGTCGCCCCGTCCGCACCGGGCGTTCCAGGGCTGGCGCTACCTTGAAACCAAGGATGCGCCGCCCGATCTATCCGCGGGCCGGCGGCGCGGCGACAAATTGCCGCTGGCGCTGGAAGAGGAATTGCGCGCGCTGGGGCTTTTGTGACCGCCCCTGGCGTGCGCGCATGTTTTCCCCGCTTTCCTCGTTGCATCGGCTGGGATCGGGCGTTATTATGCTTGCCCTTGTCCGCGCCGCAGGGAACGGGCAAGCAATCTTTGACGATGTGAACGGCTGGCGAGCGGCCCGTCCATTGGGGCCGACCGTTCTGCTGCGATGTTTGAACGATTGAATCTGTGATGGAAGGGATACGTGGGCGGCGGGTGCTTTTGTATTTGTGCTTGGGCACCTGCTGTTTTTTGTATCTTTCGTTAGCGTTACGCTATGTGAGAGAGGAAAGGA
>JADLEG010000216.1 GCA_020846275.1 Alphaproteobacteria bacterium
ATCGTGATCGCCAGCTTCGACCGCACCTTCGTCTACCGCAAGCTGCAGGTCGCCTTCGACGCGATCCGCGGGGGCGCGCGCCTCTATGCCACCAACGCCGACCGCTATTGCCCCGTGCCCGGCGGCGGCGAGCCGGATGCCGCGTCGATCATCGCCGCCATCGAGGCCTGCACCAACACGAAATGCGAGGCGGTGGTGGGCAAGCCGTCGCGCCACACGATCGACGCCGTGCTGAACATCGTGAAGCTGCCGCCGCAGGACTGCGTGATGGTCGGCGACCGGCTGGAGACCGACGTCAAGATGGGGCTGGACGCCGGCATGGCCAGCGCGCTCGCGCTCACCGGCGCCACGACCGCGGCGATGCTGGCCGCGTCGGAGATCAAGCCGAGCTATGTGCTGCGGCGGCTGGCGGAGTTGTTGCCGGCCTAGGAACGCCCCTCACCCTCCCAAGACCTTCGGTCCTGGGCCCCGCCCTCTCCCCGCTCGCGCGGAGCGAGGGATTCAGATCCTCGCCCCGTTCTTACGGGGAGAGGGTGCGAGCGCAGCGAGCGGGTGAGAGGTCCGCCGCGTCCTAGTGCCTGAAGTGCCGCATCGCCGTCGCCACCATGGCGAGGCCGCGCTTGTCGGCCTCGGCCACGATCTCGGCGTCGCGCATCGAGCCGCCGGGCTGGATGAAGGCGGTCGCCCCCGCCTCGGCCGCGGCGATCAGCCCGTCGGCGAAGGGGAAGAAGGCGTCGGACGCGGCGACCGAGCCCTGGGTGCCCGGCTTGTCGCGCCCGGCCGAGCGGGCCACGTCGGCCGACTTGATGGCGCCGATCCGCGCGGCGTCCACGCGGCTCATCTGGCCGGCGCCGATGCCCATGGTGGCGCCGCCCTTGGCGTAGACGATCGCGTTCGACTTGGTGTGCTTGCACACCCGCCAGGCGAACAGCAGATCGGCCAGTTCCGCCGCTGTCGGCTCGCGCTTCGTCATCTGCTTCAATGCGCCCGCCGCGATGCGGCCGTTGTCGCGGGTCTGCACCAGCATGCCGCCGGACAACGACTTGAAGGTCAGGCCCGGCGCGACCGGATCGGGCACGCCGCCCGTCACCAGCAGGCGCACGTTGGCCTTGGCCGACAGGATCTTCCGGGCCGCCGCGTCCGCGTCCGGCGCGATGATCACCTCGACGAATATCTTCGCGATCTTCTCGGCAGTCGCGGCGTCGAGCCGGCGGTTGCAGGCGACGATGCCGCCGAAGGCGCTCACCGGGTCGCAGTCGAACGCCTTCTGATAGGCATCGGCCAGCGCCTCGGCCTCGGCCACGCCGCAGGGGTTGGCGTGCTTGATGATGGCGATGGCCGGGCGGTCGAACTCCGCCACCAGCTCGAAGGCCGCGTCGGTGTCGTTCAGGTTGTTGTAGCTGAGCTCCTTGCCTTGGAGCTGCGTCGCGCTTGCAAGCCCGGGCCGCGCGCGGTCGGCGAGGGTGAGCGCGCCGGTGTAGAAGGCGGCGGCCTGATGCGGGTTCTCGCCGTAGCGCAGGGTCTGCTTCAACGCGCCGCCCAGCGCGAGGCGCGGCGGAAACGCCTCGCCCCGCCCCTCCGCGAACCACGCCGCGATGGCGGAATCATAGGTGCCGGTGCGCGCATAGGCCGCCCCGGCCAGACGGCGGCGCAAGGCCAGGGTCGTCGCGCCGTCGTTCGCGCGCATCTCCGCGATCACCGCCGCATAGTCCCGGGGATCGGTCAGCACCGTCACGAAGTCGTGGTTCTTGGCCGCCGCGCGGATCTGCGCCGGTCCTCCGATGTCGATGTTCTCGATGCAGTCGTCGAAGCCGGCGCCCTTGGCCACGGTCTGCTCGAACGGATAGAGGTTGACCGCCAGCAGGTCGATCTCGGGGATGCCGTGATCCTTCATCGCCTTGACGTGCGCGGGCGCGTCGCGCCGTCCGAGCAGCCCGCCATGGATCTTCGGGTGCAGCGTCTTCACGCGCCCGTCCATGATCTCGGGGAAGCCGGTGAGTTCCGCCACCTCGCGCACCTTCAGGCCCGCGTCGCGCAGCGCCTTGGCCGTGCCGCCGGTGGAGACCAGCTCCACCCCGCGCTCCACGAGGAATTTCGCCAGGTCGACCAGGCCGGTCTTGTCGAACACGGACAGCAGCGCGCGCCGGATGGGCACGAGATCGGGAGCGGTCATGGGCACTCTTGTGGTGATGGGAGGGAAAGGAGGTGGGAAGCGGACGGAATCACCGCGTGGCCGCGAGCCGCACGCGGTCGCCGTCCGGGCGATATTCGGGGACCAGGAGCTGCAGCATGTCGAGCGTGCGCCCGCCGCGCCTGGACTGCGCGCATTCCGCCAGCTCGTCGAGCGCACGCGCCAGCACCTGGTGGTCGGTCGCGCGCGGCATCGCGAACAGGATGCCGGCATAGCGCGTGGGCTGCAGCGGCTCGGACGCGTGCAGCAGGGTTTCCGACAGCTTCTCGCCGGGGCGCAGGCCGGTGTAGACGATCTTGACGTCGCGGTCGGGCTTCAGGCCCGCGAGGCGGATCATCTGCTTGGCGAGATCGACCACACGCACCGGCTCGCCCATGTCGAGCACCAGGATGCGGCCGGGATCGGCGGGCTCGTTGACGCCCAGCGCCGACGCCTCGAGCACCAGCTCGACCGCCTCGCGCACGGTCATGAAATAACGCACGGCATCGGGATGGGTGACCGTGAGCGGCCCGCCTTGCGCCAACTGGCGCTGGAACAGCGGCACGACCGAGCCGCTCGACCCCAGCACGTTGCCGAAGCGCACGGTCACGAAGCGCGTGCCGTTCGGCTTGGCGCGCTCGATGCGGTCGAGCGCCTGGCAATAGCCCTCGGCCAGGCGCTTGGTGGCGCCCATCACGCTGGTCGGGTCGACCGCCTTGTCGGTGGAGATCATCACCATCGCGGCCACGCCGTGCCGGCGGCAGGCATCGGCGACGTTGCGCGTGCCCATGGTGTTGGTCAGCACGCCCTCCTCGGGATGCGCCTCGACGATCGGCACGTGCTTCAGCGCGGCGGCGTGGAACACCAACTCGGGCTTGATGCCGGCCATCGCCTGGTCCAGCCGCGCGCGGTCGCGCACGTCGGCCAGGATCGCCTCGCGCCCGACCTGCGGGAAGGCCTGCGACAATTCCAGGTCGATCGTGTAGAGCGCGTATTCGCCGTTGTCGATCAGCGCGAGATGCGACGGGCCGAACGCGGCGATCTGGCGCACCAATTCGCCGCCGATCGTGCCGCCCGCGCCCGTCACCAGCACGCGCCGTCCGGCGACCAGCGCGCCCATGGCGTCGCGGTCGAGCACGCGCCGCGGCCGCCCCAGCAGATCCTCGATCGGCACCGCGGTCGGTTCGAGCCGCTGCGGCCCGTCGAGCGCGGGGCCGGACTTGAACTCGGTCAGGCGCGGCAGCTGGCCGAGCGTCATGCCGTGCTGCTCGGCCTGGTCGAGCAGCCGGCGCAGCATGTCCGGCTCGATATTGGTCTTGGTGACGATCAGGCGCTGCGGCCGCCGGCCGCGCCGCTCCAGCTTCGCCACCACGTCGGGGATCGCGTCGAGATCGCCCAGCACGTCGACATCGTGGATGCGCCGGCCGATGCGGTTGTCCTTGGTGTCCACCATGCCGACCACGCGATAGGGCGCGGCGGAATCGCGGTTCATGTCGCGGATGAACATCTCGGCCGCGTCGCTGGCGCCCACAAGCAGCACCGGCACGCGCGGCGTGCCGCTTTCCAGCAGATTGCCGAGATGGCGGTCCTTGAACACGCGGTAGACGAAGCGCGGCCCGCCGAGCAGGAAGACCAGCACCATCCAGATGATGGCCGGCGTCGACCGCGGCAGGCCCTGGAGCCTCGTCATCAGGAACAGGATGGCGACGAAGACCACCACCGCGACCGACACGGCGCGCACGATCGCCCACAGATCGTCCATCGAGGCGTAGCGCCAGATGCCGCGGTAGAGCCCCATGGTCGAGAACACCACGGCCGAGACCGCGATGAACAGCAGCGTCCCGCCCAACAGCAGCTCGGCCGGGATATAGGTCCACATCTCGTCGCCAAGACGGAGGTAGAGCGCCAGCGGGAATGAGGCCGCCGCCATGAGCAGGTCATGGGCATAGGCCACGGAGGTGCGGCTGAACCGCCGGATCAATTGTCGGGTGAAACCCGCCATGTCGACCGATTTTGCGCCGGACTGTGAAGGAAAACCCTGCCGCCTCTATACCACAGCCCGGCCGATGCCACAGCCGGTCACCGGCCCCAGCCGTTGCGCCAGGCCGTCGCGACGGCGGACAAGGCGGTATCCACGTCGACCGGCGGCGTCCAGCCGAGTTCGCGCCGGATCGCCCGGTCGTCCACCGTAAGCGTGCCGGTAAGCCGCTGAACCGCCCCGGCAATTCGCCGCACGTTGCCGAGCGCCGGCAGGATGCCCACCGGTGCCGCGACCAGCCGCTCGGGCCGCCCCAGGGCGACGCGCAGCCGGCGGATCAGCTCGGAGGTGGACAGATCCTCGCCGTCGCGCAGCAGGTAGATGCGGCCGGCGGCGCGCGGGTCGTCGATCGCCCGGGTGATGGCGTCGATCAGGTTGTCCTGGGCGAGCAGGCTGCGCCGGTTGTCGAGTTCGCCGAGCGGCAGAGGCAAGGGCGTGTCGCAGAGCTTCATCAGCGCGCGGAAATTGCCGCGCACGCCCGGGCCGTAGACCAGCGGGGGACGCAAGACGACCGTCTCGATGCGGCCGTCGCCGCCGACCTCCTCGAGGATGCGCTCGCCCTCCAGCTTCGACTGGCCGTAGGCGTCGGTCGGCGCGGGAAGGTCGTCGTCGCGGTAGGGCGCGCCGTCCGGGCGCCCGTCGCCGAGCGCCTTGACCGAGCTGATATAGACCATGCGCCGGACGCCCTGGGCGACGCTGGCCTTGGCGAGCTTGCGGGTGCCGTAGGTGTTGACGTAGCGGAACGCGTAAAGCGGGCTTACCGCGCGTTCGCGCATGATGTGGACGCGGGCGGCCAGGTGGACCACCGTGTCGACATCGCCGAGTTGGCCTGCCCAGTCCGTCGCCAGGCCGATATCGGGCACGACGCGCCGCTCGACCCCGGCCGGCAATTTGGCCGAGGACCGGCGGACCACGCCGATCACCCGCCGCCCCTGGCGGATCAGGTGGCGGCACAAGGCGGTGCCGATGAAGCCGCTGGCGCCGGTCACCAGGATCGCGCCGCTCATCGCCGCCTCCACGCCAGGTTGCCCAGCAGCAGCAGGACCACCAGCAGTCCCAGCAGCAAGCCCAGCCAAGACGCAGCAACAGCCGCGGCAACAGCCGCAGCCACAAGAAACGCATTGGCGACCAGCACGCGCCCGCTCACATCGGCATGGCTGAGCCCGGCCCTGACCGCGCGCTGGTAGAAATGGCTGCGATGCGCCTGCCAGATCCGCTCGCGGTTGAGCGCGCGGCGGAACAGCGTGATCGTCGCGTCGGCGAGGAAATAGAGCGGCAGGATCAGCGCCGCGGCCCATTGGCCGGCCTGGGCCAGCTCCAGGAGCAGCCAGCCGATCAGGTAGCCGAGCGGCACGCTGCCGACATCGCCGAGGAAGATTCGCGCGGGATGCCAGTTCCAGGCGAGGAACCCGGCGGCCGCGCCGGCCAGCGCGATCGACTTCGCCATGATCGGCCAGTCGAGTCCCGCCGTCGCCGCCACGATCGCGATGCCGACCCCGATGCTCGCCGCCTCGCCGCCGGCGATGCCGTCGATGCCGTCCATGAAGTTGAAAAGGTTGATGAACCAGATCCACGCCAGCGCCACCACGGCGAGGTCGGCTGAGGGCGGCAAGGCGCCGCCGGAAAAATCCCAGCGCGCCGGCGCCATGCTGAGGACGACCACGACGGTGATCGCCTGGGCGGCGAGGCGCAGCGCCACCGGCAGCCCGGCGCGGTCGTCGCCCCAGGACAGGAGCGCGAGGCCGAGGGCGCCGGCCAGCACGACAGCGGTGGTCGCCGGCCGCTCCGAGGACAGTGCGGCGATCAGCGCCCAGGCCGGCAGCACGACGCCGATCACCGCGATGCCGCCGCCGCGCGGCGTCGGCCGGACATGGCTGGAGCGCGCGTTCGGCCGGTCGAGGATCGCATGGCGCGTCAAGGCGCCGACGAGCTGGCGCGTCGCGAGCCAGGAAACGGCGGTGGCGAGCAGGCCGAGTCCGACGATTTGCATCAGCAGCATCACGCCTTGCGGCCCTCGCGCTGCAAGGCCCAGCGCACGACCGTCTCGCCGCCGGCGGCGGTCTCGCCGGTCAGCACGATCTGCTGCGTGCGCTTGGTCTCGCCGCCATGGCCGAAATAGGCCGAGTCCGACAGCGCGATCGTGGCGCCGTCCGCGCGCAGGCGCCAGAAGCCGCCGCCCTGCAGGCGAAGCAGCGCGCCGCCGCCCTGCAGCAGCGAGGCCTTGACGTCGGGATGGAGATGGAAGCGGATCGCGTAGCTGCGTCCCGCGCCGCCCGCCAGCGTGTCCTCGCCGCGCAGGTCTTCGCCGCCCGCCGCCAGATAGAGCCGTCGGCGATGCGTCAGGCCGAAACGCCGGAGATAGAAATCGTGCTGCGCGTCGACAAGCGCCGCGCCGTCCTGGTCGTCGCGGCGCGACGTGACGGTGCCGGCATGGCGGCGAAAGCCGCCGCCGCGGCGCAGCGGCATGCTGTTGGTGTCGGCGACGACCAGCGCGGAATGCGCGGCGCTGGCGCGCTGCAGGTGGCGCAGCTCCGGCTCGCCGGGCGGCGCGGCGCCCATGTTGACGAACAGCCGCTCCTTGCCGATCGACAGCTCGATCGCCAGCGCGCTGGCGTGGGCGCGCGCCGCCATGCCGGCCCGCGGCGCCATGCCGGTGTCCATGATGACGACCGTGCGGCCGGCCTGCAGCCGCTCGAAGCCGGTATCGGGCAGGCGCTGGGGCATGCCCGCGCGCGCGACCGCCTGGGCCAGCACCACGTCGACGCGCCAGCCCTCGTCCTCGTTGGCGTCGTGGAACAGCGCCAGTCCGCCGTCGCCATGGCGCAGGAAGCGCACGACGCCGGCCAGGCGGTCGATCGACCCTTGCAGCGTGTCGGGAATGGTGCGCCCGGCGGCGCCCAGCGCGGCGCGGATGTCCACAAGGTGGCGCAGCGCCTCGACCTGGGCGGCGGGCGAGCGCGAGGCATGGCCGCCATCGGCGAGGAAATCCTGCGTCAGCACGCGCTGCAGCCGCCGGAGCCCCGGCGTCAGGCGGTCGCCGTCGTCGGGCAGCGCGATGCCGCCAGCGATCAGCACCTTGGCGACCACCAACCGGTCGAGCGGATCGCCGACCGCGTTGCCGATGCGGTCGAGATGGCGCAACTGGCGCAGCAGGGCGCGGAAGAACCGCGCGCGCGTCTCGTCGTCGGCCGAGCCGGCGACGAAGTCGTAGTGGCCGAGCCACGCCGCCAGTCGCCGCGCCAGCACCGGCGGGCGCCAGACCTGGCGGTTGAAGAAACCGAAGCGCCGGCACCAGCCCGCCATCAACTCGCGCGCCTGGCGCCGCGCCGCGCCGCCGCCGAGCGTGCGCAGGTCGGCGAGCCAGCCGAAGGAATGCAATTCGTCGAGCCAAGGGCGCGGCGCGCCGGGCAGGTCCCAGATCGCATCGCCCTCGGCGCTCAGCACGCTGTGCGCCAGCGGGAAGGTGCCGGCCAGGATCGTCGCGCCGCGGTCGGCGTCGCCCGGCCAGGGATCGGGCGGCGCCACCGTCAACTGGAAGGCCGGCGCGCCGGACAGCATGGCGCGA
>JADLEG010000217.1 GCA_020846275.1 Alphaproteobacteria bacterium
CCGCTCATAACGGTGTGGTCGCAGGTTCAAGTCCTGCCGGGCCTACCACATTCCCCGCCGGCTTCCGGCCCGCGCTTGTCGGCCCGGACGGAATGATCCTATGGTAGGTTGAGGTAAATCGGATCCGGCGCGGCCATTTTCCGCGATCGGGCCCTTGGGGGGAGATCGTCGGGATGCAGGGAAATCGCATGCGCGCGGGCGTCGAGCGTGGCGAGGTGCAGATCGGCACCTGGGTCACGATGGTCCGCAATCCCGACATCCTGATGCTGCTCAAGTCGGCGGGGCTCGACTTCGCGCGCGTGGACATGGAGCACACCTCGGCGTCGATCGAGACAATCGGCCACATGGCCACGATGGCGCGCGCGCTGGATTTCCCGATCGCGGTGCGGCCGCCCGTCGCCAACCGGGAATGGATCACGCGCCTGCTCGACATCGGCGTGTGGAACCTCCATTGCCCTCAGGTCGAATCGGCCGCGCACGCGGCGGAGATCGTCGCCGCGTCGCGCTACGCGCCGCGCGGCCTGCGCGGCAATGGGGGCTTGAGCGCGGCGACCAACTACGCGACCGCCGGCACGGTCGCCGAGCGGCGCGCCTTCGCCAACCGCGAGGTGTTCGTGACGGTGATGATCGAGACCGCGGGCGCCTTCGAGCATCTCGACGCGATCGCCGCCATGGACGGAATCGACGCCCTGACCCTGGGGCCGGCCGACCTAGCGCAGGACCTGGGGGTGTTCGGCACGCCCGACCAGGCGCGGGTGCTGGACGAAAAGCGCAACCTGATCCTCGAAGCGGCGCGCAAGCACGGCAAGACCTGCGCCATGCTGGTTTCGAGCGCCGAGCAGCTCGACCAGTGGCGCAAGGCCGGCGCGCTGCTGCTCGCCTATTCCAGCGACGTGGACATGCTGCACAGCGGCTTCAGCGCCGCCATGAAGAAGATGAAGGGCTGACAGCACAGCCCCGGTCCATCAACGGGAGGAAACATCATGATCTCGTGCCTTGCCGGTCGGTTGCTCGCTTGCGCGCTCGCGGTCCTGCTGATCGGGCCGCCGACGGCGGCCAGCGCCAAGGATAAGCTGACTGTCATCATGTCGAGCTGGGACTTGTTGTTCTGGGGCACGCTGTCCGCCAGCGAGCTGGGCCTGTTCGACCAGGAGGACCTCGCGGTCGAGCTGGTGCGCGCGGGCGGCGGCGCCAAGTCGCTGGCGGCCGTGGCCGGCGGCGACGCGGACTTCAACATCGGCGCGCCCGCCTCGGCGTTCCGCGCCCGCGCCAAGGGCAGCGACGTGATGATGATCGCGCCCGCCATCTCGCAGTACACCGACAACGTCACCATGTCGGAGGCCTGGGCCAAGAAGCACGGGCTAACCGCCGCCAGCCCCTATGCCGACAAGCTGAAGGCCCTGAAGGGGATGACGCTGGCGGTTTCCTCCGTCGGCGGCGGCGCCAGCCAGCTCATCCTGTTCCTGGCCAAGCAGGCCGGGCTCGACGCCGAGCGCGACATCACCACGACCGCGATCCCCACCGGCGACAGCATGCTCGCGGCCCTCAAGATGGGGCGGATCGACGGCTTCGTGATCCCGCCGCCCACCGGCGACGACGCCATCCGCAACCACGGCGCCCTGCCGATGTTCGCGACCGGACGCGGCGAGGTGAAGGCGCTGGACGGGTTCGTCTATATCGGCGTGATCGCGCGCGAGTCGTGGCTGAAGAAGAATCCCGAGCTGACCGTGCGCTTCCTGCGCGCCCAGCAGCGCGCGCTCAACCTGATTCACGACCCCGCCACCACCAACAAGGCGCGCGACGCGGTGTGGGCCAAGTACCATCCGAAGACCGACAAGGGCCTGTTCGACCAGATCTGGAAGGAGGCCGAGCCGTCCTATCCGAAGACGGTCGAGCTCAACCGGGCGATGATCGACCGCATCGCCGAATTCGTGAACGAAACCCAGACCGAGCCGCTCGACAAGGCGGCGGCGCAGAAATCCTGGACGAACGAATACGCGGCGAAGGCCCTTGCCACGCTCAAGTAGTCCCGGCCGGCGGCCGGCCGGCGCATGAACGAACCGCTGATCAGCTTCCGCGGCGTCGGCAAGACATTCCAGGCCGACGACAAGGACGTCGAGGCCGTGCGCGACATCGACCTGGATGTCGCCCGCGGCGAGTTCGTCACGCTGGTCGGCCCATCCGGTTGCGGCAAGTCGACGCTTCTCAACATGACGGCGGGGCTGCTGGCGCCCACCACCGGCACGGTGCGCTACAACGGACGGGCGGTCGACGGGGTCAACCGCCATACCGGCTACATGACGCAGAATGACCATCTTCTGCCGTGGCGGACCGTGGCGGCGAACATCCAGGTGCCGCTGGAAATCCAGGGCAGGTCCCGCGCCGAAATGCGCGACAAGATCCAGGCGCTGATGGAACTGGTCGGCCTGCTGGGTTTCGAGAAGTCCTATCCCGCGCAGCTCTCGGGCGGCATGCGCAAGCGGGTCGCGCTCGCCCGGCTGCTCGCCTACGATCCCGAAACCCTGCTGCTGGACGAGCCGTTCGCGGCGCTGGACGCGCAGCTCCGGCTCAACATGCAGATCGAGCTCCTGGGGCTCAGCCGGCGCCTGAACAAGTCGGTCCTGTTCGTCACCCACGACCTCGACGAGGCCGCCGCGCTGGGCGACCGGTGCGTCGTCTTCACCGCGCGGCCGGGCCGCATCCGCGCGATCCTCGCCTCGCCGCTGCCGCGCGAGCGCGACCTGATGCGCCTGCGCCATGACGGGCAATACGTGAGGCTCGCGGCGGAATTGTGGGACATGATCACGCCCACGCTGGCCGCAACGCGGGGCGAAACGGCGTGAACCGGCGCCGAGCGTTGGCCGGCCGCCGCTTCCGGCTCCAGCTCTATCGCCTGGGCATGGCCTTCATCTTCATTGCCGCCTGGCAGGCCGCCTCGGGTCCGCTCATTCCCGAGTTCTTCATCAGCAAGCCGTCCGCCATCCTGGCATCGCTGCGCGCCCAGGTCGCGACCGGCAACCTGTTCTTCCATATCGGGATCACGGCGAGCGAGGCGTTCGTCGGTTTCGCGCTCGGCGCGCTCGCCGGCGTCGCGGCCGGCGTGCTGCTCGGCCGCATCCATTTCCTGGCCGACCTGCTGCAGCCCTTCATCCTGGCCTTCTACAGCCTGCCCAAGATCGCGCTCGCGCCGCTGTTCATCCTGTGGATCGGCATCGGGATGACGATGAAGATCGTGTTGACCGGGACGGTCGTGTTCTTCCTGGTGTTCCTCAACACCTTCACCGGCGTGCGCACCGTGAGCAAGGAGCTGGAGGCGATCCTGCACCTGATGGGCGCCAGCGAGCGCCACGTCCTGACCAAGGTCGTGCTGCCCTCGGCCGTCACCTGGGTCTTCGCGGGGCTGCGCATCTCGGTGCCCTACGCGCTGATCGGCGCGATCGTCGGCGAGTTGATCGCGTCCAACAAGGGGCTGGGCTTCGTGCTGGCGAACGCATCCGGCCAGTTCGACACGGCCGGCGTCTTCGCCGCCCTGCTGGTGATCATGATGCTGGCCTTCGCGCTGAACGCCTTGGTGCGCTTCGCGGAGATCAGGCTCATGCCCTGGAAGACCAGCGGCGCGCAGCTCGACCGGGAGATTACGATCTGAAAGCCTGGGCTCGGGTTCAAGGCTACCACCGCTCGATGCGCTCGCGGAATGCCAGGCCCGCGAGCAGCGCGAGGGCTGCGGCAAGCAGCAGCGCGATCGGGCCGGCGAGGCTGGGCATGATCTTGTAGCCGGCCTTGAACGCGTGGATCGAGGTCTTGCCGGTCAGCGCCATCACCGGGCGGGCCAGGCGGCCGAACTTGCCGTACATGCCGGCCACGCTGCCGATCTCGTCGAGCGATCGGGCATGGCGCAGCATGCGCGTCGCCTCGAGCGCGCCGTGCTCGCGGCGCACCGCATCGACCGCGCCGGTCGCGCGCATCAGCCGCGCCGCGTCGCCGCCCTCCGCGACCACGCGCAGTTCCGTGCCGACCGCGCGCGCGAGGGCCGGCGGCATGTGCCCCGCGCGCCGGGCCCCTTTCAGCAGCGACAAGCCGGCGCGGGCCGGCGCGGCCGTGCCGGCCGTCGCCGCGCTCAACGCCGTGGCGCCGAGACCGGCAGCCGACAACGCCACGATGACGCGGTCGTAGTCGCGCCCGGCGGCCCAGGCGCCGCCCTGGATCGCGAGGTCGCGCAGGTCGCCCAGCAGCGTGAAATCGGCGGCAAGCGTGCAGAAAGCGGAGACCGGGTCGGTCATCGCGCCGCCCAGGGCGCCCGCCGCGCAGCGCCGCCAGCGCGCCGCGGGATCGTCCTGCGCGCGCTGCGCCGCTTCCAGCCGGTCGCGCAGCGCCTGCGTGACCGGCCGGCCCAGGCGCTGGGCCAGCGCGACGTAGCCCTCGGCGTCGTCGAGCTCGTCGCGCGCGATCGCTTCGGCGGCGAGCGCCTCGGCCTTGCCCTGGCGCAGCGACTTGTCGAGCGCGGCGCGCGCCGCCTCGTCCTCGGTCTGGCGTTCGAGACCCAGGTAGAAGGGCCAGGCGACGGCGAACGCGAACAACGCGGTCGCCAGCCGCCGCAGGGAACGCGCGGCGAGGCCTAGCATGCGGGCTGCGCCGCGGGGGCGGGTGAAGAACCGAGCGGGGCGCGCCTGCCGAGCGCGTGATCGAGCATGCCGCGCGCCAGTTCCTGCTCGCCCATGATGATGGTCGTGGCGCCCAGGCTGCGCAGGTGATCGATCTCGGCGTCGAAATGCGCGCGCGCGATGATCGCCAGGTCAGGACCGATGGCGCGCGCCTGCTGGACGATCTGCCCGGCCTCGAAGGCATTGGGAATGGCGATGATGAGCCAGCGCGCCTCGCCCAGATTGGCGGCGACGAGGGAGTCCGGGCGCGCGCCGTTGGCGTGGATCACCTGGAACTCGGCTTCGCGGGCCGCGGCGGCGCGCTGGTCGTGATCCTCGATGACGAGAACCGGCAGGTTCGCCGCGCGCAGCCCCTGGGCCACGAGTCCGCCGACGCGGCCGTGGCCGATGATCACGGCATGCGCCTTCAGCGTCGTGAGCGGAATTTGACCCGCGCCCGCCGCCCGGGCCGCGCCCGCCGATACGGTCGCGACGCGATGGCGGAAATAGTCGAGCGCGGCGAAAAACAGCGGATTGACGAAGATCGACAGGATCGCGCCGGCCAGGATCAGGTCGCGACCCTCCGGCGGCAGCAGCTTGAGATCGACGCCAAGCGCCGCCAGGATGAACGAAAACTCGCCGATCTGCGCCAGGCTCGCCGAGATCGTCAGCGCCGTGCCGGTCGGATGCTTGAACATCCGCACGATCAGGAAAGCGGCCAGCGACTTGCCGAACAGCACGATCGCCAGGGTGGCGAGCAGCGCCAGGGGTTGCGTCAGCATGATCCAGGGATCGAACAGCATGCCGACCGACACAAAGAACAGCACCGCGAAGGCATCGCGCAGGGGCAGCGATTCCTCGGCTGCCCGGTGGCTGAGTTCCGATTCCGCCAGGACCATGCCGGCGAAGAACGCGCCCAGCGCGAAGGACACGCCGAACAGCGTCGCCGCGCCATAGGCGATGCCCAGGCCGATCGCCAGCACCGCCAGCCGGAACAATTCGCGCGAGCCGGTGTGCGCGATGTAGTGCAGCACCCAGGGCACGACGCGCCGCCCGACCACCAGCATCAGCACGACGAACGCCGCGACCTTGCCCAGGGTGACGCCGAGCGTCGCCAGCACGTCCTGTAGGACGAAGCTGCCCGGCGCGCCCTCCAGCAGCATGGCAGCGGCCGGCAACAGCACCAGCGTCAGCACCATCGCCAGGTCCTCGACGATCAGCCAGCCGACGGCGATGCGTCCCTCCTCGGTTTCGATCAGGCGGCGCTCCTGCAGCGCGCGCAGCAGCACCACCGTGCTGGCCACCGACAATGCCAGGCCGAACACGAAGCCGGCACCCAGCTTCCAGCCGAGGAGATGCGAGAGGCCGACGCCCATCGCCGTGGCGACGCCGATCTGCACGACGGCGCCGGGAATGGCGATCGCCTTGACCGACAGCAGGTCGGACAACGAGAAATGCATCCCGACGCCGAACATCAGCAGGATGACGCCGATTTCGGCGAGCTGGTCGGCCAGCGACTGGTCGGCAACGAAGCCCGGCGTGTGCGGGCCCGCCAGCACGCCCGCCAAGAGATATCCGACCAGCGGAGAGATGCGCAGTCGGTTGGCGGCCGCGCCCAGCGCAAAGGCCAGCACAATGCCGGTGACGATCGTCGTGATCAGGGGCGTGTAGTGCGGCATGCGCTCTGGCGAGTTCTGGCGGATTCACGGGAGCGAGCGGAAACCCGCTGCTCTTGTCCATCGTGCCTAGGGGTGCGGCGCAACCGCAAGAAAAGAAAGGGCCGCCATGGCTGCCCATGGTGGCCCGAACTTTGTGGCAGGAATCAGGCGGCTTGCGACCGGGTCGCGCCCGATACCTGTTCGCCGTCCAGCACCGCGGCGACCGCGTGGACCACGGCGGCGGCGCGCACCGCCGTCTGG
The DNA here is from genome assembly GCA_020846275.1 of Alphaproteobacteria bacterium. Classification (GTDB taxonomy): domain Bacteria; phylum Pseudomonadota; class Alphaproteobacteria; order JAEULC01; family JAEULC01; genus JAEULC01. The sequence continues at coordinate 6,560 of JADLEG010000217.1, forward strand.
ATCTCCTGGGGCGCCAGGCCGTGCTTGCGCAGCTCCGCCTCATGCGAGTCCATGCACTTGCCGCAGCCGTTGATCGCCGAAACCGCCAGCGACCACAGCTCGAAATCGGCCTTCTCGACGCCCGGATTCGCCATCACGTTCATCCGCAGCCGGGCCGGCAGGGTGGCGTAGTCCTTGGCGGCGACCAGATGGGCGAAGCGGTAGTAGACGTTGTTCATCGCCATCACCGCATGGGCCGCCTTGGCGGCGTTGATCGCCTCGGGCGACATGCGGGTGCGCGCTTCGGCCTCGATGGCGGCGATTACCTGGGGCTGGCGCGTCGCCAGCGCGGAGGCCAGCAGCGTGCCCCACAAGCGCTGGTCGCCAAGCGACGGGTCGGACGCAATGGCCGACAGGTTCAGCTTAATGTCCTTCGCGTAGTCGGGCAGCGCCGACTTGAGAGAATCGATCGACATGGAAGGTCTCCCGGGGAAAGCGCCGAGCGGCGGTGCCGCCCGGACGCCGGTTCGATTGGCAGGGATCAGGCCGCGGGGCGCAGCGTCTCGCCGCCGACCGCGCGGTTGCACGGGCACAGCTCGTCGGTCTGCAGCGCATCCAGGATGCGCAGCGTCTCCTTGGGGTTGCGGCCGACGTTCAGGTTTTTGACCGAGACATGCTGCACGACGTTGTGCGGATCGACGATCACGGTGGCGCGAAAGGCCACGCCGTCCGGCGAGCGAATGCCCAACGCGTCCACCAGCGAGCCGGTGGTGTCGCCGAACGACCAGTGGTTCAGCTTCGCCAGGTCCTTGTGGTCGCGGCGCCAGGCCAGCTTCACGAACTCGTTGTCGGTCGAGCCGCCCATCACCACGGCGTCGCGGTCCGCGCAGTCCTTCGCGATCTTGCCGAACTCGACGATCTCGGTCGGGCAAACGAAGGTGAAATCCTTCGGATAGAAGTAGATGACCTTCCACTTGCCGGGAAAGCTCTTCTCGGTGATTTCCTCGAAGGCGCTGACGCCTTTTTCCTCGTGCTGCATGAAGCCCGGCTTCACGCCGGTCACCTTGAAGGCGGGAATCGTCTGGCCTACGCCGATCATCAAGAATCTCCTCGGGTTGGTCGTTTTGCTCGGAGCACGTCTCGCATCGCCCGGAAGGCGCGAGCGGCCCGAAGTGAATATAATAGAATTATTCTAAGACGCAATAGTTCTTAGAAGCAATCTAATGCACGAGCCCAAGCCCATGGTTCGACGTGAAAAAATCTGCCAAAGTTGAGGAATCGAGGCCACGCTGGGGCAGCCGCAACCCCACGTCGGCCATTGCGCTGGCAATGTCCTGGGCATGGGCAAGCGCCAGGCGCAGGGCCGCAGGCGCCAGCCAGGCTTCCAGGATCAGCCGCGCCGGCGTCTCCCGTCCCCGCTGCAAATGGGCAATCGCCTGGATCAGCATCGCCTCGTCGTCGCCCAGACGGGGAGAGGCCGGGCAATGGAAGCAGATTGCCCGGGTTGCCCCGCCGGCAAAGGCGCTGAACAGCGCGTCGAAGGCTTCGGCGGTCGATTGCTCCAGCCCGGCAACCCGGAACCCCTCCCGCCACCGCTCGCTGGTTCCTCTGGGGTCGAGGTAGTGCGCGACCCAGAACCGGCTGGCGGCCAGCACGAGCAAGTCGGCGGTACGAAGTTGCGAAACCCGGTCGGGGAACTCCTGGCCGGTCAGCGGCGGCAATTGCATGGGGCGGCCTTTCCTAGATTGGACCGGAATGACGCTACTGCAGCTTCTATGCGAATGTAACTCATTCGCATTATTGTAGCTCGACCAAGACCTTGGCGCAGTCTTTCGTCGCTGGCGCCGCATCGCCACAGGGGCGCTAGCTGTTCCGCGCAGCGAGGATGGCGTCGCGGAAGATCTTCATCGCCGGGCCATGCGGCTTGTTCTTGTGCTCGATTAGGCCGAGCGTGCGTTGCAGCTTGGGACGCAGCGAGCGGACGATGAGTTCGCCGCGCCGCTTGTCGTCGTCGAGCACCGAGGCCGGCACGACCGAGGCACCCAGCCCGATCGCCACCATGCGGCGAATCGTGTCGAAATTGTCGAGCAGCATCGCGGGCTGCAATTGCCGGTTCGCCGGCGAGATCCAGTCCAGCACCCGCGACTTGACCACCGCCCGCGGCGCTTCCAGCAGCAGCTTGTGGCGCGCGAGGAATTCGGGCGTGACCCCGCGGGGAATGTCGGTCGCGCCGGCCGGGAAGATCGCCACCAGTTCTTCCGTCCGCAGCGGCGTGACGACGATCGAACGGTCCTTCACCGGCAGATTGACGATGCCGAAGTCGATCTCGTCCTTCAGCACGCGGTCCACCTGGCCCGCCGTGGTGTCGATGCCGATCGTCAGCGCCACGTCGGGGTGCCGGCGCCCCAACGACCGCAGGACCGGCGTCAGGAAATAGTTTAGCGCCGTCGTCGTCGTGCCGACCCGCACCAGCCCCAGCGATCCGTCGCGGTGCCGCTGCATCGCCGCAGCGGCCAGGTCCACGTCGGCCGCGACGCGGCGCGCATGGTCGACCAGCTCGCGCCCGGCCGGCGTCGGCATCGCCCGCCGTCCCAGCCGCTCGACCAGCCGCAGCCCGAACCGCTGCTCCAGTTCGCGGATCTGCACGCTGACCGTGGACTGCGACAGGTTCAGCCGCTTGGCCGCCGCCGTGAAGCTGGCGAGCTCGACCACCGTGTCCAGCGCCCGCAGCTGATCGAGATTGAGGCTCCGCATGAATCGGTTTCCTTCATCAACATCATCGAATCATTCAATTGGACCGATGGCAGGTCAAGCCCTATCAACGCGCCCTTTCCAACGCCGCGGCAATTGGGCCCCGGCCGCGGCAACGCCTGCTGACATCGGTGCACCACCCGCGCGAACGGCGCGGTGCGTACGCCGGCGCCCATTGGAGCCTGAGATGATGACACTCGACGCCATCGATCACATTCCCGACAAGGCGGCGCGCGAACAGGTCGTACTTGTCCCCTGCTCCGCCGGCTCGACGCACCAGTACAAGTCGCTGGTCGAGCGGCTCGGCGCCTTCGAGCCGGTGGCGATCGACCTGTGCGGCCACGGCAATCGCAAGCGCTGGCACGGCGCCGGGCCGTTGAGCCTGTGCGAGGAGGCGTCGGCGATCGGCATGGCATGCTCGTGGGACGCGCCGTTCCACCTGATCGGTCATTCCTATGGCGGCGCGGTCGCGCTGCGCTTCGCGCTGACCTTCCCCGAGCGACTGCGCTCGCTGACGCTCTACGAGCCGAGCTGCTTCCACCTGCTGAAGACGGGCGATGCCGGCGACGCGCGCCTGCTGACCGAGATCCGCGCGGTGGCCGAGGCCGTCAATCGCGGCGTGATCTGCGGCGACTACCGCGCGGGCATGGAGACCTTCATCGACTACTGGGCCGGAGCGGGAACCTGGAAACGCCTGGGCGAGGATCGCAAGGCCGAGTTCGCCGCGCTGGCCGTGCCGGTCGCCCATCATTTCTGGAGCCTGATCGAGGAACAGACGCCGCTCGATGCCTATGCGGGCGTCGACGTCCCGACCCTGATCCTGTGCGGCGACCGCTCGCCCGGACCGTCGCGCGCCGTCACCCGCCTGCTGGCCGCGGCCCTGCCGCGCGCGCGGCACCGCACCTTGCGCGATGCCGGCCACATGGCGCCGGTGACGCATGCCGGCCAGGTCAACCCGCTGATCCTCGAGCACCTCAGCGCCAACAGCAGCCGCGCCGAGCCTCGCCGCGCCGCACCCGTGGCCGGCCGTCCGATCGCCGAGAGGTCCTCGGCGGAACATTGGGAAATGTAAGGGAGAAGACCGATGAGAAAATTCCTCGCCCTCGCCTACGGCGTCGTCGCTTATGTCCTGTTCCTCGGCGTGTTCCTCTACGCGGTCGGGTTCGTGGAGGGAATCGCCGTGCCCAAGACGATCGACACCGGCATGGTCGGCCCGGCCGGCCAGGCGTTCGTCGTCGACCTGCTGCTGCTGTCGGCCTTCGCCGTCCAGCACAGCGTGATGGCGCGAAAGGGGTTCAAGCGCTGGTGGACGCGCATCATCCCGCCCGCCATCGAGCGCAGCACCTATGTGCTGGTGGCCAGCTTGATCCTCGCCGGCGTGTTCTATCACTGGCGGCCGATCCCCACCGTCGTGTGGCAAGTCGCCGATCCCACGGCCGCGATGGCGGTGATGGGCCTGTCGTTCTTCGGGTGGCTGCTCGTGCTTCTCAGCACGTTCCTGATCAATCACTTCGAGCTGTTCGGCCTGCATCAGGTTTTCCTCAACCTGGCCGGGCGCGGCACGGGCGAACCGCGCTTCCGCACCCCGCTGCTCTACAAGCTGGTGCGCCATCCGCTCTACCTGGGCTTCATCATCGCCTTCTGGGCGGCGCCGGCGATGACCGTGGGGCACCTGATGTTCGCCGCCGTCACGACCGGCTACATCCTGGTGGGGATCGCGCTCGAGGAGCGCGATCTCGTCGAGACGTTCGGCAACGAATACCGCCGCTACCGCGAGCGCGTGTCGATGCTGGTCCCGTTCTGGGGCCGGCAGTCCTGAGAACCCGGCTTCGCGCCGTGCCCCCGGTGTGAACGCCTCCCGACCCGGCGCCTCGACTGCGCCGGGTCGGGGATTTTCCTACTGCGCCGCCGCGGCCACCAAGCGGATCGGGACCAGGAACGAAAAGGCAGCACCCCGGCCCGGCTCGCTTTCGACCCAGATGCGGCCGCCGAACCGCTCGACGATCTGCCGGCAGATGGCAAGGCCGAGCCCGGTTCCCTGCGGCTTGGCCGTCATCGTGTTGCCGACCTGCTGGAACCGCTCGAACACGCGCGGTTGGTCCAGCTGCGACACGCCCGGCCCGTTGTCCCTGACCGTCACCCGCATCGCGCCGCCCTCGACCGCCGCCTCCAGCCCGACGAACCCCTCGCGGGCGTCGCAGAACTTCACCGCGTTCGACAGCAGATTGACGATCACCTGGATCAGGCGGTCGCGGTCGTACTCGATCGGCGGCAGGTCGTCGGGCACGCGGACCTCCAGGCGTATCTGGCGTTCGGCGAACAGGCCGCGCGTGACGGCGAGTGCGTCGGCCACCACGTCCTTCAGCTCCACCTTGGCGATCTGCCAGTCCATGCGCCCCGCCTCCATCTTGGCGAGGTCGAGGATCTGGTTGATCAGGCGCGTCAGCCGCTCGCTCTCCTTGACGATGATGCCGAGGAACTCGCGCCGCTGCTCGATGTCCAGCGTGGGGTTGTCGAACAGGATTTCGCCGAACGACCGGATCGAGGTGAGCGGCGTGCGCAATTCGTGGCTGACCGTCGAGATGAAGTCGTCCTTCATCCGGTCGAGCTCCTTCAACCGCTCGTTGGCCGCGCGCAGCTCGGCCGAGGTCACCTCCAGCTCCTGCGACTTCTGCTCCAGCCGGCGGCTGTACTCGATAATCTGCGAGGCCTCGTCCAGGATCGCCATCACCTCGTCCAGGCTCATGATCTCGCCCTTGGCGACCGAGGCGATCATGACGCGCGCCGAGGCGGCGCCGATCGCGCCCGCCAGCAGGCGCTCGACATACTGCACCAGGTCGGCATCCGCATCGTTCAGCTTGCCCAGGTTGAGGTCGCGCTGGCGCGCATAGTCGGCGAGCGCCTGGCGCGCGCGAGGAGCGCCGATGAAGCGCACCAGCAGCGCCTCCAGGTCCGCGACGGTGGCGGTGCCGCGCCAGAACCGCTGCCCCGCCCCGCCGCGGCGGAAGACATCGACGAAGGTGCTGGCCTGGATGCGCTCGAGCGCGGACTGGTGCGTCAGCAGCGAGACGCCGATATAGGCGCCGACATTGACGAGCATGGTCCAGAACAGCGCGTGGGTCAGCGGGTCCAGCCCCGTCAGCCCGAACAGCGCCTGCGGCGGCAGGACGCCCATGCCGAACGGGCCGGCGGTCAGGATCTCGGCGTCGAGCCAGCCCGAGCGCACGAAGGACGGCAGCAGCAGCGTGTAGCCCCAGGTGAGGAACCCGGCGCCGAGGCCCGCGAGCGCGCCCCAGCGATTGCCGCTCTTCCAGAAGATGCCGCCGATGATCGCCGGGGCGAACTGGGCCGCGGCCGTGAACGACACCAGCCCGATCGTGACCAGCGCGTAGGATTCGCCGATCAGCCGAAAATAGAGGTAGCTGAGCAGCACGACGCCGACGATGCTGCCCCGCCTTATGCCCAGCAGCAGGCGGCTCAGATCCGCGCGCTCGGTCAGTCGCAGCCAGCGCCAGCGCAGCAGCACCGGCATCACCAGGTCGTTGCACACCATGGTGCTGAGCGCGACCGTCTCGACGATCACCATGCCGGTTGCCGCAGACAGGCCGCCGATGAAGGCGATCAGCGCCACGCCTTCCTGCCGCGCCAGCATCGGCAGCACCAGCACGTACATGTCGGCATCGACCTGCTCGGGCCGGAACGCCAGCAGCCCCGCGACCGCCACAGGCAGCACGAAGATGTTGATCAGCAGCAGGTAGAGCGGGAACAGCCACACCGCCTTGTCGAGGTGGTTTTCGTCGACATTCTCGACCACCGTCACGTGCCACTGGCGCGGCAGGCAGACGATGGCGGCCATCGACAGCACCATCAGCGTCATCCAGTTGCCGAAGGCGCTGGCGGGCGCGGTGGTCAGCAGGCGCCGGATCTCCGGCTCCGCCATTGCCTTGGCGAACAGGTCGTCGAAGCCGTCATGGATGCCGAAGGCGATGAAGGCGCCCACGGAGAGGAATGCGACCAGCTTGACCACCGATTCGAAGGCGATCGCCGCCACCATGCCCTCGTGGTGCTCGCTGGCATCGATGTGGCGGGTGCCGAACAGGATCGAGAAGGTGGCCAGGATCAGCGCGACGTAGAGCGCGGTGTCCTGGAACATCGGCAGGGTCGACACCGCGCCGGGCATGGTCACGTCGGGGTAGTGGATCAGCACGTTGAAGCTGGACGACACCGCCTTCAACTGCAGCGAGATGTACGGCACGATGCCCACGACCGCAATCACCGTCACCAGCCCGCCGAGAAGCTGGGTCTTGCCGTAGCGCGCCGAGATGAAGTCGGCGATCGAGGTGATGCGGTTCACCTTGCTGATGCGCACGATCTTTCGCAGGATGAACCAGCACAGCACGAAGACGAGGGTCGGGCCGAGATAGATGGTGAGGAAATCCATCCCGTTGGCGGCCGCCCGGCCGACGCTGCCGAAGAACGTCCAGGCCGTGCAATAGACCGCGATCGACAGCGCGTAGATATAGGGGTTCGCGACCAGGCTGCGGCCGGCATCGGCGCGCTTGTCGCCGTAGTAGGCGATCGCGAACAGCAGGCAGAGATATCCGAAGGCCGCGAGCAGGATGATGCCGGGACTGAGCATCAGCGCTCGGTTTCCGCTTCCGGTCGCGCCGGCGCGTCCTCGCCCGCGCTCGGCGGGCCGGTATCCTCGCCGCCCCTGATCGCCAGCGCCGCCAGCAGGATGATGCCCGCCCAGACGGCGAACAGGTAGAGATAGAGCAGCGGCAGGCCGAACACCGTCGCCGGCGTGCCGAACAGGCCGAGGATCGGCGGATTGAGCGCGAACCAGCCGAGCAGGAAGAGCCCCACCAGGCGCTCGCCGCGCAGGCCCTGGATCGTGGCGCGATGCCGCTGCGCCGGTTGCATGCCCGCCCCCGCTCAGCCGTCCGGCGGCAGGTATTGCTTGACCCGCTGCACGACCTCGCGCGTCGAGAAGGGCTTGGTGATGTAGTCGTCGGCGCCCAGCGCCATGCCCTTCTCGCGCTCGATGTCGCGGCCCTTGGCGGTCAGGAGCACGATGCGCATGCCCTTCCAGGCCGGGTTGGCTCGCACGGTCTGGCACACGTCGAATCCGTCGCGCTTTGGCATCATCACGTCGAGCAGGATCAGGTCCGGCGGGTCTTCCTCGACCGACTTCAGCGCCGCCTCGCCGTCGCGCGCGACCCGCACGGTGTAGCCTGCCTGGCGCATCAGGAATTCGAGCGACAGCACGATATTCGGCTCGTCGTCCACCACCAGCACCGATCGCGCCATCGGCGTATTCCCCCCGGCTGTCGCGTTGACGCGCGATTTTTCGGGCATTCTATCCGGTGAAGAAGGACTGCGCCATCGCAGACATGGCACCGCCGAACGGGCTAGGGCCGCGGTCGTTGCGCCTGCCAGCGCAGGAACTGCTCGAACAGCTCGTCCTGCTGCTGGCGCGTCGGCGCCGCGGCGCCGGCGGTCTTGGCCTGCTGGCCCATGAAGGCGCGGAAGTTCTCGCGCAGCTGCTCGTCGGTGGCGCCCGCGCGGCCGGCGGCCGCCTTCAGCCACTGGTCGGCGGCCGCGAATCGCTGCCATCCGGGCACCTGAGCCGCCAGGTTCACCTCTTTCCACTTCGGGTGCCGCGGCGCCTCGAGAAACTTGTTGAAGTCCGAGAAGAAGGCGTCGATGAAGCGCTTGACCCGCCGATAGCGCTCGGAGTCGGCTGGCCAGTTGTAGACCGCCATCACCGATCCCACCGCGACGGTTTCGACCCCCGCGCCGTCGGCGATGAGCTGCGGATAGTCGTCGCGCCCCAGCCGCGAGGGCAGGTAGGTCTCGATCAACTCGGGCGCCAGCGGCACCGGCAGGAAATGCACCTTGTCCTCGGGCTTGAGCTCGCGGAACAGGCGCGTCGGCTTGCCGGCGACATAAACCAGGGCCGCGATCTCGCCCTGGCGCAATTTTTCCAGCGCGAGCTGCTGGTCGAAATAGACCGGCTTCACCGCGATCTTCAGCAGGTTGAACAGCAGCGTGCCGGTCAGGTAGCTGCCGCTGCCGCGCGTGTCGAAATTGACCTGCTTGCCGGCCAGGTCGGCGATCGACTTGATCCCCGTCGACGCCAGCAGGTGGAACTCCTCGTTGTACAGCTTGGCGACATAGGCGATCGACCGGTCCGACGGGACCACGCGCTCGCGCCGCGCATAGGTCAGCGCGTCGGACTGCACGATCGCGATGTCGACGCCCCGCAGATACACGAGGTCGGTGAGGTTCTGCAGCGAGCCCTTGCCCAGGGTCGGCAGGATGCGCAGGTCCGGACCGTCGAGCACCGACGCCAGGTCGGCGGCGATGCGGACATAGGTCCCGTCGACGCCGCCCGACACGATGCCGACCACCCCGCGATTGGCGCGTTCCTTCGCCGCCTCGACCGCCTGGTTGATGGCGGCTTGCGGGCTGGGCGTGGCGGCGGCATCCGGCGGCGGCGTCTGGGCCGTCGCGCCGAGCGGATAGAGGGCGATGCAACAGGTCGCGATCGTTCGCGCGAAGAGGGACATGGCGGTGCGCTCGCTGGGTTGCTCGGTCAGGACCGCGGTTGCTGCGCAAGATCGGGCTTGCGCGGATCGACCGTGATCCCGGCACGAGTATACCAGTAAGCCGCGCGCGCGGAATCGGGCGGAACGCCCATCACGCGATGCAGGCGCAGCCAGTCCGGATCGTAGCTGCGCGCCAGCGCCAGCGCCGCCGGTCGGCTGCCCGCCAGCGCCAGCTTTTCGTAGAACAGCCGGGCGCCGGAAAGATCGCCAATCGCCGCCAGGGAGTCGGCGCGCCGCATCATGGCTTCGGCCTGGACGGGGTCGATCGCCGGACCGGCGGCGGACGCCGGCGGCGGCGCAGCGGCCGCGGCGGCTGGCGCCGGCGCCACGGGCGGCAATGCCGCCGTCGGTGCGGGGATGCGCGCAACGACTTGAGCAGTGATGGATGGCGCCGGGGATGCGCTGGGTTCGATCTTTGCGAGTTCGGTCGGGGCCGGTGCAGCCAGGGGCGCAGCCGGCGGCGGCGCGGGCGCGGGGAGGTGCACGACGGCCACGGCCGCGCCTTCGGCATCGACCAGGTTCGGCAGGATGATCGGCTTGGATGGTTGCGGCGGCGGGGCCGGCGGTGGCGCGACTGGCAGGGCCGCGCGCAGGATGACCGCGCCGCTATCGACCAGCGGCGGGGCGCGGTCGGGAACGATCGGCGGCGGCGGCGCCGGCACGGGACGCGCCGCGGCGATATCCTCGCGCGTCGCGCGGGGCGGCGGGGACAGGCCCGGGCTCTCGCGCGGCGGGCTTGCGACGGCGGGCGGCGCCTCGCTTTTCACCGCGGCGGGCTTCGCCGCGGGCGACGGCGCCGCTGGAGCAGCCACCCTCTCGCGCGACGGCGCCGGCTTTGCCGCGACGGGCGGCGGCGAGGCCGGCGCGGGCGCCGGCACTGATGCCGCCAATGGCGGAGCCGCCGGTGTCGGCGCCGCCGCTGGCGGCGGCGGGGCCGGGGGCACGATCTGCGGCTGCGCGATCGGCGCGGGCGTCGGCGCCGCGATGGCTGCTGTCGGCACGGGCGCGGGCTTCACCGCTTGCGCGTCGATCGCGGCGATCGGGGTTGCGGGAATGTACAAGGTCCAAGCCGCCGCGGCGGCGCAGATGAGCGCAGCGGCGGCCACCGCGATGCCGAGCCCCCGCCGCGCGCGCGGCGCAGGCGCCGGCAGGGCGGCGGCGATCGGCGCCACCACGACCGCGCGGCCGATCGCTTCGACGCTGGCATCGGCCTCGGGGGGGAAGTGTTGCAGCGTGGCCGTGCCTTGTTCGTCGCGCACGATCGTCACGGCTGGGGTTGGCGGCGCCTCGACCACCTGCGGCTCCGACCCGCTCCAGAAGGCGCGTGCAAGGTCGAGCGCACGGTCCGTGTCGCGATCCTCGGCATGGCTCAAGGCGGGAGCAGGAAGGTCAAACGAGGCGGGCGTCGGGAGAGGTTGCTCGCCGGCTGCCGGTACTTCGGGGTTGCCGGCCTCCCCGTCGCCATCCAGGCTCCGATCCAGCGCCCAGCCGCCGGTCGCTTCGACCGCCAGGGCGCTCTGGCTCTCCTGCAGCAGGTTCATGACGGCGAGCGCACCGGCCGCCTCGATCGGCGTCACGCGTGCGGCAGGCGCAGCAACCCCCTCGCCGCTGGACGTCGCGGGTTGGCCGCCGGCCGCCGCTCCGCCTTCCCGCACGCCCGGGAAACGCAGGACCGTTTGACTCGCCATGGTTGCACCACGCCCGTGACGTGAAACAAACCAGCAATCCCTATGCCATGGAATTCCGCAAGCGAATCAGCGGCCTGGTTCTATTGCAGTGCAAAATTGTAAAGCCTTCCGACGCCTAGGACGGGAATCTGCAAAATTCCCTGACAAGAGGGGCGCGCCCTGGGCTACAAACCGCGACCGCATCTCTTGACCCCTCTTCAGCCCGGAGCATCGGAGCGACCATGGCCGCCTACCAGTACATCTATGTCATGAAGGGATTGACGAAGGTCTATCCCGGCCAGCGCGAGGTGCTGAACAACATCTGGCTGAGCTTCCTGCCGGGCGCCAAGATCGGCGTGCTGGGCTACAACGGCGCCGGCAAGTCGACCCTGCTGCGCATCATGGCGGGCGTCGACAAGGACTATTCCGGCGAGGCCTGGGTGGCCGAGGGCGCCACCGTGGGCATGCTGACCCAGGAGCCGCAGCTCGATCCCAAGAAGACCGTGGTCGAGAACGTGGTCGAGGGCATGGGCGAGACCAAGAAGCTGCTCGACCGGTTCAACGAGGTCAGCGAGAAGCTGGGCACGGTCGAAGACCCCGATGAAATGACCAAGCTGATCGAGGAGCAGGCGGCGCTGCAGGAGAAGATCGACGCCGCCGGCGCCTGGGATATGGACCGCACGATCGAGATCGCGATGGACGCGCTGCGCTGCCCGCCGGGCGATGCCGCGGTCGACAAGCTGTCGGGCGGCGAGAAGCGCCGCGTGGCGCTGTGCCGCCTGCTGCTGGCGAAGCCCGACCTGCTGCTGCTGGACGAGCCGACCAACCATCTCGACGCCGAGTCGGTGGCCTGGCTCGAGCGCTTCCTCGAAGAGTATGCCGGCACCGTCGTGCTGGTGACCCACGACCGCTATTTCCTCGACAACGTCACGGGCTGGATCCTCGAGCTCGACCGCGGCAAGGGCGTGCCCTACGAGGGCAACTACACCGCTTGGCTGGAGCAGAAGCAGAAGCGCCTGGAGCAGGAGGGCCGCGAGGAGAGCGCGCGCCAGCGCACCCTGGCGCAAGAGCTGGAATGGGTGCGCGCCAGCCCCCGCGCCCGCCAGGCCAAGAGCAAGGCGCGCGTGCAGGCCTACGAGGCGCTGCTGGCCCAGGCCAAGGACCGCGCGCCGGAAACCGCGCAGATCATCATCCCCTCGGGCCCGCGCCTCGGCCAGGAGGTGATCGACGCCAAGAACCTGAGCAAGGGCTATGGCGACCGCCTGCTGATCGAAAACCTGAACTTCCGCCTGCCGCCCGGCGGCATCGTCGGCGTGATCGGCCCGAACGGCGCCGGCAAGACCACGCTGTTCCGCATGATCACCGGCCAGGAGAAGCCCGATTCCGGCACGATCGTGGTCGGCGACACGGTCAAGCTCGGCTATGTCGACCAGAGCCGCGACACGCTGGCGGCCGACAAGTCGGTGTGGGAGGAGATCTCGGGCGGTCTCGACCAGATCGACCTGGGCGCGCGCAAGATGCCGAGCCGCGCCTATTGCGGCGCGTTCAACTTCAAGGGCGCGGACCAGCAGAAGAAGGTCGGCCAGCTCTCGGGCGGCGAGCGCAACCGCGTGCACCTCGCCAAGATGCTGAAGTCGGGCGCCAACGTGCTGCTGCTCGACGAGCCGACCAACGACCTCGACGTCGACACGCTGCGCGCGCTCGAGGATGCGCTGGGCGCGTTCGCGGGCTGCGCGGTCATCATCAGCCACGACCGCTGGTTCCTCGACCGCATCGCCACCCACATCCTGTCGTTCGAAGGCGACAGCCACGTGGAATGGTTCGAGGGCAACTTCCAGGACTACGAGGCCGACAAGAAGCGCCGCCTGGGCGACGAGGCGGTCGAGCCCCACCGCATCAAGTTCAAGCCGCTGACGAGGTAGCGGGCGGGGCCGCCGCCGGCTGGTTGCCTGAACCGACTAAACCGGGTCATATGACGTCCCGACAACGGGCCGCGCCGTAGGGCTGCGCCCCGCAACGGCATCAAGAGCGCAAGCGGAGGAGTTCGGCTTCATGGCGTCACCGAGCAGGATCGCGATGGTCACCGGCGCAGGGTCCGGGGTCGGCAGGGCGGTGGCGCTCGGCCTGATGAAGGCGGGGTTCTCCGTCGTGCTGACCGGGCGGCGCAAGGAGCCGCTGGACGAGACCGCGGCGATGGGCAGGCCGAACAACGTCCAGACCCTGACCGTGTCGACCGACGTGGGCAATCCCGACGCGGTCAATGCGCTGTTCGCCAAGACCAAGGAGACGTTCGGGCGGCTCGATTTCCTGTTCAACAACGCCGGCGTCGGCACCGGCGTGCCGTTCGAGGACCTGACCTTCGAGCAGTGGAAAACCGTCGTCGACACCAACCTGACCGGCTCGTTCCTCTGCGCCCAGGCGGCGTTCCGCATGATGAAGGACCAGAAGCCGCAGGGCGGGCGCATCGTCAACAACGGCTCGATCTCGGCCCACACGCCGCGGCCGAATTCCACCCCCTATACCTCGACCAAGCACGCGATCACCGGCCTGACCAAGTGCATCGCGCTGGACGGGCGCAAGTACGACATCGCCTGCGGGCAGATCGACATCGGCAACGCCGCGACGCCGATGACCGCGCGCATGGCCAAGGGCGTGCCGCAGGCGAACGGCAGCACCATGGTCGAGCCAACCATGGACGCCGTGCACGTGGCCGACGCCATCGTCTACATGGCCAACCTGCCGCCCGACGCCAATGCGCTGTTCATGACGGTCATGTCGACCAAGATGCCCTTCGTCGGGCGCGGCTGACCGGGCGGTACCCCACCGGCGGCGGCGCAATTTCGCCGCAGTCCGGTCCCCCACCCTCCTCCGCCCGGCCAAGCGCGGCACCGCCCTCGGGCCGCGCAAGCCGAGCCATGCATCACAATCCCGGGTCCGGGCGTAGGATTCGGGCGCTTCAGCCGTGATTTGTTGTGCGGCGCGCAACGGTCGCGCCGCCGCCGGCGTTTGCCCCCTTAAGGGCTTGGAGCAATTATGCGATTCCTCCGCTGGGCAATTATCCCGATGGGCGCCGTGCTGGCCGTGGCGGGGTGGTGGTTTCTGCCCACGGGCACCGCCGCCCAGACCGACCAGGCCCGCACGGCCGACCGCCGGGCCGTGCCGGTCGAGGTGGCCGAAGCCATCCAGAAGCCGATGCCGGTGCTGATCCCCGCCATCGGCCGGGTGCAGACCATCGCCTCGGTCGCCGTCAAATCGCGGATCGACGGCGTGATCGCCTCGGTGGCCGCCGTCGACGGACAGGAGGTCAAAGCCGGCGACGTGCTGTTCACGCTGGACGACCGGGCCTTGCAGGCCGCCGTCCGCCAGGCGGATGCCACGCTGGTGCGCGACCGCGCGCAGCTCGAAAACGCGCGGCGCGAGGTCGAGCGCCAGGCGCCGCTGAGCCAGAAGGATTTCGTCACCAAGTCGCAGATGGACCAGACCCGCACGACATCCGCCGCGCTGGAAGGCACGGTGCGCGCCGACGAGGCGCAGCTCGAGATGGCCAAGGTCGCCCTGTCCTACAGCGTGATCAAGGCGCCGATCGACGGGCGGCTGGGGACGATCAACTTCAAGCTGGGCAATTCGATCAAGGCTAACGACACCACCCCGCTGGTCACCTTGAACCAGATCGCGCCCATCTACGTGGCGATGTCGGTGCCGCAGGTGCATTTCGCGGCGCTGCAGCGGGCGATGGCGGCCGGGCCTGTGACGGTCACGGCGACCGTTCAGGGCGACGACGGCAAGCCGCTGGAAGGCCAGCTCGCCTATGTCGAGAACGCGATCGACACGACGACCAACACGCTGGCGTTACGCGGCTCGTTCGCGAACGCCGAGCGCCGGCTGTGGCCGGGCCAGTTCGTCAATGCGACCATCGTGGTTTCCGTCCAGCCCAACGCGGTGGTGGTGCCGAGCGAGGCGGTGCAGGCGGGCCAGGGCGGCAGCTTCGTCTACATGGTGAAACCGGATTCCACCGTCGAGGCGCGGCCGGTCACGCTCGACCGCACGATCGACCGCCTGGCGGTGATCGCCCAGGGCTTGGCGCCGGGCGACAAGGTCGTCACCAACGGCCAGCTTCGGCTCGACAACGGCATGGCGGTGACGGTCCGCGCCCCGGGTGCGCCAACGCCGGGCGCGCCGGAGCCGCCGGCCCCGGCCAAGGGCGCGTCGTGAACCTCCCCGAACTCTGCATCCGTCGTCCGGTGATGACGACGCTGCTGATGATCTCGATCATCGTGGTCGGGATCTTCGGGTACCGGCTGCTGCCCGTGGCGGCGCTGCCGCGCGTGGACTTCCCCACCATCTCGGTGACAGCCACCTTGCCGGGCGCCAGCCCCGAGACGATGGCCTCGTCGGTCGCCACGCCACTCGAGCGCCAGTTCGCCACCATCGCCGGCATCACGACGATGACCTCGGTCAACGGCCAGGGCGTCACGTCCATCACGCTGCAGTTCGACCTCGCCCGCGAGATCGACGGCGCGGCGCTCGACGTGCAGTCGGCCATCACCACCGCGGCGCGCAAGCTGCCGACGGACATGACGGCGCCGCCCAGCTTCCGCAAGGTCAACCCGGCCGACCAGCCCGTGCTATTCCTGTCGCTGACCTCGTCCACCCTGCCCCTGTCGACGGTGGACGAATACGCCGAGACGCTGATCGCGCAACGCCTGTCCACCCTCAACGGCGTGGCTCAGGTCCAGGTCTACGGCGCCCAGAAATACGCCGTGCGCGTGCGGGCGGACCCCAAGGCCCTGGCGTCGGCGGGCATCAGCCTTGACCAGATCCAGACCGCGGTCGCCGCCGCAAACTCCAACCAGCCCGTGGGCACGCTCAACGGGCCGAAGCAGAGCGTGACGCTGCAGGCATCGCCGCAACTCGGCGAGGCGGCGCTCTATCGACCCCTGATCGTTGCCTACCGCAACGGCAACCCGGTGCGCCTCGGCGACATCGCCACCATCATCGACGGAGTGGAGAACGACAAGATCGCGAGCTGGTTCAACGGCACCCGCTCGATCCTGCTGGCCATCCAGCGCCAGCCCGACGCCAACACGGTCAAGGTAGTGGACAGCGTCAAGGCGCTGATCCCCGAGTTCCAAGCCCTGCTGCCGGCCGCCGTGCACCTCAACGTGATGCTCGACCGATCGGAATCGATCCGCAACTCGGTCGAGGACGTGCAGTTCACGCTGGGATTGACGGTGGCGCTGGTGGTGATGGTGATCTTCCTGTTCCTGCGCAACCTGACCGCGACCATCATTCCCGCCATCGCGCTTCCCGTCTCGCTGATCGGCACCTTCGCCGGCATGTACGTGATGGGCTACAGCATCGACAACCTGTCGCTGCTGGCGATCACCCTGTCGGTGGGATTCGTCGTCGACGACGCGATCGTGATGCTGGAGAACATCGTGCGCCACGTCGAGAAGGGCATGGCGCCGTTCGAGGCTGCGCTGAAGGGCAGCCGCGAGATCGGCTTCACGATCATCTCGATCACCCTGTCGCTGGTGGCGGTGTTCATCCCGGTGCTGTTCATGGGCGGCATCGTGGGCCGTCTGTTCCGCGAGTTCGCCGTCACGATCAGCATGACCATCCTGATCTCGGGCTTCGTGTCGCTGACCTTGACGCCGCTGATGTGCAGCCGGCTGCTGCGCGGCGAACATGGCCACGGCGAGCAGCGCCGCCCGATCTTCATCCTGCGCTGGTCCGAGGCCGCGTTCGAGAAGGTGCTCGCCCTCTACCGCTGGTCACTGCGCCATGCACTCAATCACCGCGGCGCCATGCTGGCGGTGACGCTGCTGACCCTGGTCGCGACGGGCTTCCTCTACGTCATCGTGCCCAAGGGGTTCTTCCCGATCGAGGACACCGGCCAGATCTCGGCCATCACCGAGGCGGCGCAGGACATCTCGTTCACCGCCATCGCCGAGGCGCAGAACCAGGCCGCGCGCATCATCCAGGCCGACCCGGCCGTGTCGGTCGTCAATTCCTCGGTCGGCGCCAGCGGCTTCAGCGCCGCGACCAACCAGGGCCGCATGTTCATCGGCCTGAAACCGCTGAGCGAGCGCAAGATATCGGCCACCGAGGTAATCCAGCGCCTGCGCCCGAAGCTGGCGA
>JADLEG010000218.1 GCA_020846275.1 Alphaproteobacteria bacterium
ATTGGACCTTGGCGTTGTCGGGCACGCGGTCGCGATAGCGGTTGTTGTCGCTCTGCTTGTTCGCGTTCCGCATGTCGCGGTCGAACTTCTCCTTGGCGAGGCGCTCGCGTTCCTGCTCCTGCTTCTTGAGCTCGGCCTGGCGCTCGAGCAGCTTCTGGCGCTGGATCTGCGGATCGTTGTTGTAGGCGCCGGAGGAGTAGGGATTGCGGCCGCGGTTGTATGCGTCCATGCGCCGCTTGGCGGCGGCCTCGTCGAGCCGCTGCTGCTCGGCCTCCTTGCGCTTCTTCTCCTCGTAGGCGCGCTTGGCCTCGTCCTCCCGGGCGCCGACGGTCTCGGCGTCGGTCTTGATCGACGCGGCCTGGGCGATCTCAACGCGCGGCGCGGCCAGAAGCGGCAGCGGCGGCATGGCGACCGCGAGCGCGATCGCGCCGGACAGCAGGCGTTGCCCGAAGCTCGTGTAGCGGATCATCGGCACCCCCCTCGTGCGCATTGCGCCCGATGCGCTGCGCGCGTGCCTAAACCACTCGATCCGCCTATACTAGCCGGGGTGCGCGCCGGTTCAAGTGATGTCGATCACAGGGCGCGCGCGCCGATGCGCCGCCGCGGCCTCCCAATTGGGAGGGGGGATGTCCTGATGAGCCGTTGGATCGTTCTGCTGCCGCTCCTGGCCGCCTGGCTTGCGGCCGCGCTGCCGGCACCGCCGGCGGCCCGCGCGCAGCTTGCCAAGGACGCCGAGCCGGTCGCCAGCAACGACGAGTCGCTGGCCCAGCGCCTGATCAAGCAGCGCCAGGCCGACGAGGCCAAGCGCCGCGAGGAGGAGGCCGCCCGCCAGCGCGCCATCGACGCGCGGCGCGCCCAGCAGGAGCGCGAGGTTCGCGAGGCCAACCAGCGCAAGAAGGCGATGGACGATGCGGCGCGCAACAGGCCGGGCGCGGCCACCGACGCGCTGCGCAACCAGCAGCTTCAAAAAGAGCGGGCTTCCCTAAAGCAACAGGAAGATGCCCGCAACGCCCAGGTCAAGCGCGACGCCCAGGCCAAGGCGGACGCCGCGGCCCGCGCGCGGCGCGACGCCAAGGCGAAGGCCGACGCCGACCGGCGCCGCGCGAACGAGCAGGCGGCGCTCGACGCCAAGAACAAGAGCGCCGCGGCCCAGGCCGATCGCGAGCGCCGCGCCGCCGAGGCGCGCAAGAAGCTGGACCAGGACCGCCTGGCCGCGCTGGAAAAGTCGCGCGCGGAGGACGAGGCGCGCAAGAAGAAGGAGGCGGCGGACCGCGAGCGCCAGCGCAAGCTGGAGGAGCAGATGAAGGCGGTGCAGAGCCAGACCAGCACCCAGCCCAGCGTCAAGCGAAGCACCAACCCATGACGGACCGTTTGCCAGGGCTCGTCCGCTCCCTTGCACCGGCCGCGCGCGCTGCCGGATTTCCGCCGCCTTCGAGACGGCCCCTGCGGGGCCTCCTCAGGATGAGAAAGTCCGGCCTTGTCCTTGCTCCTCATCCTGAGGAGCCCGCGACAGCGGGCGTCTCGAAGGATGGCAAGTGGCGAAGGCCCGCGCTGGCCTGTTTCGTCGCCCTGATCGTCGTCCTGGCCGGCGCCGCCCCGCTCGCCGCCCCGGCCTCCGCGCAGGGGCTGGAGATGAAGAACGCGGGCGGCAATCCCTCGGCCTTCGAGGTCGAGCTGGCCCAGGTCGGCGGCAAGGGCCCGTCGCTGCAGAGCGAGGCGATCGGCACGCTGCGCTGCGACAAGCGCGACGCGATGGTCGGCGTGCAGATCAAGCAGGGCCAGGTGGTGGACTACATCCGCCCGGTCTGCGCCGAGGTGACCTGCACGGGCGGCAAATGCGCCTGGGCGCAGGCCGACGCCTATGACGGCGACGAATACGCCGGCAATCCCGACGGCGGGCAGGCCGTGTTCATGGAATGCCCGACCACGCACATGATCGCGGGCTATGACGGGGTGGCGGCCAACCGCGGCGCCTATGTCGGCACGCTGCGCTTCGCCTGCGCGCCGATCGCCGCGATGCAGAA
This sequence comes from Alphaproteobacteria bacterium, assembly GCA_020846275.1. Taxonomy (GTDB): domain Bacteria; phylum Pseudomonadota; class Alphaproteobacteria; order JAEULC01; family JAEULC01; genus JAEULC01. The sequence continues at coordinate 2,025 of JADLEG010000218.1, forward strand.
GCAGCGCGACGGCCGCGCGATCTTCAAGCTCGCCGCCGCCGCGCCGGTCTGGGCCCCGCGCATCGACCCCTACGGCAATCCGGTCACCGACGAGCCCGACCAGAAGAACTTCACCCGCGGCACGCAGGTGACCGAGTACTGCAAGGGCGCCGGCGCCACGGGCCTGTCCATCGCGGTGGCGCCGATGGTCAATGTCGGCGTCGACCAGGGCAAGCTGGTGCAGTCGTTCAAGGACATGATCAACCCGAACAGCTACCAGCAGACCATGCCGTGGGACATGATGAAGGTCGACAAGGGTCCCAAGATCGTCCAGGCGTTCTCGCTGTTCTGCGCGAAGGGGCAGTGAGACGCGCCCGGGTCCGCGACCGTCCGGAGGAGGGTGGATGAAGCGCCGGCTTTCCATCGCGATCCTCGCCGTTGGCCTCGCGGCCGGATGCGCCCGCGACGCGCGGGCCGGCGAGGCCGACGCGCGCAAGCTGGTCGCCGAGGCCGCCGGCAAGGTCCTGGTCCTGACCTGGAGCCCGCTCAACGTCATGCGCATCGCGTTCGCGCCGGAGGGCCGCATGTCGGTGATCGGCATGGGGCTGAAGCACTGCGACGGCCCGCATCCCGCGACCTGGCGCATCGACAAGGGCCAGCTCTGCCTCAACACCAAGTGGTCCACGCCCTGCTTCGCGATCACGCGGGAGGGACAAGCCTACAAGGCGGAAGAAAGCGGCCGGCAGGTCTACGCCCGCATCGACGATCCGCCGCTGGGGAAGTGCGGGGGTTAGGGCGGGTCGGTTTCAGTGGCCC
>JADLEG010000219.1 GCA_020846275.1 Alphaproteobacteria bacterium
GTCCCCCCTCCCGCAAGGGCAGGGGGGACTCGAACTTCGTGTCCCGGCATCCCATGCCTTCATCCAGCGCCAGCTCGGTGTTCGCTTCCGTGCCATCCGGCGCGTCCTAAACCGGACAGCCGTGGGCCTGACCCGGCCATCCACGCCGGCCCCAGGGACACGGCGAAGCGTGGATGCCCGGGTCAAGCCCGGGCAAGACGAACTAAATGGGGAAAGAACCACGTCCTACGCCTTGTCGGCGATCTGGCGCGCCTCGTCCACCAGCATGATCGGGATGCCGTCGCGGATCGGGTAGGCGAGGCCCGCGCGCTCGCTGACCAGCTCCTGGCGCTGGGCGTCGTAGCGCAGCGGCCCCTTGGTCAGCGGGCAGACCAGGATCTCCAGCAGCTTTGGATCGATCGGCGTGGGCGGCTTTTCGGTCATGGCCGGCCTCCGGTCGCGTGCTAGTGCCGGGCGGAATCGCTGCCGCGGCGCGAGCCCAAGAGCGCCATTTCCATCAGCGCGGTCAGCACGCGCGCGCGCTCGCCGGCATCCGGGCATTCCAGCAGCGCCTGCTTCTCGCTGGGCGCGAAGGGGCAGATCATCGCCAGCGAGGTGACCAGCCGGTCGTTGGGCGTGTCGCGGATCGCCTCCCAGTTGGCGTTGATCTCGTTCAGCTTGAAGTAGGATTTCAGCGCGCGGACCATGCGGTCGCGGTCGATCGCGACGGGCGCCGGCGCCTCGGCCATGTCGGCCTCGAACCTGGTCCAGCCCGGGATCACCCGGCGATAGCCGCGGTGCAGCGGCAATTCCTTGATGACCGCGAAGCGGCACAGGCCCGACAGCGTGACCAGGTAGCGGCCGTCCTCGGTTTCGCTGAACTGGGTGATGCGGCCGGCGCAGCCCATCGGATAGACCGCCGCATCGTCGCCCACGCTGCCCGCGCCGGCCGGCACGGGCTCGCCCGTCGCGGTCGCCGTGGGCATCTGCTCGTCGCCCGGCTCGTGCTTCATCGGCTGGATCAGCCCGATCACGCGCGCGCCCGCAATCGCATCGCTGACCATCGCCAGGTAGCGCGGCTCGAACACGTTGAGCGGCATCTTGCCCCCGGGCAGCAGCAGCACGCCGCTCAGGGGGAAGATCGGGATGACCTGCGGCAGCGCCGCGAAGTCGGGATCGAAGGGCGAACGGCTCACCTGCATGCGCCCCGCGGCCTTCAGGAGAACAGAACCGAGCTCAGCTTGCGCCTGCCCTGGATCGTGCGGGGATCGGTGGGCCCGAAGGCCTCGAACAGCTTCAGGAGCTGCTTGCGCGCGGCTTCGTCGTTCCAGCTACGGTTGCGCCGGATGCTTTCCAGCAACGCGTCGATCGCGGCATCGCCGTCGCCCGCTGCGTAGAGCGCCGTCGCCAGGTCGAGCCGGGCCTGGTGATCGTTGGCGTCGGCCGCGACCTTCTGCTTGAGGTCCTGCAGCGGCCCGGCCGCGCCGGCGCTTTCCGCCAGGTCGAGCGCCGCCTTGACCGTGCCGACCTCCGACGCGACGGCCGGATCCTTCAGCTTGTCGGCGGCGATCGAGTCCAGCATCTTGCGCGCGGCCTTCTGGTCGCCCGCCGCCAGGTGGCAGCGCGCCAGGCGCGCGCGCGCGACGGCGTTGCCCGGGTCATGCTGGACGACCTGCGCCAGGATGCCGCCGGCATTGCCCATGTCGCCCGCTTCCATCAGCGCCTTGGCCTCTTCCATCGCCTGCTCCACAGGCGATTCCGGCACCTGCGCGCCGGCGGTCTGGGCCAGGCGCTTGATGAAGGTCTTGATCTGGCTTTCCGGCACCGCGCCGACGAAGCCGTCGACCGGGCGGCCCTGCACGAAGGCGTAGACGACCGGGATCGACTGGATGCGCATCTGCTGCGCGATCTCGGGGCTTTCGTCGATGTTGATCTTGACCATGCGCACGGCGCCGCGGGCCTCGCGCACGGCCTTTTCCAAGAGGGGGCCGAGCTGCTTGCAGGGGCCGCACCACGGCGCCCAGAAATCGACGATCACCGGCACGTCGTGCGAGGCGTCGATCACGTCGGCCATGAAGCCGCGCGTGTTGCTGTTCTTGATCAGATCGCCGGCCGCGGGCGCGGCCGCGCCGCCCACCAGGCCGTCCTGCTGCGCGGCGCCTTTCGGCTGGCCGGCATTGGCGCCCCCCGGCTTGGGGCCGCCGCCGATCATCATGTCAGCCATAATCTCGTTCCGATCCTTGGAATTCGGGCATCAATGCTTGGCCTCAACATGGCCATTCCGGCCGTACCTGGCAAGTCCGCCGCCGGCGGGGCGGGGGGTCTCAGCGGTCCAGGTCGATCGTCCGGGGCGTGTGCCCGCAGGACTCGATGAACCGCAGCAGGTCGTCCGGCCGGATCGCGGTCGTCATGGCGTTGCTCAAGGGGTGGTAGTTCAGCGGGTCCATCACCAACATCTTCTTGTCCAGGAACACCGTGACCCGCTTCTGCCGGTCGTTGATCAGGGCAAAGGGGGTAACCCCGCCGGGCGTGACCCCCAGGACCTCCAGCAGCAGGTCGGGGCTGCCGAAGGACAGGTTGCCGGCCGCGCCCAGCCGGTCGCGCAGGCCCTTCAGGTCGATCGCCCGGTCCTCCAGCACCACCAGCAGGAACAGGCTCCGCTTCTTGTCGCGCAGGAACAGGTTCTTGCAATGCCCGCCCGGCAACTCGCCGCGCAGGCGCTTGCTGTCCTCGACGGTGAAAAGCGGCGGGTGCTCGTGGGTCTTGTAGGCGATGCCAAGCTGGTCCAGGCGGGCGAACAGGTCTGTTGGCGTCGCGGGGGGCGTGGCGGGCGGGGGGCTGGGGCTATCCATGGCGGGCGGCACCTTAAGGATGGGGCAACCCGGGCGCAACAGGGCGGCGCGGTTGACAGGCCAAGGGCGTTTCCCTATAGAAACGCCTCTTTTCAAGGGCCCGGGCCGCTGTCCGGGGTTCCAGGAGCCGGCCATGAAAGTCGTCAACTCGCTGAAATCGATGAAGACGCGCGACAAGAACTGCAAGGTCGTGCGCCGGCGCGGCCGCGTCTACGTCATCAACAAGAAGAACCCGCGCTTCAAGGCCCGCCAGGGCTGATCGCCTTCCCGCCGGTCGATTGACGCGACCGGGCAAGCCTGCTTCTCTCGAAAGACAAGAACGCGATGAGGGCGCGCCTTTTGGTGCGCCCGTACGCGCGCCACCGGGAGGAGAGACATGCCGCCGCTGATGCCCGCGCCGGACCAGGCCATTCTCGGGCGCCGCGCCGAGATCGCGGCGGCGCTCCAGGCGATCGTGCCGGGCGAGGGCGTGATCACCGCGGCTGACGAGTTGGCGGCCTACGAATCCGACGGGCTTGCCGCCTATCGCCAACTGCCGATGCTGGTGGTGCTGCCGTCCACCGTCGATCAGGTCGCGCGCATCCTGCGCTATTGCCACGACCAGGGCATCAAGGTGGTGCCGCGCGGCGGCGGCACGTCGCTCAGCGGCGGGTCGCTGCCGCTCGCCGACGGCATCGTGCTGGCGATGGGCAAGTTCAACAGGATACTCGCGATCGACTACGACAATCGCTGCGTCGTGGCCCAGCCCGGCGTCACCAATCTCGGCATCACCAACGCGGTCCAGCACGCCGGCTTCTATTACGCGCCCGATCCGTCCAGCCAGATCGCCTGTTCGATCGGCGGCAACGTCGCCGAGAACGCGGGCGGGGTGCACTGCCTGAAATACGGCCTCACCGCCAACAACGTGCTGGGCATCGAGATGGTGCTGGTGACGGGCGAGGTCGTGCGGCTCGGCGGCAAGCACCTCGACAGCGAGGGCTACGACCTGCTCGGCGTGATGACCGGCTCCGAGGGTTTGCTCGGCGTCATCACCGAGGTGACCGTGCGCATCCTGCGCAAGCCGGCGACGGCGCGCGCGCTGCTGCTCGGCTTCCCGTCGAACGAGCAGGCGGGGGACTGCGTCGGGGCCGTCATCGCCGAGGGCATCATCCCCGGCGGCATGGAGATGATGGACAGGCCGGCGATCCACGCGGTCGAGGATTTCGTCCACGCCAACTACCCGCTCGACGTCGAATCGCTGCTGATCGTCGAGCTGGACGGGCCGGCGGCCGAGGTCGAGGAGCTGATCGCCCGGGTCGAGGCGATCGCCCGGCGCTGCGGCGCCAGCTACCTGAAGGCCAGCGGCTCCGAGCCCGAGCGCCTGCGGTTCTGGGCCGGGCGCAAGGCCGCGTTCCCGGCTGTGGGCCGCATCACGCCCGACTACCTGTGCATGGACGGCACCATCCCGCGCGCGCGCCTGCCCGAGGTGCTCTCGCGCATGGCCGCGTTGTCGCGGCAATGCGGTCTGCGCATCGCCAACGTGTTCCACGCCGGCGACGGGAATTTGCATCCGCTGATCCTGTTCGACGCCAATGCCGGCGAGCTGGAGCGCGCGGAAAAGCTGGGCGCGGACATATTGCGCCTGTGCGTCGAGGTGGGCGGCGTCTTGACCGGCGAGCACGGGGTGGGCGTCGAGAAGCGCGACCTGATGCCGACGATGTTCACCGAGATCGACCTCGACCAGCAGATGCGCGTGAAATGTGCGTTCGATCCCAACGGGCTGCTCAATCCCGGCAAGATGTTCCCCACGCTGCACCGCTGCGCCGAGCTCGGCCGCCTGCATGTCAGCGGCGGCCGCCTGCCGCATCCGGACATTCCCAGGTTCTGATGCCCTCACCCGGCTCGCTGGCGCTCGCCACCCTCTCCCACGCTTCGCGCGGGCGAGGGTCCGGAACCCCTCGCCCGCCGCAGGCGGGAGAGGGAGGGGCCCATTGCGTAGCAATGGGAGGGTGAGGGCATGTCGCCGCTCCGCCCCACCACCGCCGACGAATTGCTCGCGGCGGTCAAGGACGCGCTGGCCGACGCCACGCCGCTGGAGATACTGGGCCGCGGCACCAAGCGCGATATCGGCCGGCCGTTCCAGGCCGGGCGGCGGCTGGAGACGGCGGCGCTCACAGGCGTCACGCTCTACGAGCCGGGCGAGCTGGTGCTGAGCGCCAGGGCCGGCACGCCGATGGCGGAGATCGAGGAGCTGCTCAAAAAGAACCGCCAGGAATTCGCCTTCGAGCCGCCCGACCTCGGGCCGCTGCTCGGCGGCGAAGCGAACGCACAGACCATTGGCGGCGTGGTGGCCGGCAACCTGGCCGGGCCGCGGCGTCTGCGGGCGGGTGCGGCGCGCGACCATTTCCTCGGCTTCCACGCGGTCAGCGGCCGGGGCGAGGCGTTCAAGTCGGGCGGGCGCGTGATGAAGAACGTGACCGGCTACGATCTGTCGAAGCTGATGGCAGGCTCCTGGGGCACGCTTGCCGTGCTCAGCGACGTGACGATGAAGGTGCTGCCCGCGGCCGAGAAGACGCGCAGCGTGCTGGTCATCGGCCTCGATCCCGACCGGGCCGTGCGCGCGATGACCGCGGCGATGCAGAGCGCGCACGACGTGTCGGGCGCGGCGCACCTGCCGGCCTCGCTCGCCGCGCGCTCGGCCGTGGGCTACGTCGCCGGCGCGGGCGCCGGCGTGACGGCGCTGCGCGTCGAAGGCACGCCGGGCTCCGTGGAATGGCGCTGCGCGGAATTGAAGAAGCAGATGGCCGGGTTCGGCGCGGTCGAGGAGCTGCACTCGATGAACAGTGCCAAGCTGTGGCGTGAATTGCGCGACGCGGCCTATCTGGTCGAGCCGCAGGCAAGGCCGGTCTGGCGCCTCTCCGTGCCGCCGCAGCGCGGACCCGCGGTGATCCATTCGATCACGCGCATCCTCGATGTCGCCTGGTTCATGGACTGGGGTGGCGGCCTCGTCTGGCTGTCGGTCGCACCGGGCAGCGCGGATGCCGGCGCCGGCGTGATCCGCGACGCCGTTGGGAATGACGGCCACGCCACGCTCTACCGCGCGCCGGCCGACCTGCGCGCGCAAATACCCGTGTTCCACCCGCAGCCGCCCGCGCTGGCCGCGCTGGCCGAGCGCGTGAAGGACAGCTTCGACCCCAAGCGCATCCTCAATCCCGGCCGGATGTACGCGAGGGTGTGATGCGCAAAGACCCTCACCCGGCTCCCCTTCGACAAGCTCAGGGTCGCCACCCTCTCCCACGCTTCGCGCGGGCGAGGGTTCGGAATCCCTCTCCCACGCCAGCGGGAGAGGGAGCGGCCCATCGCGCAGCGATGGGAGGGTGAGGGCATGCAAACCCATTTCACCCTCGCCCAGCTCGCCGACCCCGACACGTCGGAGGCGAACAGGATTCTCCGGGCCTGCGTGCATTGCGGGTTCTGCACGGCGACCTGTCCGACCTTCGTGCTGCTGGGCGACGAGCTCGACAGCCCGCGCGGGCGCATCTACCTGATCAAGGACATGCTGGAGAACGCGCGCCCGGCGACCGAGCGGGTGGTCAAGCATGTCGACCGCTGCCTGTCGTGCCTGTCCTGCATGACGACGTGCCCCTCGGGCGTGCACTACATGCACCTGGTCGACCATGCCCGCGCGCATATCGAAGAGACCTACCGGCGGCCCTGGCTCGACCGCTGGCTGCGCGGCGTGCTGGCGCTGCTGATCCCCCGGCCCGCGCTGTTCCGCTTCGCGCTGGTCGGTGCCACGCTTGCGCGCCCCTTCGCATCGCTCTTCCCCAGGGCGCTGCGGCCGCTGCTGGCGCTGGCGCCGGCGCGGCTGAAAGCGCCGTCGCGCGTCGACACGCCGCAGGTGTTCGCCGCCGAGGGCGCGCGGCGCCGGCGCGTGGCGCTGCTGGCGGGCTGCGCGCAGCAGGTGCTGGAGCCCGCGATCAACGAGGCGACGGTGCGCCTGCTCACCCGCCACGGCTGCGAGGTGGTGGTGGCGCGGGGCGCGGGGTGCTGCGGCTCGCTGGCGCATCACCTCGGCAAGACCGACGCGTCGCACACGCAGGCTAAGGCCAACATCGCGGCCTGGACGCGCGCGATCGAAGGCGGCGGACTGGACGCCATCGTCATCAACGCCTCGGGCTGCGGCACGACGGTCAAGGACTACGGCTTCATGTTCCGGGCGGACCCCGCCTGGGCGGACAGGGCGGCCAGGGTGTCGGCGCTGGCCAAGGACATCACCGAGGTGATGGCCGATCTCGGCCTGCGCCAGCCGGCGACGCCCATGGGCCAGGCCGTCGCCTACCACTCCGCCTGCTCGATGCAGCACGGCCAGGGCATCGTCGAACAGCCCAAGGCCTTGCTGACCAGCGCCGGCTTCGCGGTGAAGGACGTTCCCGAGGGGCATATGTGCTGCGGCTCGGCCGGTACCTACAACATGCTGCAGCCCCAGCTTGCGACGCAGCTCCGCGACCGCAAGCTCCGCAACATCGAAAGCGTGGCGCCGGACATTATCGCCACCGGCAATATCGGCTGCATCACCCAGCTCGCCACCGGCACCGGCATCCCTGTCGTGCACACGGTCGAGCTATTGGACTGGGCCACCGGCGGGCCGCGACCGGCGGGGCTGGGTTAGAAGAAACCACCAAGGCACCAAGGCACCAAGAAGATAAGGGTTCGGACCGTTACGGTACGATCGCCCGATGTTGAGGAAATGCGCCGCCTTGGGCGGCGCGAAGGTATCTCCTACATCGTGTTCGTCGCGCCGTTGTGGTCGACCTTCCGGTTTTCTTGGTGCCTTGGTGTCTTGGGGTTATCTGAATTTCTACGCCGGCCGTCGCGCGTTCAGCGCCGCGGCGATGGTCCCGTCGTCGAGATAGTCGAGCTCACCGCCCACCGGCACGCCGTGGGCGAGGCGCGAAACCTTGACGCCCGTGTCTACCAGCCGGTCGGCGATGTAGTGCGCCGTGGTCTGGCCGTCCACGGTGGCGTCGAGCGCCAGGATGATCTCGCGCAATTCTCCGGAGCGCGCGCGCGCGACCAGGCCCTGGATGTTCAGCGCCTCGGGCCCGACGCCGTCGAGCGCGGACAGGACGCCGCCCAGCACGTGATAGCGCCCCTTGAACGCGCCGCTGCGCTCCAGCGCCCAAAGGTCGCCGACCTCCGCCACGACGCAGACCAGGGCGGCGTCGCGGCGCGAATCGGCGCAGACCGCGCAGGGGTCCTGGGTGTCCAGGTTGCCGCAGATCGAGCAGGCCTTTATCGCGGCCGACGCCTCGCCGAGCGCGCGGGTCAGCGGATCCAGCAGCACCTCGCGCTTCTTCAAAAGATGCAGCGCCGCACGCCGCGCCGAGCGCGGGCCGAGGCCCGGCAGCCGCGCCAGCAACTGGACGAGACGCTCGATCTCCGCGCCGGCCATGGATCAGGGCTCGGCGTGCATCATCCTTCGAGACGCTCGCCGCGCTCGCTCCTCAGGATGACGCGGTGGAGGGGAGTTCCCATCGAATGCGTCATCCTGAGGAGGGCCGAAGGCCCGTCTCGAAGGATGAGGAGCCGACTGCAACAAGGGCATCAGAACGGCAGCTTCATGCCCGGCGGCAGCGGCAGGCCGCCCAGCAGCTTTTGCGACTCCTCCTGAACCAGGGCCTCGCCCTTGGCGCGGGCGTCGTTGCAGGCCGCGACGATCAGGTCCTCCAGCACGCCGACCTCCTTGGGATCGACCAGCGACGGGTCGATGCGCACGCGGCGCAGATTGCCCTTGGCCGTCATCGTGACCTGCACCATGCCGCCGCCGGCGGCGCCGGCGACCTCGGTCGCTTCCAGCCGCGACTGCA
>JADLEG010000220.1 GCA_020846275.1 Alphaproteobacteria bacterium
CCGCGGCGGTGAACAGGACCGCCAGCAGCGGCAGCGACCGCACCGTGTCGATCAGCAGTCCGGCCACCCAGCGGAAGGCCGGCAGCTCGGACTGCCGCGTCAGGGCCAGCAGGACCGCCATCGGCATCCCCAGGATCGCGACCGAGGCGAAGGTGAAGATCGTCAGCGCCAGCCCGCCCCAGCGTTCCGTGCCGACGCTGGCGAGGCCGAAGATGCCGCCGCGCATCAGGATGTAGAACGCCAGGAACCCGCCCACCCATAGCGCCGACAGCCGCAATGCATGCCAGAACCACGGCACGCAGGACAGGATCGCGACCACCACGATGGCGATGCAGGCCAAGCCCGAGCGCCAATGCTCCGCGAACGGATAGAGGCCGAAGATGATCAGCCGCCAGCGCGCCGCGATGACGGCCCAGCAGGCCCCGCCATGCCCGCATTGCGCGGCGGTGGGCGCGGACCACACGGCGTCGATGAAGGCCCAGTGCGCCAGCCGCGGAACGAGCCACGCCAGGAACGCCAGGCACGCCAGCGAGATGACGGCGTCGCGCCACGTGCCGAACATGCGCCGGACGAGCTTGGACACTCCGGACTCCACGGCCGGCGGCAGCTCGCCCGTGATGGTCGCGTCGGCGCTCATGTCATTGCCATCCCGCGATCATCACCGCTTGGTCTCGTAGCCCTTGAGGGCGATCGAGCGGTTCACGGCATTCATGGCCGAGGCGATCAGGTAGTTGATCAGCAGGAATCCGCTCATCATGATGAGCAGGATCTCGATCGTCTGGCCGCTCTGGTTGATGGCGGTGGAGCTGACCATGAACAGGTCGCTGAAGCCGAAGGCGATGCCGACGGTCGTCGCCTTCATCAGCCAGACGAACTGGTTGCCCAGCGGCGGCACGATGGTGCGCAGCGCAAGCGGGATGCGGACGAGGCGATAGACCCGGAACGGGCTGAGGCCGAGCGACCGCGCCGCCTCGATCTGTCCGCGGTTGACGGACAGCAGGCCGCCGCGAACGATCTCGGCGATATAGGCGCTGCCGAAGAAGACGATGGCGACGACCAGGGCCGAAAATTCGGGCATCAGCCGCATGCCCCCGTTGAACCGCAGCCCCTGCAGCTGGGGAACCGAGATCAGCCCGACGCGCGCGTCGTAGTTCAGCGCGATCACGGCAACGACCGCGGCGACGGCGGCCAGCAGGATGCCCGACAGGACGCGCCGCCGCAGCGACCTTGCGGCCTGGACCGTCGGAATCTGGAGCGCGACCACTGCCGCCAGGACCGCCCCGACCACGATTCCTCCCAGCGTCAAGAGGCCGCTGGTGGGGAGCGCGAGAAAGGGCGCGTAGACGCCCCGGCTGGACAGGTAGAACCATCCGCCGAGCGTGAAGGCCTGGCGGGGCGGCGGCAGGTGGGTGAGGACCGCGTACCAGAACAGGCCCTGCAGGATGAGCGGTATGTTGCGGAATACCTCCACGTAGACGGTGCCGAGGAAGCTCAGCAGCGGATTCTGTCCGACCCGCGCCATGCCGATCGCCGTCCCGAACACGGTAGCGGCCACCAGGCCGAGGATTCCCACAAGCAGCGTGTTGAGAAAGCCTACCAGGAAGACTTTCCAGTACGGATCGCGGATGGTGTAGTCGATGACCGCGAAGGAAATGTCCCAGCCGGTCGAGCGTTGCAGGAAGTCGAACCCCGTCGCGATGCCCTGCGCGACCAGGCTGTGGCGGGTCGTGAGAACGAAGGCGACAAGCAGCAGGCAGGAGCCGCCGACCAACGCGACTTGGTAGACGTAGGAGCGAAACCGCGCGTTTCGAAGCAGCGCCGTCATTCAGGTGAAAACCGCTTGCACCGCTACAGCGTAGCGGTTCGGACCGCCCCGGTCGAAGGGTGCCCGCGCGGGCACCCTCCGTCTTCCGGGCCGGAGCCCGCCGTTCAGTCGATGACCAGCGGGTAGAGGACGCCGCCGTCGCGGATCAGCGCGTTGACGCCCCGCTTCATCTTGTACGGCTCGCCAAGCGTGCGGTCGAAAATCTGCTTGTAGTTGCCGACCTGCTTGATGACGTCGTAGGCCCAGGTCTCGCTGAGCCCGAGCCGCTTGCCGATGCCCGGGGTGTTGCCCAGCATCCGCTCGATGGTCGGGTTCGCCGGCTTGGCCTTGTGCTGGTCGACGTTCTCGCTGGTGATGCCGTATTCCTCGGCCGTCAGCAGCACCGTCATCATCCAGTTGGCGACATCGACGAAGTTGTCGTCGCCCTGGCGCATCGCGATGCTCTGGGGCTCGACCGCCAGGATGTCCGGCAGGGCCGCGTACTTGCTGGGATCGGGCGCCTGGGCGATCGAGATGTAGAGGTTCGGGCCCCACAGCGCGATGGCGTCGCAGCGGCCGGAGAAGAAGGCGCTGCGCATCTCCTCGGCCTTCTCGAACGACACCACCTCGAACTTGACCTTCAGGTTCGTCAGGTAGTCGGCGGCCAGGCGCTCGGTGCTGGTGCCGGCCGTCGAGCACATCGATGCGCCGTTGAGGTCCTTGGCCAGCTTGGCGCCCGTGCCGACGTTGACCGCGATCTGCGTCGCGCCCAGGAAGTAGGGCTGGCTGAACTGCAGGCCGAGCTCGGTGTCGCGGCCGAGCGTCCAGCCGGTGACCTTGATGATCACGTCGATGTCGCCGGATTGCAGCGCCGGGAACCGCTGCGCGAAGCTGACCGGCACGATCTTCAGCTTGGTCGGCGAACCGAGGATGGCCGTCGCCAGCGCCTTGCAGAGCTCGATGTCGAAGCCCTTCCAGTTGCCGGCGGCGTCGACCTCGGCGAAGCCGAGATAGGTGCCGTTATGGCCGGTGCACAGCAGGTGCCCGCGTTCCTTGATCGTCTTGACCGTATCGCCCAGGCCCGCTTGCGCGGTGCTGCCCGTCGCGGCGATCGCCACCATGGCGAAGGCGCCGAGGATCGACTTCACAAATCCCATCTTCATCACCGTCTCCCGTTCTGTTCCCCATGGCCGGCGCCGCTGCGAGCGCTTAAGCCCGTGTCCCCTATCCTCCCGGCGTCCAAGCAAGGCTTCGGCCGGGCGGTCAGCGCGCGCTCATATTGACGCAACCGCAAACGGTTGTTAAAGCCTATCGGCTATTGATCTACAACTCCAGTATCCGATACGAAGATGCGAAAATCAATCCCCGACTATCGGCGACCCTACGATAAGGAAAGTGTCAGGCCATGCGGTTCGACGGTCGCGTAGCACTCATCACCGGCGCGGCAAGCGGCATCGGGCGGGGTTGCGTCGAGCGCTTCCTGGCGGATGGCGCGCGCGTCGCCGCGCTGGATGTCGACGCCGAAGCCGGGCGGCAGATGGTGGCGGAACTCGCCGGCAAGGGCGAGATCGCGTTCGAGGAATGCGATGTCGGCGTCAAAACAGCGGTCGACCGCGCGGTGGCGGCCGTGCTGGCGCGGTTCGGCGCGATCGACGTGCTGGTCAACAATGCCGGCATCACCCGCGCCGGCGACTTTCTGGCGATGCGCGAGGAGGATTTCGACCTCGTCATCCAGACCAACCTGAAATCGGTCTTCCTGTTCGGGCAGGCGGTCGGACGGCACATGGTCGAGCGCGGCAAGGGCGGCGCCATCGTCAACATGTCGTCCACCAGCGTGATCATGACCATGCCCAACATCGCCCCCTACGCGGCGTCCAAGGGCGGCATATCGTCGCTGACCCGCGCGATGGCGCTGCATTTCGCGCCCCACAACATCCGCGTCAACGCGGTCGGGCCGGGCACGATCGTCACCAAGATGACCCAGTCGCGCACGTTGAAAGACCCGGCGCAGGTGCGCCGCATCCTCTCGCGCACGCCGCTCGGCCGCTTCGGCCAGCCCTCGGATGTCGCTTCGGTGGTCGCGTTCCTGGCGAGCGACGATGCGGGCTACGTGACGGGCCAGACGCTCTATGTCGACGGCGGCCGGGCCGGGCTCAACTACACCGTGCCCGTGCCCGAGTAGGCATCCCCGCGCTACTTCCCCGCGCGGGCGTTGCTGGCCACAAGGTCCTGATAGAGCCGGTCGAGCCGCGCCGTGACGGGCCCCGGGCGGCTCGACCCGATCGTGCGGCCGTCGATGCGCGCAACCGGCGTCACCCCGCCGAACGTGCCGGTCACGAAGGCCTCGTCGGCGTTGTAGGTTTCGGCCAGGGTGAAGTCGCGCTGCTCCACCGCGATGGCGTTGGCGGCGCACAGGTCGATCACGTTCTGCCGCGTGATGCCCTTGAAGTTGAAGCGGCCGGTCGAGGTGACGACGCGATCCCGCGCGACGATGAAGAAATTGGTCGAGTTGCAGCTCGCGACGAACCCCGCCGGGTCGAGCATCAGCGCCTCGTGGGCGCCGGCCTCGATCGCCTGCAGCAGCGCCTGGATCAGGTTGAGCCGGCTGTGCGAATTGAGCCGCAGGTCGAAAACGTCCGGCGCGCTGCAACGGAACGTGCTGGTGAACAGCGTGATGCCGTTCTTCTTGATGGCCGGGTCAGGCTGCTTGTACTCCGCGGCGATGACGATGGTGGGCGGGCCGACCACGTTGCGCGGGTCCTGGTTGGGCGTGCTCTTCGGTCCGCGGGTCACCATCAGGCGGATATGCGCGCCGTCGGTCATCGCGTTGGCGCGACAGGTCTCCTGGATCGCCGCCAGGACTTGCTGGCGGGTCTTGCCGATATCGAGGGCGATGGTTCGCGCGCCGGCGAACAGGCGGTCCAAATGCTGTTCGGCGAACACCACCACGCCATCGACCAGGCGGAATCCCTCCCACACCCCGTCGCCCAGCACGAAGCCGCTGTCGAACACGGACACCACGGCCTCGCCGCGCGGGACCAGTTTCCCGTTCACATAGATGCGCACCGCGTCGTTGCGGGGGTCCTTGACATGCGTCTGGGCGCCGGTTTGCTGCAACGTCCTGCTCCTTCGTCCGATCCGGGCAGGGCTAAGCCGCCCTGCCAGCGCGCGACTATAGGCCACCGGCGAGGCGCGGGCGAAGCCGGCGGATCGGGCCGGCGGGGCTCAGGCCCCGTGCAGCGCATTCTCCAGCTGCTGCTTGGACATGCGGGAACGGCCTTGGATCCCCTTCGACCGCGCCCTCCTGTACAGGTCTTCCCGGCTCGTCCCGCCCGCCTTGCGCGTACGCGTGCGCGCCGCCTTGGCGCCGCTCGCGGTCGGGGTCTTGGCGTTCCGGCCGCCCATCGCGGGCGAGCTTTCGCGGCGGCCGGCCGCGCCGACACGGGATTTTCCCTCGGTTTCCTGCTGGGCGGTCCTTCCCACCGCCTCCTTCCGCTTGCTGCGGGCCAGGTGCTTGCGGTTCTTCCGCTCGCTGTCGTATTTCGACGCGCCGGCCTCGCTGAGCGCGATGGCGATGGCTTGCCGGCGGCTCTTGACCTTGCCGCCCTTGCCTCGCGGACCGCTCTCGAGCTCGCCGTGCTCGTATTCGTGCATGACGCGGCCGATGGTCTTGCGCTGGCGGGGCGATGTCTTGGGCATGACGGATTCCTCTCGTGCGAGTTGCGATTGCCTTACAACCGCCGGCATGCGCATCGGTGCCGCGCTTCGCACGATTCTTTCCCGGGTTGCCCGCCCCCTACGCGCCCTTCCGGCCGAACGCCTCGCGCAGCTTCCGTTTCGCCGCTTCAAGCCGGTTGCGCTGGCGGGTCGAGAGGTTCTTGCCGGCGCGGTTGATATAGAAGGTCAGCATCGACATCGCCGACCGGAAGGGATTCGATTTCCGCCGATGGCTGCGCTCGGCGGAACGCTTCAGCGACTGCGCGATGCGCGCGGGCGTCTGGTTGAACACGTTTCGCTCCAGGTCGAGCGCGTCGCTCTCCTCGGTGACGCGGGCCGACCATCGCCCCTTCCTTTTCATCGCCATCACCGCTCCTCCGATCCCAGCATGCTCGACGCAAACGTGCCTGCGCGCCACCTGTTCCGGCGGCGCCGAGCGGCGGCCAGACGCGCGGGACGCGGGCGGCGACGGGGAAATCCCGTGGTACTCCACCGTGCAAGCTATTGAATTGCGGTACGTATTGGGTCGCGTTTGGGTTGACAGCGGGCCGAATCCGGCTAGCGTCACCCGCCATGTTCGCCCTGCACCGCCTTGTTCCGGCCACCGCCACGTGAACGAATTCGACTACACCGCGCCTGCCACCGTCGAAGAAGCGGTGGCGCAACTCGGAACCGGCGCCCGCGTACTGGCCGGCGGCACCGACCTGATCGTGCAGATGCGCGAGGGGCGCCGCCAGGTCGGCCACGTCGTCGACCTGAAGCGGATCGCCGAGCTGACCGAAGTGGCATCGACGCCGGACGGCGGCGTCGCGATCGGCGCGGCGTTGAACGTGACCGCGCTTTCCGCCCATCCCGCGATGGCCGCCTATCCCGCGCTGGTCGAATCCGGCCGGATGATCGGCAGCTACCAGATCCAGAACCGCGCGAGCATCGGCGGCAATGTCTGCAACGCCGCCCCGTCGGCCGATGCGGTTCCGGCGCTGATCTGCCTGGGCGCGCGCGCGGTCGTCGCCGGGCCGGGGGGCCGACGGGACGAGCCTGTGGAGGCCTTGTTCGCCGGCCCGGGCCGGACGACGCTGGGGCCGCGGGACGTTCTCGTCTCGCTGCGCCTGCCGCCGGCCGCCAAGCGCAGCGCCGCCGCCTACCTGCGCTTCACGCCGCGGCGCGAGATGGACATCGCCGTCGCGGGCGTCGGCGCCTGGCTGCGCCTGGACGAGCGGGGTGCGGTCGCCGAGGCGCGCCTGACGCTGGCCGCCGTCGGCCCGACCCCGATCCGCGCGGCACAGGCGGAACGCCTGTTGATCGGCGAGAAGCCGTCGGCGAAGCTGGTTGCCGAGGCTGCGGCGCTGGCCGCGCGCGACGCACGGCCGATCTCGGACACGCGCGGCTCCGCCGAATATCGTCGCGAGCTGGTGAAGACGCTGGCGGCCCGCGCCGTGGCGGCGTGCTGCGCGCGGCTTGGTAATCCCCTGGAGACGGCATGAAGGCGCTGCGCCCGTTCACCATCAATGGCGAGGAGATCGAGCTGGCGCTCGATACCCGCGACACGCTGCTGGAGCTGCTGCGCGACCGCGCGGGGTTGACCGGCAGCAAGGAGGGGTGCGGCAACGGCAATTGCGGCGCCTGTACCGTGCTGGTGGACGGCGCGCCGGTGAATGCCTGCATCATGCTCGCGGTCGAGGCCGTCGGCCGCAAGATCGTGACGATCGAGGGCGTTGCCGCGAACGGCAAGCTGGACCGGGTGCAGCAGGCGCTGATCGACCTGGGCGGGACGCAGTGCGGCTATTGCACGCCGGGCGTCGTCCTGTCGGCGACGGCGCTGCTGGAGCGCAATCCGAACCCGACGGAGATCGAGATACGGCACGCGCTGGCCGGCAACCTGTGCCGCTGCACCGGTTATGACAAGATCGTCGAGGCCGTCGTCGCGGCCGCCGCGCGGGTTGGGGCGTAGGGCGCATGGATGCTCCGACAGACAAGCTGAAGACCGTCGGCCGGCGCCTGCCCCGCGTCGACGCCGCCGAGCGGGTGACCGGGCGCGCGGTCTATCCGGCCGATTTCTCGCTGCCCGGGATGCTGCACGGCCGGATCAAGCGCAGCCCGCATCCGCATGCGCGCATCCTGCGCATCAACCTGGACAAGGCGCTGGCGCTGAAGGGCGTGCGCGCCGCCGTCACCGCGGCCGATTTCGTCGACCTTCCCGTCGACGCATTCGCCCAGGTCGGCGAGGGCGGCGCGGATGTCTGGTACATCTCGCGCATGAACATGGCGCGCGACAAGGTGTTCTGGATCGGCCATCCCGTCGCGGCCATCGCCGCCGTGGACCCGCATGTCGCCG
>JADLEG010000221.1 GCA_020846275.1 Alphaproteobacteria bacterium
GCAGGCGCGTGTTCATCTCGATGAAGTAGAACTGGCCGTCCTGGTACAGGAACTCGATCGTGCCGAGCGAGCGGTAGCCGAGCTTGGCCATCGCCTCGGCGCCGATCGCGCCCAGCCGCGCGCGCTCGGCCGCGTTCAGCGCGGGCGAGGGCGCCTCCTCGACCACCTTCTGGTGGCGGCGCTGCGGCGTGCAGTCGCGCTCGCCGAAATGCACCACGTTGCCGTGGGCGTCGCCCAGCACCTGCAGCTCGATGTGGCGCGGGCGCTCCAGGTACTTCTCCAGGTAGACGGTGCCGTCGCCGAACGCGCTCTGCGCCTCGTGGCGCGCCATGCGCAGCGCATCGCCGAGATCGCCCTCGGCGCGCGCCACCTTCATGCCGCGCCCGCCGCCGCCGGCCGCGGCCTTGACCAGAACGGGATAGCCGATCGCGCGCGCGTGGCGCAGCGCGTCGTCGTCGCCGGCGACCGGGCCGTCGCTGCCCGGCACCAGCGGCAAACCCAGCTCCATGGCCGCGCGCTTGGCGACGATCTTGTCGCCCATCAGGCGGATGTGGTCGGGCGTCGGGCCGATGAAGGCCAGGTCGTGCTCGGCCACCATCTCGGCGAAGCGCGCATTCTCGCTGAGAAAGCCGACGCCGGGGTGGATCGCGTCGGCGCCGGTGATCGCCGCGGCGGTCAGGATGGCGGGAATGTTGAGGTAGCTGTCGGCGGCCGGCGGCGGGCCGATGCACACGCTCTCGTCGGCCAGGCGCACATGCATGGCGTCGGCGTCGGCGGTGGAATGCACGGCAACGGTCTCGATCCCCATCTCGCGGCAGGCGCGCTGGATGCGCAGCGCGATCTCCCCGCGATTGGCGATCAGCACCTTCTCGAACATGCCCGGGCGCGCCGCCGCCTACTCGACGATCATCAGGGGTTCGCCGTACTCGACCGGCTGGCGGTCGCGGATCAGGATGCGCGTGACGGTGCCGGCGCGCGGCGCGGGGATCTGGTTCATCACCTTCATCGCCTCGACGATCAGCAGGGTCTGGCCCGCGATCACCTTGTCGCCGACCGCGACGAAGGGCGCCGCGCCAGGCTCGGGCGCGACGAACACCGTACCGACCATTGGCGAGGTGACCGCGCCCGCCGGCGGTCCGTCGCCGCTTGGGGCGGGCACGGCGGCGGCGGCCGGGGCCGACATCGGCGCGGCCGGCGCGCTGACGGCGGTGATCGTTTCGGGCAGGCGCACGCGCAGGCGCCGCTCGCCCTCCGTCACCTCCAGCTCGGCCAGGCCGGTCTCGCGCAGCAGCTCGGCCAGACGGCGGATCAGGTCCGGATCGACATCCAGCTTGGCCATGCGCTTCTCGCGGTCCTTGGTGGCGGTCATTGCTTCAGCAGGCGGCCCATCGCCTCGACGGCCAGGATATAGCCGTGGCTTCCCAGGCCGCAGATCACGCCGGTGGCCGCCTTCGAGACATAGGAGTGGTGGCGGAACGCCTCGCGCCGGTGGATGTTCGACAGGTGCACCTCGATCACCGGCTTTTCCGCCAGCAGCAGCGCGTCGAGGATCGCGACCGATGTCGTGGTGTAGCCGGCCGGATTGATGATGATGCCGTCATGCTCGCTGCGCGCCTGCTGGATCCAGGTGACCAGGTCGCCCTCGTGGTTGGACTGGCGCGCGTCGGTCGCCAGGCCCAGCTCGGTCGCGCGCCGCGCCGCCGCGGTCATGATCTCCTGCAGCGTCTCGCGCCCGTAGATCTCGGGCTGGCGCGTCCCCAGCATGTTCAGGTTCGGCCCGTTGAGGATCAGGATCGACTTTGCCTGACCCGGCGGACGGGCAGGGTTAGGGCTGGCGGGGGCCATCGGCAGGTCCTGTCGGCATGTCCTGGGGTCGCGGGGCCTGGCGCGCCGCATCGGCCGGCCGGGCCTTGGCCTTATAGCACGCGCCATCGGGCGCGCAACGACGTTCCTGGGATGTTCTAAGGCCCGGAAGCGCTAGGGCCAGGACGCGTCCTGGTCCGGCGCCAGGATCGTCGCCGCGCGGTCCTGCAGCTTGGCGAGCAGCCGGTCGATCTGGCCGCGCTCGTCCGGCCCCAGCGCCGCGAGCAGGCGCGATTCCGCCGCGCGCGCCAGGGGCACGATGCGGTCATGCACGGCGAGGCCGGCGGCGGTCAGCGTCAGGACCGAGCGGCGGCGGTCGCCGCCGTCGACCGCGCGGCGCACGCTCCCGGCGCGGATCAATCGCGCGACGGCGCGACTGACCTGGACCTTGTCCATGGCGGTGCGCCCGCACACCTCGTTCGCCGATTGCGGGCCGTCGCAGCCCAGCACCGCCATCACCCGCCATTCCGGGATCGTCATCTGGAAGCGCCGCGCATAGATGCGCGCCACGCCCGAGCTGACAGTGTTGGCCAGGATCGACAGCCGGTAGGGCAGGAAGCGGTCGAGCTGGAGCCGCGGCGCGGGCTCGCCGTTAGCTCTCGACTCCTTCGCGCTGGCAATTGGTTTCATTTGCAACTATACTGGCGCCAGCGGGACTGACGGTCAACAGGGAAACGCCGCGATGGCAGAGATCACCGCCGCCAATCCGATGGGCACCGACGGGTTCGAGTTCGTCGAGTACGCCGGCCCCGACACCCGGGCGCTCGGCCGGTTGTTCCAGTCGATGGGTTTCAGCGCGGTCGCGCGCCACCGTTCGAAGAACGTGACGCTCTACCGCCAGGGCGACGTCAACTTCGTCGTCAACGGCGAGCCCGAGAGCTTCGCGCAAAGTTTCCAGCGCCTGCACGGGCCGTCGGTATGCGCGATCGCCTTCCGCGTCGCCGACGCCGCGAAGGCCTACCAGCGCGCATTGTCGCTTGGCGCCTGGGGCGTGCAGGGCAAGGTCGGGCCGATGGAACTGAACATTCCGGCGATCAAGGGCATCGGCGACAGCCTGATCTACCTGGTCGACCGCTACGGCAAGCGCGGCACGATCTACGACGTCGACTTCGTGCCGGTCGAGGGGGTCGAGCCGTCGCCCCACGGCGCGGGCCTGTCCTATATCGACCACCTCACCCACAACGTGCATCGCGGGCGCATGGCGGAGTGGGCCGATTTCTACGAGCGCCTGTTCAATTTCCGCGAGATCCGCTACTTCGACATCGAAGGCAAGCTGACCGGGCTGAAGTCGAAGGCCATGACCAGCCCCTGCGGCAAGATCCGCATCCCGATCAACGAATCCTCCGACGACAAGTCGCAGATACAGGAATACCTCAGCGCCTATCACGGCGAGGGCATCCAGCACATCGCGCTGGGGACCGACGACATCCATGCGACGGTCGACGGGCTGCGGGCGGCCGGCGTCGCGTTCCAGGACGTGCCCGACACCTACTACGACGCCGTCGACGCGCGCCTGCCCGGCCACGGCGAGGACCTGGCGCGGCTCCGGCGCAACCGCATCCTGGTCGACGGCGCGCCGACCAAGGGCGGCGGGCTGCTGCTGCAGATCTTCACCGCCACGGTGATCGGCCCCATCTTCTTCGAGATCATCCAGCGCAAGGGCAATGAGGGCTTCGGCGAGGGCAATTTCCGCGCCCTGTTCGAATCGATCGAGCTGGACCAGATAAGGCGCGGCGTGCTGAAAGCCGAGGCCGGGCGGTAGGTTCGGCGCTTGCCTCACCCTTCGACAAGCTCAGGGTGAGGGCATTTCAGTGATCTCCTCGTCCTGAGCCTGTCGAAGGACGACTTCCCCGGAGTGGAGCATCATGAGCAAGAAATGGATATCCTTCCCCCGCGTCGAGGGCACGGCCTCGCGCCAAGCCCATACCGACCTGCCCGAAGGCACCTATGAGCGCGAGATGTCGAAGGAGGGCTTCTTCGGTCCCTCGGCGCAGTTCCATCACCGCCATCCGCCCACCGGCTGGAGCGACTGGGAAGGGCCGCTGAAGCCGCGCGCCTTCGACCTGACCAAGCTGAACTCGGCCGCCAATTCGCCCTGGGACGCGGTGGACGTGCTGCACAACCAGCATTGCCGCATCCGCCTGTGGCGCGCGGACGGCGACATGCGCGACCTGGCGCGCAACGGCGACGGCGACGAACTCATGTTCGTGCACGAAGGCGCGGGCCACCTCTACTGCGACTTCGGCCACCTGGCGATCCGCGAGGGCGACTACGTGATGATCCCGCGCGGCACGCAGTGGCGCATCGAATGCGCGCAGCCGGTGACGGCGCTGCTGGTCGAGGCGACCAACGACAGCTACCGTCTGCCCGACAAGGGGCTTGTGGGCAACCACGCCATCTTCGATGCCGCCATGCTGGACACGCCGCGGCTGGACGACGCCTTCAAGGCGCAGCAGCAGGGCGTGAAAGGATCGCGGGAGTGGAAGGTCCGCATCAAGCGGCGCGGCGCGATCTCCACGGTCACCTATCCCTACAATCCGCTCGACGTCGTGGGCTGGCACGGCGACCTGGCGCCGGTGCGCATCAACTGGCGCGACATCCGGCCGATCATGAGTCACCGCTACCACCTGCCGCCCTCGGCCCACACCACCTTCATCGCGGGGCGGTTCGTCGTCTGCACCTTCTGCCCGCGGCCGATCGAAAGCGACCCCGGCGCGCTGAAGGTACCGTTCTTCCACAACAACGACGACTACGACGAGATGATCTTCTATCACCGCGGCAGCTTCTTCAGCCGCGACAACATCCATCCCGGCATGGTGACGCTGCATCCCTGCGGCTTCCCGCACGGGCCGCACCCCAAGGCTTTCGCGACCGGCGCCAAGGCCGCGCGCAAGGAGACCGACGAGGTGGCCGTGATGGTGGACACGCACGACGCGCTGGATACCGGCCCCTTGCCCGAAGGCGTCGAGTGGCCGGGCTACGTCAAATCCTGGCAGACAAAACCGCAAGCCGCCGAATGAGGTCCGCCGAATGAAGCTCGCGACGTTGAAGCGTCCCGCATCCGATGCGAAGGGGCGCGACGGCAGGCTGGTGGTCGTCGGCCGCGACCTGAAGCAATGCGTTCCCGTGCCGCGCGTGGCGAAGACGCTGCAGCAGGCGCTCGACAACTGGGACGACGTGGTGGGCGAGCTGCGCTCGGTCTACCGCCTGCTGAACCAGGGCGAGGCGAAGGGCGCCAGGCGGTTCAGCCCGAAGAAGGCGATGAGCCCGCTGCCGCGCGCCTATCAATGGGCCGACGGCAGCGCCTATGTCGTGCATGTCGAGCTGGTGCGCAACGCGCGCGGCGCCGACCTGCCGCAGAGCTTCTGGACCGATCCCCTGATGTACCAGGGGGGGTCGGACGGGTTTCTCGGCCCCTGCGACCCGATTCCCTGCCAGTCCGAGGACTGGGGCATCGATTTCGAGGCCGAGATCGCCGCCATCACCGACGACGTGCCGATGGGCATCACGCCCGACCAGGCGCGCCACCACGTCAAGCTCTTGATGCTGGTCAACGACGTCAGCCTGCGCAACCTGATCCCGGGCGAGCTCGCCAAGGGCTTCGGCTTCTTCCATGCCAAACCGGCCTCGTCCTTCTCGCCCGTCGCGGTCGAGCCCGCCGAGCTGGGCGCTGCCTGGGACGGCGGCAAGGTCACGCTTCCCCTTGTCAGCACGCTGAACGGCAAGGAGTTCGGCCGGCCCAACGCCGGCACCGACATGACCTTCGACTTCGGCCAGCTGATCGCGCATGCCGCCAGGACCCGCGCGCTCGCGGCGGGCACGATCATCGGCTCGGGCACGGTCGCCAACCGCGACCGGTCGGTCGGCTCGTCCTGCATCGCCGAGCGGCGGATGGTCGAGACGATCGACCACGGCAAGCCCGCCACGCCGTTCATGCGCTTCGGCGACCGCATCCGCATCGAGATGCTGGACGGCAAGGGCCAGTCGATCTTCGGCGCGATCGATCAGCAGGTGGTGGCCTACACGCCGCCGAACTGAGGCGCTGTCAGCCCGGCTCGGCCCCGTCGAGCACCAGCAGCGCGTCGCGGGCGAAGTAGACGCTCGCCGCCTGGCCGCGCTCGGGCGGCGGCGCGTTCGGCTTGTTGAACGTGTCGAGCGAGATCGTGTTGTCCTTGAACCGCACGCGGATGCGCACGACCGAACCCAGGAAATGCACCTCGTCGACCGTGCCCAGCATGCGGTTGCCCCCGGCATCGCCGCCGGCGATCGACACGGCCTCGGGGCGCAGCGCGACCGAGCGCACCTCGCCCAGGTTCATCTTTCCCAGGCCGTTGGCGACGACGATCTCCTGGCCGTCCACCTCCATGCGGCCGCCGGCCGGGTCGAGGACCTTGCCGCGCAGCACGTTCAGCGTGCCCACGAAGGACGCCACGAACCGCGTGCGCGGGTAGTTGTAGATCTCGAACGGCGTGCCGATCTGCTCGACCCGGCCCTCGTTCATCACCACGATGCGGTCGGAGATCGACAGCGCCTCTTCCTGGTCGTGGGTCACGTAGATCGTGGTGATGCCGAGCTCGCGCTGGATCGAGCGGATCTCCTGGCGCAGCGACACGCGGATCTTGGCGTCCAGCGCCGACAGGGGCTCGTCCAGCAGCAGCACCTGCGGCTTGATCGCCAGCGCGCGGGCCAGCGCCACGCGCTGCTGCTGGCCGCCGGACAGCTGGTAGGGATAGCGGCTGCCCAGCTTCGGCAGCTTGATCAGGCTCAGCATCTCCTCGACGCGCTTGGCGATCGCGGACGCGGGCTGGCGCGCGATCTTGAGTCCGAAGCCGACATTGTCGGCGATCGTCATGTTGGGAAACAGCGCATAGGACTGGAACACCATGCCGATGTGGCGCTGGTTCGGGCGTTGGTGCGTGACGTCCTGGCCATCGATGCGGATCGCGCCGGCGCTCGGCGTCTCGAATCCGGCGACCATGCGCAACGTCGTGGTCTTGCCGCAGCCGCTCGGCCCCAGGAACGAGATGAACTCGCCCTTCGCGACGGCCAGCTCGAACTGCTCGACCACGGTAAGCGGCCCGTAGCTCTTGCGCAGCCTGTCGATCTCGAGAAACGCCATGCGAGCTCCTAGTGCGTCGGCCGCACCGAGCCGCGCGCGGCGCGGCCGAAGATGTTGATCAATCCCATGCACGCCCAGGTGACCGCGAACGCGATGATCGCCAGCGCCGCCGGCTCGTAGGCGCGGTTGGCGCCGATGAGCTGCAGGTAGGGCCCGAAGGCGGGGCGGTCGAGCAGGGCGGCCATGGTGAACTCGCCGATCACGATGGCGAAGGTCAGGAACGCGCCGCTCAGGATCGCCACGCGCACGTTGGGGAAGATCACCTTGAATAGGATCGTGGGCCAGCCGGCGCCCAGGCTCTCCGCCGCCTCGGTCAAGGTGCGCACGTCGATCGCGCGCAGCCCATTGTCGACGGCCCGGTACATATAGGGCAGGGCCAGGGTCACGTAGCTGAAGGTCAGCAGCAAATCGGTCGAGCGCTCGGAGCCCGTCAGCGGGATCAGCGAGGAGCTGTTGTAGATGCGCAGGTACCCGAACACCAGCACGATGGCCGGGATCACCAGCGGCAGCAGGGTGATGAACTCGACGATCGGCCGCAGGCGGCGCAGGCGCAATTCGATCCAATAGGCGGTGGGAACGACCAGCAGCACGCCGACCACGATCGTCGCCAGCGCCAGGACGGTCGAATAGAGGAACGTCGCCTGGAACCGCGGATCGGTCAGCACGATCACATAGGCATCGAAGCTGTACTCGCCCCGCCGCATGCGCATCGAGAACTCGACCGTTGCGATCAGCGGGATGATGAAATAGCAGGCGCCCAGGATCACCGCGATCCACGGGCCCACCGTCGCGCGCTTCATCGCAGCCACCGCTCGCTGCGCTGGCGCAGCCACAGATAGGTGGCGTTCGACACCGCGGTGATCAGGATCATGCCGAGCGCCAGCGCGTAGCCCAGGTTCTGGTCGTGCAGCACGTCGCCGCGGATCTGCGCGAACAGCAGGATCGTCACGATGTTGAGCAGACTGCCGGTCAGCGCATAGGCGGTCGCGATCGCGCCGAAGGCGTTGGCGAACAGCAGCAGCGTGGTGCCCAGCAGGCTCGGCCACAGCACGGGCAGCGCCACATAGCGCCAGTATTCCCAGGTGGTGGCGCCCATCGTGGCGGCGGCCTCGCGCCATTCGCGCTTCAGCCCGTCGATCGCCGGCGCCATGATCAGCACCATCAGCGGGATCTGGAAGTAGAGATAGGTGATCGCCAGGCCCCAGAAGCTGAGCAGGTTGAAGCCGGTGCTGTAGATGTTGAAGTCGAGATACTTGATCAGCAGCGCCGTCACCAGCCCGGTGCGTCCGAGCGTCGCCAGGAAGGCGAAGGCCAACGGCACGCCAGCGAACTGCGACGCCACGCCGCTGAAGGTCATCAGGGTCGGCCGCATCCAGCCCGGCAGGTTGCCGGCGATCACCGCATAGGCCAGGAAGAAGCCGATGACCGCCCCGCCGATGGCCGAGGCGGCGCTGACCTCGATGCTGATCCAGTACGCCGCCAGGATCGAGGGCTGAAACAGGTTTACCAGGTTGCGCAGCGTGAAATGGCCCTCGTTGTCCTGGAACGCGCCGACCATCAGGTAGAGCGTCGGCAGGATCAGGAACATCAGGGCGAAGAGGAAGAACGGAACGACACCCAGCCAGTCCCACGAGAACCGGCTGGTGGAGCCGCTGGGGGTGGAGGGTGCGACGCTGGCGGTGCCGGGCTGCGACATGGGGGTGCCGTCGCGCGCGGCCCTCCTCGCCCGGCGGGGAGAGGAGAGCCGCGTGCGGCAGCCTGCCTATTTCACGTTGGCGCCGACCACCGTGTCCCACTGCTTGGTGATGACTTCCTTCGACTGGGCCTGCTGGTCCAGGGTCGGGAACACCGCCTTGTCATAGGCCTCGGCCGGCGGCAGCTTCGCCAGCAGGTCGGCGGGCACCTTCTTGTTCTTGACCAGGTCGGCGAAGCGGATCGGGTGGCAGTAGCCCTTCAGCCACGCGAGCTGGCCTTCGTCCGAATACAGGTGCTCCATCCACAGCTTGGCGGCGTTGGGATGCGGCGCATAGGCGCTGATCGCCTGCACGTAGACGCCGGCGACGACGCCGGAGTTGGGCACCGATACCTCGACCTTCGGGTTGCCCTTCAGCGTGTCGCGGTCGCCCAGGCCGTTGTAATCCCAGCGCACGATGATCGGGGTGGCGCCCTGGGCCAGCGAGGCCGCCTTGCCGATGACCGGCACGAAATTGCCGGCCTTGTTCAGCGCCGCGAAGAACTTCAGCCCTTCGTCGCCCGCCTTGGCGATGTCGCCCTTGGCCTGGGACAGGCCGGCCGCGAACACCGCCTGGATCGCCTGGTTCGACGTGCGCGGGTCGCCGGCCAGCGCGACGGAATTCTTGTATTCCGGCTTCAGCAGGTCGGACCAGTCCTTGGGCACGTTCTTGACGATGTCGGTGTTCACCTCGAACGCCAGCACGCCGTAGTAGTCGCCGTACCAAAAGCCTTCGGCGTCCTTGGCGTCGTTGGGGATCGAATTCCAGGTCTGCACCTTGTGCGGCTGCAGCAGGCCTTCCTTCTTGGCCGAGGGGCCGAACGACAGGCCGACGTCGATCACGTCGGGCGCTTGCGGCCCCTTGTTGCCCTTGTTGGCCTTGATCGCCTCGATCTCGTCGCCCGAGCCGGCGTCGGGATTGAGCTCGTTCATCTTGATGCCGTACTTGGCCTTGAAGCTGTCGATGATCCCGCCATAGCCGCACCAGTCATGCGGCACGGCGATGATCGTCAACTGCCCTTCGGCCTTTGCGTCGGCGATGATCTTGTCGATGCCCTGCGCGTGGGCGAGGCCCAGCGGGACCAGCACCGCCAAGCCGGTCAACGGAATCGTGCCCAACCACCTGCGTTCCATATTTCTCCCCTTCTGCCAGTGAACCCGCGCTCTAACATGACTGCCGAGGCGGTTGCCGGTCACATAGATTACATTTTTGTTTCAGCGATGGCCACCCCCCGCCATTCACGTTCCGCCGAGGCCGGGGTTGTTCCGATTCGCCGCCCGGTGCGATAGTTCGGCCGACGGTACCGGCTGGCCCAAGGCAGATCATGATCGACCGCGGCATCGACCATCTCGTCCTGTGCGTGCACGACCTCGACAAGGCCCGCGCCTTTTACGAACAGCTGGGCTTCACCTGCACGCCGCGCGCGCTGCACCCCTGGGGCACGGGCAACACGCTGGTGCAGCTCCAGGGCAATTTCATCGAGGTGCTGGCGATCCTCGACCCCGCGAAGCTGGCCCCGGCCGCGCCCGGCCAGTTCGATTTCGGCCGGTTCAACGCGGAATACCTGAAGAAGCGCCAGGGTTTCGCGATGCTGGTGTTCCAGTCCAAGGATGCCCGCGCCGACCATGCCGAGTTCAAGATGAACGGGCTCGACAGCTATGCGCCGTTCGATTTCGAGCGCCAGGCGAAACTGCCGGACGGGTCCAGCGCGCGGGTCGCCTTTTCGCTCGCCTTCGCCACCGACAAGCGCATGCCCGAGGCCGCGTTCTTCTGCTGCCAGCAGCATGCGCCGCAGTATTTCTGGAAGCCCGAGTACCAGAAGCACGCCAACGGCGCGCGGGTTGTGGGCGAGGTGGTGATGCGGGCGCCCGATCCGGCGGCGATGCGCGATTTCTTCGGCACGCTGCAGGGCTTCGGGTCGGTGGAAACCGCGCCCGGACGGCTGGACGTGCGTACGGCGCTCGGCGCGGTCACCCTGCTCGACCGACAGCGCATCGCCGAACGCTACCCGGACATGACACTGCCCGGCCCGACCGACAGCCCCATCCTGGTGGGCTATCGCGTCGACGTGGCCGATATCGGCGCGGCGGAGAAGCTGCTGCGCGCCAACAACGTCGCGGCGCGACGCCATCGCGACCGGCTGATCGTCGATCCTGCCGACGCCTTCGGCGTGGCGATCGAGTTCGCCCAGAGCCGATAGCCGGGGAGAAACGCCCGATGGCAAAACCCATGCTG
Organism: Alphaproteobacteria bacterium; assembly: GCA_020846275.1. GTDB lineage: Bacteria > Pseudomonadota > Alphaproteobacteria > JAEULC01 > JAEULC01 > JAEULC01. Next base: position 10,951 of record JADLEG010000221.1, read on the forward strand.
CACGGCTATTTCCGCTCGTCGGCCGCCTATCGGGTGCGGATCGCGCTGAACCTGAAGGGCATCGCCTACGACCAGCGCTCCTACCACCTGCGCAAGGGCGAGCAGTTCGGCGCGGCGCTGGGCAAGCTCAACCCGGCCCAGCTCGTGCCTGCGTTCGAGGACGCTGGCAACGTGCTGACGCAGTCGCTGGCGATCATCGAGTATCTCGAGGAGACGCATCCCACGCCGGCTTTCCTGCCCAAGACCGCGGCGGAACGGGCGCGGGTGCGCGCGATCGCGCTCAACATCGCCTGCGACATTCATCCGCTGAACAACCTGCGAGTGCTGAACTACCTCGACAAGCCGCTCGGCCACGACCAGGCGACGCGCGATGCTTGGTACCGGCATTGGGTCGATGCCGGGTTCCGCGCGATCGAGACGATGCTGGCGGGAAGCGGCGCGACGGGCCGCTTCTGCCACGGCGACCAGCCGGGCCTCGCGGATATCTGCCTGGTTCCGCAGGTGGCCAACGCCGCCCGCGTCAACACCGACATGGCGCCCTATCCGACGATCGTCCGCATCCACGCGGAATGCCAGAAACTGCCGGCCTTCCAGAAGGCGCTGCCGCAGAACCAGCCCGACGCCGAGCCGTAGCGGAAATGCGCCCTTCGACAAGCTCAGGGTGAGGAGGAGCGGAAACCTTCCAAAAGAGTCCTCACCCTGAGCTTGTCGAAGGGTGAGCTTGTCGAAGGATGGGCGGCGCGCGGACGCTACGTGCCGGTGACCTGCTTGCGCGCCTCGGCGAGCAGGGCGTCCATCTCGGAGCGGATGCGGTGCTCGCTGATCGGCTTGCCCTTGGCGGCAAGGTCCTTCACCAGCTTTTCCACGACGTCGTCGTGGCCCGGCTTCTCCATGTCGGCGGCGACCACGGCCTTCGCGTATTCCTCGGCGGCGGGGCCGGTCAAGCCCATTTCCTTGGCCGCCCACAGGCCCAGGAGCTTGTTGCGCCGGACATTGACCTTGAACGCAATTTCCTGGTCCAGTTTGAACTTGCTCTCGAAGCCTTTTTCCCGTTCGTCGAAGGTCGGCATGGCGACGTCTCGCTCCCTTGGATTGCTCTGTTCCGCCCCAATATAGGGAGCCCGGGGCGGAATCGTAGGGAAAATATGTCGCGATCCGCCGCCTGCCGCCCGGCGGCTTGACGCGGGGGCGCGCCGCCGTGCCATACAGGCCTCATGTGTACGCTGGTCATCCTGCGACGGCCCGGCCACGCCTGGCCGCTGATCCTCGGCGCCAATCGCGACGAAATGAAGGACCGCCCCTGGAGCCCGCCCGGACGGCACTGGCCCGACCGGCCCGAGGTGCTGGCGGGGCGCGACGACCTGGCGGGCGGCTCGTGGATGGGGGTCAACGACCACGGGGTGGTGGCGGCGATCCTGAACCGCCAGGGCACGCTGGGCCCCGCCCTGGGCAAGCGCAGCCGCGGCGAGTTGGTCCTGCTGGCGCTTGACGAGGCCGATGCGGCCGGCGCCGCGCTGGTCATGTCCGAATTGCGGCCCGACAGCTACCGGCCGTTCAACATGGTGGTGGCGGACAACCGCGATGCCTTCTACGTCGCGCACCGCGCCGACGACGCGCCGGTGGTGGTCGATCGTCTGCGCGCGGGACTGACCATGCTGACCTCGCGCGAGCCCGACGACCCGTCCTCGCCGCGAATCGCCTTCCACCGCCCGCGATTCCTGGCGGCGCCGCCGCCCGATCCCGGCGCCGACGACTGGGCGGGCTGGGAAGGGCTGCTGGCCAGCGATGCGCGCGCCGACGGCACCGGGCCGGAGGGCGCCATGTCCTTCGCCCTGCCCGGCGGATTCGGCACGGTTTCCAGCGCGCTGGTGGGATTGCCGGCGATCGGCCGGACGGGCGTTCCGCCGGTGTTCCGCTTCGCCCCCGGCCCGCCCGACCGTACCGCCTATCGCAAGCTGCCCTGGCCCTGATCCCGGGCTGCGCCTTGGCCCCGCGCGGTTGATTGTGCCGCGCGCCCGCAGTTGCTATAGAGGCGGCCACGGCGGCGCCATCGGTCAGGGTGGCGCCGGCCGCGCTCTTACCGCAGCGGCTTCGGCGGCTTTTCCTTAAGGCCCGCCTCCAGGCCGCGGGGGATACCCGCGATGGCCCGACGCAGACGCATTTACGAAGGCAAGGCCAAGGTCCTGTTCGAAGGGCCCGAGCCCGGCACGATCGTCCAGTACTTCAAGGACGACGCCACCGCCTTCAACAACCAGAAGCGCGGCACCATCACCGGCAAGGGCGTGCTGAACAACCGCATCTCGGAATACCTGATGCTGCGCCTGGCCGAGATCGGCATCCCGACCCATTTCGTGCGCCGCCTCAACATGCGCGAGCAA
>JADLEG010000222.1 GCA_020846275.1 Alphaproteobacteria bacterium
ATGGAATTCGACAAGTTCACCGAGCGGTCGCAGGGCTTCGTGCAGGCGGCGCAGGGCATCGCCTTGCGCGAGGGGCACCAGCGGCTGATGCCCGAGCACCTGCTGAAGGTGCTGCTGGACGACAAGGAGGGCCTGGCCGCCAACCTGATCCGCGCGGCCGGCGGCGATCCGGCCCGCGCGCTGAAGGCGGTGGATGCCGAACTGGCCAAGCAGCCCAAGGTCGAGGGCCAGGGCGCGGGCCAGGTCTACATGTCGCCCGAGCTGGCGCGGGCGTTCGACACCGCCAAGGACGTGGCCGAGAAGGCCGGCGACAGCTACGTGACCGCCGAGCGCCTGCTGCTGGCGCTGGCGCTGCAGCAGGGCCAAGCCACGGCCCGCATCCTGAAGGATGCCGGCGTGACGCCGCAGTCCCTCAACAAGGCGATCGAGGACGTGCGCAAGGGCCGCAAGGCCGACACCGCGACCGCCGAGCAGGCCTATGACGCGCTGAAGAAATACGCGCGCGACCTGACCCAGGCGGCGCGCGACAACAAGCTCGACCCGGTGATCGGCCGCGACGAGGAGATCCGCCGCACCATCCAGGTGCTGTCGCGCCGCACCAAGAACAACCCCGTGCTGATCGGCGAGCCCGGCGTCGGCAAGACCGCGATCGTCGAGGGCCTGGCGCTGCGCATCGTCAAGGGCGACGTGCCGGAATCGCTGAAGGAGAAGCGCCTGCTGGCGCTCGACCTCGGCGCGCTGGTCGCGGGCGCCAAGTTCCGCGGCGAGTTCGAGGAGCGGCTGAAGGCGGTGCTGTCGGAAGTCACCGCCGCCGAGGGCGACATCATCCTGTTCATCGACGAACTGCACACGCTGGTGGGCGCCGGCAAGGCCGAGGGGTCGATGGACGCCTCGAACATGCTGAAGCCGGCGCTGGCGCGCGGCGAGCTGCATTGCGTCGGCGCCACGACGCTCGACGAATACCGCAAGCATATCGAGAAGGACGCGGCGCTGGCCAGGCGCTTCCAGTCGGTGTTCGTGTCCGAGCCCACGGTGGAGGACACGATCTCGATCCTGCGCGGCCTGAAGGAGAAGTACGAGCTGCACCACGGCGTGCGCATCACCGACAGCGCGATCGTGTCGGCCGCGACGCTCAGCAACCGCTACATCCAGGACCGCTTCCTGCCCGACAAGGCGATCGACCTGATCGACGAGGCGGCGAGCCGCCTGCGCATGGAGGTCGACAGCAAGCCCGAGGCGGTGGACGAGCTCGACCGGCGCATCGTGCAGTTGAAGATCGAGCGCGAGGCCTTGAAGAAGGAACGCGACCAGGCGTCCAAGGACCGGCTGAAGAAGCTCGACGCCGAGCTGGCGGAGCTGGAGGAGAAGTCGGCCGGGCTGACGCGGCAGTGGAAATCCGAGAAGGACAAGCTCGCCAGCGCCACCAAGATCAAGGAGAAGCTGGACCAGGCGCGCGGCGAATTGCAGACCGCGCAGCGCCAGGGCAACTACAACCGCGCCGGCGAATTGACCTACGGCGTGATCCCGCAGCTCGAGCGCGAACTGAAGGAGGCCGAGAAGGCCGGCGAGAAGCACATGCTGAACGAGGAAGTGACCTCGGAGGCGATCGCCGGCGTGGTGTCGCGCTGGACCGGCATCCCCGTGGACAAGATGCTGGAAGGCGAGCGCGAGAAGCTGTTGCACATGGAAGAGGGCTTGCGCGCCCGCGTGATCGGCCAGGACGAGGCGATCACCGCCGTCGCCAACGCGGTGCGCCGCGCGCGCGCCGGCTTGCAGGACCAGAACCGGCCGCTGGGCTCGTTCCTGTTCCTCGGCCCCACCGGCGTCGGCAAGACCGAGTTGACCAAGGCGCTGGCCGCGTTCCTGTTCGACGACGACCAGGCGATGGTCCGCATCGACATGTCGGAGTTCATGGAGAAGCACTCGGTCTCGCGCCTGATCGGCGCGCCGCCGGGCTATGTCGGCTACGACGAGGGCGGCGCCTTGACCGAGGCGGTGCGCCGCCGGCCGTACCAGGTCGTGCTGTTCGACGAGGTCGAGAAGGCGCATCCCGACGTCTTCAACGTGCTGCTGCAGGTGCTGGACGACGGGCGATTGACCGACGGCCAGGGCCGCACGGTCGACTTCCGCAACACGCTGATCGTGCTGACCTCGAACCTGGGCAGCCACATCCTGGCCGACCAGCCCGAAGGCCAGGACGTCGACGCGGTGCGCGAGCAGGTGATGGAGGTGGTGCGCGGCGCGTTCCGGCCCGAGTTCCTGAACCGGCTGGACGAGATCCTGCTGTTCCACCGCCTGTCGCGCCAGAACATGGGCGGCATCGTCGAGATCCAGCTCAAGCGGCTGGCCAAGCTGCTGGCCGACCGCGAGATCGCGATCGAGCTGGACAAGGACGCGCGGCAGTGGCTGGCCGACAAGGGCTACGACCCGATGTACGGCGCGCGCCCCTTGAAGCGCGTCATCCAGAAGGAGCTGCAGAACCCGCTCGCCAACCTGATCCTGGCCGGCACCGTGAAGGACGGCGAAACCGTCCGCGTCACCGCCGGCAAGGACGGGCTGGAGATCAAGCCCAGGCGGGCGAAAGCGGCGTGATCTCCCTCTCCCGCGCAAGGCGCGGGAGAGGGATTTAAGGTTCACGCTTCGGCAAGCTCAGGGTGAGGATGTTGGTGTAGCTTCCTCATCCCGAGCCTGTCGAAGGATGAGCAAGCGCCGCGATGGCCGCCGCCCCCGCCCCTCACCAGCATCTCTATCTCCGCCTCATCGCCGCCTTGAAGATCGCCAAGGGGCTGACGCTGCTTGGCGTGGCGGTGGCGCTGCTGTTCCTCGACATCCGCCACACCTGGTTCGAGCAGGTGGTGGACTGGGTCGAGGCCGAGATGCTGCTGCCGCACTACAACCTGGTGCTGGCGGCGCTGCGCTGGATCGAGGAGTTCCTGACCGGCAGCCGGCTGCGCTCGGTCGGTCTGCTGGCGCTGCTCTACGCCGCCGTGCTGATGACCGAGGGCATCGGCGTGTGGTTCGAGAAGCGCTGGGCGGAATTCCTGCTGGTGGCGGCGACGGGCAGCCTGATCCCGCTCGAGGCTTTCCACCTCTATTTGCATCCCAGCCTGGCGAAGCTGGCGCTGATCGCGGCCAACATGGCGATCCTCGCCTATCTCGCCCGGCTGCTGCTGCGGACCAGGAAGAGCAACCAGGACGGGAGCGCCGCGCGCGGGTGACGGGCGAAGAGCCTCGCCGTCCCTACCTGCCGTCGCGCGACCCCCGCCCTGGTGGCAGCCCTAGCGCCTCCTACACCGCCACCGCGTGGCGCGCGGCGTCGGGTTTGAGATAGGCATCGAACACCGCGGCGACGCCGCGCACCAGCGGCCGCGCCGCCTCGTGAACGCGGATGCGGTCGCCCTTGATCGCGATGACGCCATCAGCCTCGAGCGCGGCCAGCCGCGCCCGCTCGGCGCCAAAGGCGCACGCCGGATCGCGGTGATGCGCGCGCGCCACGGCGCCCAGATCCACGGCCAGGTCGCACATCAACCGCTCGATCACCGCGCGACGCAGCCGGTCCTCCGCATCGATCGCCCGGCCGCGGGCGACCGGCAATTCGCCGGCCCGCACCGCCTTGGCCCAGGCCGCCGTATCGGTGATTGCCTGCGCGTAGCCCTGCGGCAGGGCCGAGATCGCCGAGGGGCCGAAGCCCAGCAGGGTTTCCGCCGCGTCGGTGGTATAGCCCTGGAAGTTGCGGCGCAGCCCGCCCGCGCGGGCGGCCCGCGCCATGCCGTCGCCGGGCAGCGCGAAATGATCCAGCCCGATGCGCTCGTAGCCTTGCGCCACCAGCCGCGCCGAGGCGGCCTCGGCCATCGCCCAGCGCTCCTCGCCGTCCGGCAGTCCGTAGCGCTCGAGCGTCTTCTGGTGCGGCTTCATCCAGGGCACGTGGGCGTAGCCGAACAGCGCGACCCGGTCCGGCCGCATTGCCGCGGCCAGGTCGACCGTGCGCTCGATGCTGGCCACGGTCTGGCGCGGCAGGCCGTAGATTAGGTCGAAGTTGATCGCGCCGATGCCGGCGGCGCGCAGCCGCGCCACGGTCGACGCCACCATCGCCGGCGACTGCTCGCGGTGGATCGCCTTCTGCACGTCGGCGTCGAAGTCCTGCACGCCCAGGCTGGCGCGGTTGACGCCGCCCCTGGCGAGCGCCGAGACCATCACGTCGCTGAGGCCGCGCGGGTCGATCTCGATCGCGATCTCGGCGTCGGCGCCGAGCGCGAAACGCTCGTCCAGCCGGCGGCGGATATCCGCGAACTCGCGCGGCGTCACGATGCTGGGCGTGCCGCCGCCGAAATGCACATGGCCGACCGGCAGGCGGCCGGGCAGCAGCGACGCGACCAGGTCGATCTCGGCCAGCAGGTCGTCGACGAAGGCGCCGATCGGACGGTGGCGCGACACGATCGCCGTGTTGCAGCCGCAGTACAGGCAGAGCTGGCGGCAGAACGGGACATGCAGGTAGACCGACACCGGCGCCGCGGGATCGAGCGCGCCGAGCCAGGCGCTGACCTGCGTCGCCCCGACCTGGCCGGTGAAATGCGGCGCGGTCGGATAGGACGTGTAGCGCGGCACCCGCGCATCGGCGAGCGAGGACCAGCGCGCCTGCGGCATCGCGCTCATGCCGCGCGGTCCGTGTCGTCCGGCTGGGGGCGGGTCGGCACCGCCCGCGCCATGCGCCAATCCGTGCCGCTGTGCATCTTCCACCACGCGATGGCGCGATGGCGAAGCTGCTCCTGCAGCACATAGAAACCGTTCTTGACCCAGTTGAGCTGGATCGCGCGGCGCGGCCCCTCGAACGGCTCGTGGCCGTGCCAGGACGTTTCGCTGCGGCGGAAGGCCAGCAGGGTCCCCGCCTCGGGCGCCACCTCGGCCGCGTAGTCGTCGAGGTTGCGCGAGCGCAGCAGGCGCAGCCGCCCGCCCGCCGATTCCCAGGGCGGGTTCATGTAGATCAGCACCGTGATCACCTTGCTGGCCGAATCGACGTGAACCTGCCCGTCCTCCAGCCGGCATTGCTCGCGGACGGTGATCATGCGCGGGCAGCCGCCGAGGTCGATGCCGAACTTGCTCTCGAACGCCTGCTGGATGTCCGGGCCGCGCAGCTCGCGCGCCAGCGCCGCGAAGACCGGGCCGTGCGGCGCCAAGCCCAGCGGCACGCTGCCCGGGATGCCGGGCATCGGAAAGTCGCGGCCGAGCAGCGGCAGGGCCGCCGGCTTGACGAAGCCCGGCACGCAGACATGGTCGAACGGCTCGCGGCCGAGCGGCGCGCGGTAGAAGGCGTCGTAGTCGATCAGGCTCATGCGGCGGCCCTCCCCCGCGCGCGCAAGGGCCGGTCGGGAAACGCCAGCTCATGCCGCGCGCGCCATTCCGGACCCACATAGTTGACGATGATGGACCGGCGAATGCCCTTGATCGGCCGGCGGCGGAAGCCGTGATAGGTCGTGGCGCCCGGCACGAACATCAGGCCGCGGTTGCGCGCATAGGGCGCGCGCCCGGCCGGGAACCACCACTCGTCCATCAGGTCGGTGCCCCAGTCCTCGCTGCCCGGGTCGTCGGACAGGTAGACCAGCAGGGTCAGGCGCTTGGCGCCGATGTCGGTGTGCGGCTCGAGCCAGAAGCCGTCGCGGTCCTGGCAGTATTCGATGCGCAGGCTGGTGCCGGAAAGATCGGCGCCGGTCGCGCGCTCGATGGCGTCGACCGCCGGACCGTCCTGCAGCGCCGTCGCCAGCGCGGCGCAGACCGGGAAGCGGGCCTGGTTCTCCTGCCCGCAATAGACGCGCGTGGCGTTATTGGTTTCGCGCCGGCCGAGCGTATCGGCGATCTTCGGCGACTCGATCGGCAGGGCGGCAAGCGCGTCGCAGTCCGGGCGCGGCAGGATGTCGCGGAGCAGCCAGTAGCGGTAGGGCTGGCTGCGGCCATCCGCGGCGTCGATCGCCCGGGCGAAGCACGCGGCAATGGCGGCGCTTGCGGACATCGGTCTACCCCTTCCTTCGTGCGGAAGGAGAATCGCCGATTTGGACCGGCGGGGGCTTTGATCCAGATCAAGCTGAGGGGCCGAGCGGGCCGGTCAGGCCAGCCTCGCCCCCCGGAACCGGGCCAGAACCGGGCCAGATCCAGGCGGCCCGGGGACCGCTTGAGCCGCGGCGAGCGCCGTCAGTCCGCGTAGACTCCCGCGGCCTTGATGACCGGAGCCCAGCGGTCGATCTCGGCCTTGAGCTGCGCCTGCAGCGCCTGCGGGTTCACGCGATCGCTCGACTCGATCTCGATGCCCAGGTCCGCGAAGCGCTGGCGCACGATGTCGTCCTTGATCGCGACCTGCAGCGCGTTGATCAGCTTGTCGAGCACCGGCTTGGGCGTGCCCTTGGGCGCGTAGACCCCGTGCCAGATCGCGACCTGGACCTGCGGCATGCCGGCCTCGGCCGTCGTCACCAGGTCGGGCAGCGAGGACACGCGCTTCTTGGTCGTGGCCGCATAGGCCTTGATCGTGCCGCCCTTGATCTGCTCGGTCGTGCCGGTGGTCTGGTCGCACATGATGTCGACCTGGCCGCCCACCAGGTCGTTCATCGCCGGGCCGGTCCCCTTGTAGGGCACCGTCGTCAGCGGCACCCCCACCGCGCTCTGGAACAGCATGCCGCAGAGATGCGAGGCCGCGCCGACGCCGGCATTGGCCAGCGTCACCTTGTCCTTGTTCTGCTTCACGTAGTCCACCAGCTCGGAAAGCTTGTTCGCAGCCAGGGTCTTGCGCGCCACGATCGTCATCGGCGCGTCGCCCACCAGCCCGATGTACTCGAAGTCGGTCAGCGCGTTGTAGGGCAGCTTGCGGTAGAGAATCGCGGTCGTCGCCATGCCGATATGGTGCAGCAGGATCGTGTAGCCGTCGGCCGCCGCCTTGGCGACGCGGGCGGGACCCAGCGTGCCGCCGGCGCCGGCGACGTTGTCGACGATCACCTGCTGGCCCAGCGTCTTCGACATCGACTGGCCGATCAGCCGCGCCACCGTGTCGGTCGGGCCGCCCGCGGCGAAGGGCACCACCAGCGTGATCGGCCGGGTCGGGTAGTCCTGGGCCTCGGCCGCGCCGGCAATGGCCAGCAGACCGCCGAGGGCGATCGAGAACAGGTTCTTGCGCATTTCCTCTCCCATCGTGGTTCGTTCGCGGAGGGCTCAGCCGTGGAACGCCTCTTCGCGGGTATGCCGCACGGACGGCAACAGCATGACCAGCAGCAATCCGGCCGCGACGACCAGCAGGGTCAGGCTGATCGGCCGCTCGACGAAGATCATCGGATCGCCGCGCGAAATCAAGAAGGCGCGGCGCAAATTTTCCTCGAATAGGGGCCCGAGCACGAACGCCAGCAGCAGCGGCGCCGGCTCGAACTCGAGCTTGACCAGCGCGTAGCCCACCAGCCCGAACAGCGCGACCAGCAGCACGTCGACGTAGGAACTGTTAACGCTGAACACGCCGATGCAGCAGAACAGCAGGATCGCCGGGAACAGCAATCGATAGGGCACTTTCAGCAGGCGTACCCAGAGGCCGATCAGCGGAAGGTTGATGATGACCAGCATGGCGTTGCCCACCAGCATGCTGGCAACCATGCCCCAGAACAGCTCGGGGTTCTTGGTCATGACCTGCGGGCCGGGGATGATGCCCTGGATGGTCATGGCGCCCACCATCAGCGCCATCACCGCGTTAGGGGGAATCCCCAGGGTCAGCAGCGGAATGAACGAGGTCTGCGCGCCGGCGTTGTTGGCCGATTCCGGCCCGGCCACGCCCTCGATCGCGCCGCGGCCAAAGCGCGAGGGATCCTTGGCCAGCTTCTTCTCGACCGTATAGGAGGCATAGGGCGCCAGCACGGCGCCGTTGCCCGGCAGGATGCCGAGTATCGAGCCGAGGACCGTGCCGCGCAGCACCGGCGCGATGCACTGCTTGATGTCGGCCCAGTTCGGCAGCAGGCCGGCGATGCGCGTGCCGACCACGCCGCGCACCTCCGGCGCTTCCAGGTTGCGGATGATCTCGGCGATGCCGAACAGGCCGATCGCGAGCGAGGTGAAGCCGATGCCGTCGGCGAGCTCGGGGATCTCGAAGGTCAGGCGCTGCGCCCCGGTCTCGACGTCCGAGCCGACCGTGCCGAGCAGCAGCCCGACCAGCGTCATGGTGATCGCCTTGAACACCGAGCCGCTGGCCAGCACCGTCGCCGCCACCAGGCCCACGACCATCAGCGCGCAGTACTCGGGCGGGCCGAAGGCCTGGGCGACGCGCGACAGGATGGGGCCGAGCACGGCGATCACCAGCGTCGCCACGCAGCCCGCGAAGAACGAGCCCAGCGCCGCCACGCCCAGCGCCTTGCCGGCCTTGCCCTGGCGCGCCATCTGGTGGCCGTCCAGCGTGGTGACGACCGACGAGGTCTCGCCCGGCATGTTGACCAGGATCGCGGTGGTCGACCCGCCGTACTGCGCGCCGTAATAAATGCCCGCCAGCATGATCAGCGCGCCGGTCGCATTCAGGCTGAAGGTCAAGGGCAGGAGCATGGCGATCGTGGCGATGGGCCCGATGCCGGGCAGGACGCCGATCAGCGTTCCCACCAGCGCGCCGACCAGGCACAGCGCCACGTTCACCGGCGACAGGGCGACGCCGAAGCCCATGACGAGGTTGCCGAGGATATCCATCGCCGGCGTCCGCGCTCAGGGCCAAGGCCAGAGCTGCAACGGCAGCCCGAGCCCCTTGGGAAACAGCACCGCGGCGAAGGCGACCAGCGCCACGCCGAAAATCGTCGCTTCCCTCCAGCGCCAGTCCGGTGCCGCGACCGTGGCGATGGCGACCAGGCCGACGCCCGTCACCACCAATCCGAGCGCGCGGATCGCGAAGGCGAAGAACACGATCGAGGCCAGGACCAGGCCCATGCGCGCCCAGCTCCATCGATCGAGCTTGGCGCCGTCGGCCACCAGCGATATCGCCACCAGCACGATGCCGCAGATCCCGACCATGCAGGCCAGCACGCGCGGGAAATAGCCCGGCCCCATGCGCATGGCCCGGCCCATCGGCAGGTCCTGCGCGAACCACAAGGCGAGCGCGGCGAGCGCGATCAGCAGCACCCCGCCCAGCAGGTTTTTCGGGCTGCGGATTTCAGGCACGGCACGTATCGGATGGTCCGGGCCTTTCCGCCCGTCCCTTCCCCCCGGACATGTCGCCTCCCGCTATCGGCGTGTTCTTAGGGAGCATCATTCCGAGATTGGCCGCAGGGCGCAAGTCCCGACCGCGCGGGCAATGGCCGCGTGGGCGGCCGCGGAGGCAGAAAGCGACGCTGCCCGGGCCGATGGAACAATTCGCAAGAAAATCAGATGACTATAAGGCCATGCAGAGAATCCAGTGGCGAAGCGACTGGCAACCAGGGAGAGAATTTACAACTCAGGAATCAGTTGAAATATATCGTCTAATCATATGTGGAAACTTCGATCAGGTTCTTATCGGGATCGCGGAAATAGACTGACGTAATCGCGCCGGTCGCCCCGGTCTTCGGCACCGGACCCAACTCGATCGGCACGCCTTCGGCTCTCAGGTGGTCGATCACCTCGGCCAGGGGAACGGCGGCGATGAAGCAGACATCCCCGGTGCCGGCCTGGGCGCGGTGCGCGCGCGGCGAAAACTCCTTGCCGACCTCGTGCAGGTTGATCTTCTGCCGGCCGAACGCGAGGCCCCGCCTGCCGCCCGCGAAGGTGACCGGCTCCATGCCCAGAACGCGCCGGTAGAAGTCGATCGTCCGGTCGACCGAGGCGACGGTCAGGACAAAATGGTCCAGTCGGTCGATCCGCATCCTTCCCGCCCCTTGCCGCCCCTGGCCAGCCCCTTGGCGTGTCGCGCAAATCCAGCCGCCCGCGGGCTGCGATTGACGCCGAGCCCGCGCAGCCCACCTATATATCGGCCATGCTGCTGGTTCACGCTACCACGGTCGAGGTCGCCGGCGCGGGCGTGCTGATCCGCGGCCCCGCGGGCAGCGGCAAGTCCGACTTGGCGCTGCGCCTGATCGACGGCGGCGCGCAGCTGGTAGCCGACGACCAGACGGCGATCGAGCGCCGGGGCGATCGTCTGGTGGCACACTGCCCGCCGCCGATCGCCGGCCGTCTGGAGGTGCGCGGACTAGGCATCATTCGGCTGCCTGCCCTGTCCGAGTCGGGCCTGGCGCTGGTCGTCGACCTGGTGCCGCGGGAGCGAGTTGAGCGCCTGCCGGAGCCCAACTACGTGGAAATACTGGGAGTTTCCCTGCCCTGCCTGGACCTGGCGCCTTTTGAGGCCTCGGCCGCAGCCAAGCTTCGCCTAGCTGTAGTTTCCGGCAGAATGGATATAATCCCGCCCGCTTGAACCCGAACGACCCATGACAACCGTCACCGCAACGATCACGCCTGCGCCGCGCGCCGCCGAGGCGGACGACCGCAAGCCCGCCGGCGCGGCCCAGCCGCGCACGCGCGTCATCCTGGTCACGGGCATGTCCGGCGCCGGCCACTCGACGGCGCTGAAGACGCTCGAGGACATGGGCTACGAGGCGGTCGACAACCTGCCGCTGCCGATGCTGCAAAGCCTGGCGGCGCGTCCCGGCGCGGTCGACGTGGCGCGGCCGCTGGCGATCGGCATCGACATCCGCACGCGCGGCTTCGGGGCGGAGACCTTCATGGCCGAGCTCGACCGCCTGGGCCAGCAGCCCGAGCTGGACGTCAAGCTGCTGTTCCTGGACTGCGACGACGAGGTGCTGTTCCGCCGCTACACCGAGACGCGCCGGCGCCATCCGCTGACCGCCGACCGCCCGGTCGCCGACAGCGTGCGCCACGAGCGGCAGCTGGTCGAGCCCCTGCGCGCCCGCGCGGACCTGGTGGTGGACACGACCATGCTGACCGCCGCCGACCTGCGCCGCCTGCTGCTGGGGCATTTCGCGCTGGCCCAGCAGCGCAGCATGTCGGTGTTCGTGGTGTCCTTTTCCTACCGGCACGGCGTGCCGCGCGAATCCGACCTGGTGTTCGACGTGCGGTTCCTCGACAACCCCTTCTATGTCCCGCAGCTCAGGCCGCTGACCGGCCGCGACGCGCCGGTGGCAGAGCACATCAGGCGCGACCCGGCCTTCACGCCGTTCCTCGACGGGCTGACCGGCGTCCTGCAGCCGCTGCTGCCGCGCTATATCCACGAAGGCAAGAGCTACCTGACCATCGCCGTGGGCTGCACCGGCGGCAGGCACCGCTCGGTGTTCGTCGCCGAGCGGCTGGCGGGTTGGCTGAACGATCTGGGATACCCGGTGACGCTGAACCACCGCGATCTGTCGCGCGGCGGCGAGAACGCACCCGCAGGAGGCCGTGCTTGATCGGAATGGTTCTCGTCACCCACGGACGGCTGGCATCCGAGCTGGTCGCGGCGCTGGAACATGTCGTGGGCGCACAGCGCAACGTCGCCTCGGTCTGCATCGGCCCCGAGGACGACATGGAGCTCCGGCGCAAGGAAATCCTCGACCAGGTGGCCAAGGTCGACGACGGGTCGGGCGTCGTGGTGCTGACCGACATGTTCGGCGGCACGCCGTCGAACCTGGCGATCTCGATCATGGACAAGGCCAAGGTCGAGATCATCGCCGGCGTCAACCTGCCGATGCTGATCAAGCTGGCCTCGGTGCGCCAGAACCAGGACCTGGCGCACGCCGTCGACAGCGCCCAGGACGCCGGCCGCAAGTACATCAACGTCGCCTCGCGCCTGCTGAACGGGGACGACTGATGGACGGCGCGCCGTCAGAAGCGCCCGCGGGCGGGTCGACGGCCGACGGCGAGACGCGGCGCACGGTTACGATCAGGAACCGGCGCGGCCTGCATGCGCGGGCGGCGGCGAAGTTCGTCAAGCTGGCCGAGCGCTTCGCCGCCACGATCAGCGTGGTGCGCGACGGCACGCGGGTATCGGGCCTGTCGATCATGGGGTTGATGATGCTGGCCGCCGGTCCGGGAACCACGATCGAACTGCGCGCCGAGGGCGCCGACGCGGGCGACGCCATCGGCGCCCTGGCGGCGCTGGTCGAGGCGGGCTTCGATGAAACCACGTAGGACGGCCGCGGAAGCAGGCGGCGAACGGGTCCTCGAAGGGTTGGGCGTCGCCGCCGGCGTGGCGATCGGACCGGCGCATGTCTACGAGGCCGGCAGCGTGGCGGTGCCGGACTACGCGATCGGCGCCGAGCAGGTCGAAGCCGAGCAGCGGCGCTTCGCCGACGCCGTCGCCGCCGCGCGCAAGCAGATCGCCAAGCTGAAGACCAAGGCCGGCGCGCTGCACGGCTCGGCCGCCGAGGAGATGGGCTACCTGCTCGACGCCTACATGCAGATGCTGGCCGGCTCGCGCCTGCTCCGCGGCGTCGAGAAGCGCATCGCCGAGCAGCGCATCAACGCCGAGCGCGCGGTCGAGAGCGAGATCGAGGCCATCGCCGAGGGCTTCGCGCAGATGGGCGATGCCTATCTGGCGGGGCGCGGCGAGGACATCCGCGACGTCGGCAGCCGGCTGATCCGCCAATTGACCCGCACGCCCTACCAGACCCTGGCGCAGGCGCCGGCGGGATCGGTGGTGATCGCCGAGGATCTGTCGCCGGCCGACACCGCCCTGCTCGATCCCAAGATCGTCGGCGGCTTCGCCACCGTGCTGGGCGGGCCGGAGGGCCACACCGCGATCATGGCCCGCTCGCTGGCGCTGCCGGCGGTGGTCGGCGTCACCGGCCTGCTCGCCGGCGTGCGCCAGGGCGAAATGGTGATCGTCGACGGCACGCGCGGCGAGGTGACGGTTTCGCCCTCGCCCGCCACGCTGGAGCGCGCCAAGGCAAGGCAGGAGGCGCTGCGCCAGGAACAGAAGCAGCTTCTGCGCGTGGCGAAGCTGCCCAGCATCACCCGCGACGGCGCGCACATCGCCTTGGAAGCCAATATCGAGCTGCCGGCCGAGGTCGACCTGGCGGTCGCCGCGGCGGCCGAGGGGATCGGCCTGCTGCGCACCGAGTTCCTGTTCATGAACCGCGAGGCGGTGCCGGACGAGGAGGAGCAGTACAGGATGCTGCGCGACATCGTGCGCGGCATGGGCGGCAAGCCGGTGACGATCCGCACGCTCGACATCGGCAACGACAAGCTGATCGGCACCGACGGCGCCGCCGCCGACACGGTCAATCCCGCGCTGGGGTTGCGCGCGATCCGCCTATCCCTGAAGCGCCGCGACCTGTTGGAGGCCCAGCTTGCCGCGATCCTGCGCGCGGGCGCGCACGGGCCGGTGCGCATCCTGCTGCCGATGATCACCTCGACGGTCGAGATCCAGGAGGTCCGCGACGTGCTGCGCAGCGTGGCGCGGCGCCTGAAGCGGCGCGGCCAGCGCCAGGCCGAGGAAATGCCGCCCTTGGGCGCGATGATCGAGGTGCCGGGCGCGGCGCTGTCGGCCGACGCGCTGGCGCTGGCCGCCGAGTTCTTCGCGCTGGGCACCAACGACCTGACGCAGTACACGCTGGCGATCGATCGCGGCGACGAGCAGGTGGCGCATCTCTACAACCCCCTGCACCCCGCGGTGCTGCGCCTGATCCAGTTCACCGTGGAGGCGGCGCTGCGCGCCCGCATCCCCGTGAGCGTGTGCGGCGAGATGGCGAGCGACCCGCGTTTCCTGCCCCTGCTGCTGGGCCTGGGCATCCGCGACCTGTCGATGGCGCCGGTCCATCTGCTGCGCGTCAAGCAGCGGCTGCGCGCGATCGACCTGGACGCGGCGACGCGCCGCGCGCGCACGATCATGGAGCAGGCCGACCCGGTCCGGATCGCCGCCCTGCTGGACGAGTTCAACGGCGGAGCGTGAGCGC